>JAFZNK010000288.1 GCA_017550965.1 Thermoguttaceae bacterium
GGGAAACTTTTCAGAACTGTCTATTTAAACAAGCTAATCAAACGATTTCTATTGAAAAAACAGGGCTTGGTTACGAGGCGGGACTATTAGGCGCGGCAGCGTTGGCCTTTAAAAATCCCTATATTGACGTCAATTAAAATGTCGCGGTTCTACTGAATCCGCTATGTGATAAAAGTTCTTATTGAAGACGCGCAAGGTTCTTCATTCTGAACCCTCACCCTTGAAATGCGAAGAAAAGTAAGAGCGGAGAAGACGGAACGAACTGAAGAGAGAAGCGGTCGCCGAGAGTTTCATTTAACGTTGCGGATCGCCATCTTGGCAAACGCAGATTGTTTAAAGGAAATTTTAGTCCCTCAGACGTTATCTCTTGGTTCGGATCGAATGAAAAGATAGAGACCTGAACGCCTGGTTTTGTCTCGATAATTCCCGGTTCTTTGAGCACGCAAAATAATCCGTTGTCGGTCGCCATGACGACTTCTTCCGCGTCACACGCAAAATCAACCAGATACGAGATGTTTCCTAACGTATGATCTTCACGTTTGCCAGTAGCTCCCAATATGACGATATCGCGCCAATTCTTGGACAGACAGTAACGAAACGCTTTATTGAGATCGTTTGTCTCTTGTTCCGATATCTGAACTACTTTGTTCTGAAATCTTAATTTATCCTCATATGAAATGGAATCGCAGTCCCCGACGATGTAATCTGGCGCCCGTCCATGTTCGCATGCGTGACGAACCGATCCGTCGCAACAAATCAATCGAGGCGTCTTCAAAAAAAACTGGAGCGCAATTGGCGAAGATGGAAAGACTCCGTTCGCTAAAATAGCCGTATAACCGTCAAGTGAGATATTGTCGTTCGGCGTTGTGCTAAAAATAGAAGATATGAGAGATTGCGTCATCGACTATTTTGGAGAGTTGGAGATAAGTCAAACAAATCTCAAGAAAAGGGAACACGACTAACAGTCATGTTCCCTTTTCTTGCTAACAAATAATACGATCTTCTTAGGAAACTACCACTTAACAGATTCCAGGAACTTTAAACTCTGAGGAATCTGCTCAATAACGCGAGGAGATTCGTCTTCAATGAAGTAATACTTAACGCCGACTTCCTGGGCGGCTTTAAGCACTTCAGCGTAGGGAACTTGTCCAGAACCAAGAGCAACGTCGTTTTCAACGCTCGTTCCGCCGGAATTATTGCCTTCAACGCCTTTTTTGAGATCCTTGAGATGGAACAACGACCAACGATCGGGGTATTTGCGAAGAAGCGCGGCGGCGTCCTGACCGGGGAAAACGGTCCAAAGGACGTCCATCTGGAAAGAAACGTATTTGGGATCGGTACGTTCAACAAGCAAATCAAACATCGTCTTGCCGTTTCCCGCGGGGAGGAATTCATACCCATGATTGTGATAATAGAATCCTAGCCCATATTTTTCCAAAACTTTACCGGCGTTATTGAATACTTCGGCGGCGGCGTTCACATCGTCTTCGTCAAAATCTCCGTCATGAGGAATCCAGGCTACGCCGGCATATTGCAAACCAAGAGCCTTGGCTTCTTTCGCTACTGCGTCTGGATCTGTCTTAAATAAGTTGTAATCCCAGTGTCCTGCGATCGGCGTGAGATGGTGCTCCTTAAGCTTTGCAACCATCTGATCGATTTCCATTCCATAACGACCTGCGAGTTCGACATAACCAAAACCAAAGCCCTCGGCAATATCAAACCCCTTCTCAACGTCTTGAGAGAACGTGTCGCGCAAACTATACATTTGCAGACCGACCGGGCCTTTGAAAACGTCGTTGGAACCGACTTTAAAACGGGCGTCGTCTTGCGCGATCGCGACGGAAGCGCTAATAACAAGAGCGACGAACACGAATAAAAATTTCTTCATTTCCACATCCTCAAAATATCTGTCCGTCCATTTGTTTCACCTTGGCGACGTGACCGAAAACGTTTCCCGTCGCTCCTTCTATCGATTATATAACTCGAAAAACCGAGCGTCAAGTTTTTTGACGGAATAAAGCCTAACAGTAAAAAACGATTCATTCTAAAGCTGGGGATTTTAGAGTATAACCGTCGCCGTTTGGCATTTCATAACCGTGTGTTCGTCCCTGACGGAAAAGGAGTTCTTTTTCCGATTTAATTGCGTTGTAAAGAACCATTTCGCCGGAAGGGGGACAAACATAGTCGCCAAGCCCCGCGTAAATAAATACGGAACCTTTAATGCGTTTAGCGTGATTAGTCGTGTCAAAATAACCAAGACCGTCGACCCAGGAAGGCATGAACCAACTGTCGACGCGTCCGCTGACCTCGGCGCCAGAAACGTCGCAAAACCAAGGAATCGTCGCATTGACGTGAGAAACGTCCGAATCAAGTCCGGCGACGGTTAAGCATTGCATTCCGCCCTGACTACCGCCCTCTGTCGTTAGATTGACCCCGTCCCATTCGGGTAATGTTTTAACGTACTGCACAGCTCGCAGCGCCCTCATCATCATACCGCACCAATAGCAGGAATCGGGATTCTTGTTTTGTTCGGGTGAAAAACCATACGACGCCAGGAACGTGCGTTGGAGAGTTTGATAATACTCTGCGGATTGTCCGTTAAGCATGCCGTGACAATTAACGGTAAAACAGATCTGACTCCTTCCGGCTCCTACGTTGGGAGAGACGGGTAGAACCGAATAACCTTGATATTGGACTCGCGCAGGCAACGACTTTTCTTTTGCGTCTTTCGGCATGCAAAGATATCCTGAAACAGGAGCAAGTCCCGAACAATCAACTTTTACGTCGTAGGCTAAAACATTGTCGTCTCCGCTGTCTACCGGCGTCAACGACGCCTTGATAGGGACTTGAGCTAGTATAGCTTTCTGACGATCCCAAAATGCGTCAAAATCGTCTGGTTCCGGAATTCCCTTGATTTGATCTATCAAGACTCCTGCGCCACCGTTGAACTGCACGGCTTCGTCGTGTTCGTTACAAAGGCGATTTCCCTGGTCGTCCATGGGAAAAACTTGAATACGAACGAAACCGGGGACGTCGATCGACGTTTCGATTTTAAGAGGTTCAGTGGAGCTGGAAACTGCCGTTCCTTCCTCGACTTTACCGTCGTCGCCAGTTCGTCTCCAAGAAAGATTCTTACCGTCGACAGGCTGACCGTCTTCAAGATACTGGACGCTAAACGTCATTGTTTCACCGGGTTGATATTCTAACGGATTCTTATCCGTCTTACCAAAAAAACTCATATCCGCGGCAAATAAAACGGACGTCGTACAAAAAACGAAGGTTAACAGGAAAAAAGTAATTCTTTTCATAGGAAAGTCTTTCGATTGGTGATTAAAAGTGAAGGGCGCCGCGTCGTGAAAACGCCGACGCAGCGATAGAAAACAAAATGAGGCAGGTTGATCCAATACATAGTTTGATTAGTAGCTATACAAACCGTATTCGATCACGTCGTAACTTGTTCCTGCCGGCTGTTTGGACGGCGCGCCATGGAAACTGCCCGGCCAGGCGGAACCACGAAGTTGCCCGGCGTGATGGGGGCCAAACAGATTCTTCGGCGTTCCATAAATACGGACGGTAAGCAAAGCTACGTCTTCTTTTTCGTCAAGCGCTTTTTTAATGGCGGAAGACAAATTGACGTTTTCGCCCTCCCATCCTATTACGCCAATTTGTTCGTCGTTAAACAAAACGGCGGCGACAGAGCCGCGCCATTGACGATCTATGTCGGGTATGTCAAAGCATACTTCCTGATCAGCCAAGTCTGTTAAATTTAGTTTGAATTGGTAATCAACAGCGCCGGCATAGAATGGGCGACCTTGCGACGCCCAACCTTCGCGACGTACTTCCAGACCGGAGCCGTCGACTGCAAATTGAGCGCGGCGGTTATGGCTACGATAGACTAACTCGCTGGACGCGGAAGCTTCCACTTTCACAATGTTTGAGTCGGAATCAAGAAATTGAACTTCAGCTAATCCGACAAACGCGTTGTCGTTATCCGCTTTGGTCGTTCCAACAAAGGAATCTGGAAGCGGGTATTCTATTCCATTCCAATTAGATTTGATTACAAACGAAAGCTGATCGCCTGTTTCAAAAGTTAATTCTTTCGGGAATTCGATAACTTCAGCGAGCGAATCGCCAAGACGCAATTCGTACGTTGCGGGGATTCCGGAGAGCTCCTTATTAGATCCGTCGGCGTTCGTTGCTTTGATTTCGAACGTTCTAATTCCTCGACATGCCAGATTTGTTTCGCAATAGTTCCAAACGCGCATCGCCTTGACTGTTGAAGCGTTTTGGAATTGGAAGGAAATCGACGGCGCACGATCGTCTTTGTCGGAGAAATTGACTCCGGACGAAAGCCAAACGACTTTTTCAGCAGCGGAGGAAGCGCGAGCAGGTTTGTTAACTTTTTCCGAGCTAGTTTTAAAAGAAAGGCCTCTATCGGCCACAATTTCAAAACCTTGAGAAGTCGGATTAAGAGAGAATGAACCGACAATCCACGCGGGCATTAACTCAGTGAAAATCGTTGATTTCGTCGCGACAAGTTTGATTTCGTTTTCGCCAGGTTTTGCTGTTTTGGAAATATCGAAAACACCAAAAGAACGGTCAAATTTCCAGGCGTCGGGGATACGTTCTATTTTTTGATCGTTGCAATAAACGTCGAACATATCGGGATTTTCAACGACAAAGCGAAGATCGTCGACAACAGCGTCAGATTTTTTGAACTTATAGATTAACTCAAATCCCGACTCATCGTCAAAGCGCTTTGAAATCAATTCGTCTTTGAATTGAACCCCGTTGTCCCAAGGAGACATTGGGTATCCCTTTTTCTTCCAGAACCACCCGTTTGCACGATAGAAGTATTCGTTTTCAATGGAGTCGTTTTGAACTTTGACAGTCATATAATCAAGGACCAATACGTTGTCGTCGCATGGTTTGACAGAAACAAGATTGCCGCTAAGACTCCAAGGATCGAGGCGTTTGATCTTATCGGTTGTCTTTACTGTCATTTCAATGGGTTCTTCGTCAGAAAAGACCAACGAAAGAGAAGAGCATGGAGAAAGTTGAAATTGAAGTCTGTCATTTTTAGCGCTAGAGTACGGCTTAATCTCTCCAGTTAAAGGATCAAATTCGTCTACTCGTTTCGATTTCCAACGTTCGTCCAAAACTATTTCGCCTTCTGCAATATCGACGAGATCGATATTGCAGACGAAGAGTATCGCGCCGTTTTGTGTTTCCCGTAGTTGGTGAAATACGTTTTCGGCGTTATAAGAAGGTTGAACGGCAATCGCTTGTTCTTTTTGATACGACTCGATCAATTCGTCTACCGAACTAATAGTCCAAGCGTTTTTCACTTGCGTGAGATCCTCTCGCGAACGTTCGTCGACGGCGGTTATGTCCCTTCCGGCAACGAGCGACAGCGGCGCGTTGAGAGAAACGACGCGACCTCCTTGAATCGTGAAACGCGCTAGAAGATTGAGAGTTTTCGCATCAAGCGTTTCAACGGAGTCGGGAAGCACAACCGTCGTATATGTCGCCGCTCCAACGACAAACTTGCCGTCTTTTACGTTCCCAACCCTTATGATAATGTCTTCAGAACCAAGATCGTAATCAAGTTGCGCGGCTTCTAATTTGTTCAAAAAATTGGCAAATTCATCGCCGATTCTATCCTTTTTACCGTTGTTTTCAGCGCCTGCGTTAGCTTGATAAAGCCACGTAGTAGAAGTCGGCTCAATAATTAGAACGCGATCTCTGGATAATTGTCCGCGAGATAAAAGATAGGACAGACGCGTCCAGTAGTCTTCCAATTTGGAGTATTGTTCAAACCAAGGGGAATGATAAGAAAACGTTTGCGGATGGTCATGTTTGCGAGCTCCTCTGATAGAAATATAAGAGAGGTGCTCGCACGTTGTATTTACGCCGAGCGCATACGACCAGTCGCCCAACCGCTTCAAATCTTCAAATTGAATATCGTAGCCGCCTGCCCCATAGTTTTCTGAAATCGAACGACAACGTCCCGCTTGACGGGTCGCAGAATTTAATTCTCGAACTGATCGAACGTTTCCAAATTGGGCGTGCGTCCCCCGTGAAAAGTTATTCATGAGTAAATCGATCGCGGGTCGTTGACGCCAAAACGCCGTCGCCATATTGTCTGGACAATGGTGAGCGTTGGGCCATTCGTGTTCCCAATCGTGACCAGTGTATTCTAAACCAACGCTTTCGCAGTACTCGGCAAGAGGTTTGTGCCAACGTTCGATAAAAACTTCGAGAACGGTCTTATAGTAGTCGTAACGAACTTTTTTCCATTCGCCAATCGGTTCAATTAAAGAACCAATACAAGGAATCAGGTCGTACCCTCGTCGATTCTTGAATTCTTCAGGAAAATCAGCCGTCCAGGAGAACATACCGGCAGACGCGACTTGCGGTTCGTCTGTAAAGGCTCCCGGAATTAGATTTCCAAATTTGTCGCCAAGCCGTCGGCGATACTCTTCATGAGTGAAGCCGACAAACGCGTCCAAAACGCCTTTAGTCATCAAGTTTACGTAAGTTTTGCCGCCATACCATTGAGAAGGTCCCGCTAACTGGACGCGCCCTATGATCCAACGCATTCCGTCTTCAGATTTGCCAGGAATCGGTTTTCCAGCCTGTTGAGCGTCTAAAATTTCCTTTGTGCGATCGATCGTGGAACCGTCCTGAAGTTGTTCAACGACATAGATTACAGATTGTCCCGCTTTCCAGGCGTCTTTTTCGTCGACGAGAGAATCAAAAATTTCGACGTTAAGACCAGAACCACGAGATTCCGGCATCGCGTCGGGCACATAACCGCCGGCAAATCCGGACGGGTACGAGTTTTCATCGTAAATCCAAACCTTCATGCCACGTTTTGACGCTTCGTCAAGCGTCGCGTCCCAAAGCCTAAACCAATCGTCGCTAAGATAGGGAGTAGCAAGACCCGGCCGAGGATGAACGAACGCCATGTTTACGTTTTGTCGATTTAAATCAGCAAGCGTCGAGCGTACTTGATCTTCTGTAAGGAGATCGTTCCAAACCCATAGTGGGGAAGTTGCAAAATCGGTTCCTGGGTTAGCGAATTGAGAACGAATTTCTTCGACCGACGGGGATTCGGCGACGTTTAGTTGAGAATCAGTCGGAAGGTAATTTGGAGACGAGTTGACGTGAAAAAGCAGTTGGTCGACGTTCTGAGTCGCCTCCTGCGTATAGGCGTCAGTCGCGCAGAGAATCGTCAACGCGCCAAACGTTCCCAAAACTAACGTCAGTACTTTGTGGTATAGAGTATAGTAATTAGACACTTTGTTTTCCTATTTCGCTCAATAAAAGGGCGTTAAAAAACGACGCTAACTAGAAAAATGTTAGTAATTCTGGTTAGCGTTGGACTAGAATATAAGATTTTCGACGGTTATTTGAGATCAATACTGACGACAAAAGCAGAGAGTGAATCAGCAGTAAAGGTCAATTGACCGTCGACGATTTCTGTCGACAATTCTTTGGGCGAAATTGCGTTCGGAGCGTCAAACGTATTGCGTTTGCGTAGCTTAGCGTTAACGCTTTCGCCTTCGTTAAGACTGGGCGTTACGATCTGCGCTTGAACGACGGCGTTTGTAAGGTCGACTGATTTGTCAAACGACAATCTAAATTGAACCGACTTCTCTGTATTATTTACCGCTTTTACGCAAATAGTCTTTCCGTCGTCCGATTTTGTGGCGACGGCGTTTACGACGGGATTATCGCCATTGAGTTCCGGCGCGTCCGAAATCATTTCGACAAGATTAGGTTCAAACGCGTCGCGCCATAATTTCATGACGACATAATTCGGAGCGGGATACCAATTGTTGTTATCGAAATTGACAAAAGCGTTGTCCCAGGCAGTAGCCGTCTTGTGGCGAAGGAAGAGCGCCGGAGCGCATATTGCGACAACGTCGGCCGCGCGTTCGCTGCAATTAAGATAACCGCCGGCATGAAGACCGGTGCGCCAATCGGTAGATTGAGCGTTCCACTCGGAATTGAATATCTTAATATTAGGGTTTTCCGATTGAGCGATCATATCGCGATGCGCTTCGAAGAAGCGTTCGTTGTCCCAAGGATTGAATGCGAATCCGTTAGGATCGTCGTAGCGGTGCGTTGAAAGGAAATCAAAATTCTTTCCAGCGCCCTTGATGATATCGGAATCCCATTTCATTTTGTCGCCCATCCAAGAACCGCACGCGATGATTTGAACGGAAGGATCAATCTCCTTTATACGCGGAACAAGGTCATTGATGATCTTGACATAGACGTTCGCAGGAGTATCGGACGAACGGACCTCGTTGTCAATTTCCCAGTATTTGACATGATAAGGCTCCGGGTGGCCGTTCTTTGCGCGAACAGAACCCCATTTGGTCGACGCGTCTCCGTTGCAATATTCAACCCAGTCGCAAACTTCCTGAAGCCAGTCGTTAGAGTTTAAGCCGGGGTCTCCGACCGCGTTAATCCATTGAGCGGTCCCGATATTGACGACCATTAATGGTTCTGCTCCAGTACGGCGACAAAGCGTAACAAACTCGTCGACGCCGAAAGAGTTGACGTCAACGTCGTTCCAGAGCTCTATCGGATAAGCGACCCGATCGTCTTGGGGGCCGATTCCTGACTTCCACCGATATGCGGACGCGTAGCAACCGCCGGGCCAACGAATAACCGTTGGACGAATATCGGCTATTGCGTTAAGTAAATCGGGCCGAAAACCGTCTGTGTTTTCCTTCCAAGAACGCGGGAAAATGGAGATTTGATCAATGTCGACATATTCGTTGGGACGAGAAGCAAATTTCAGAGAGACTGAGGCGGAGTCGCTTGATTTAGAAACGGTAAATTCACCTGTTTGTTTAACCCACTCGACAGAGTCAGTTCTTGCCGCGCCGATCCGAACTTCAGTGTTTTGATCAAGTTGAACGCTAAACGAGGTCAGGCCTTTTCCACGGGTCCAGTACGAATAGTCGTAAGTCTCGCCTTCTTTGAACGAATAATTATCCTGTGTAAGTTCGCCTCGACCATTAAAACGAACATAACGCGAACTATTTCGAGCGTCGCCCGTGCGAGTTTCTGCCGCTCCTGTGACTTTCCAATAGCGAACGTCGACTGGGGCGTTGATTTTCAAATTAGAATCTTGAAGATCGAAAAGCGTACGGCGGCGCAGATCACGGACAAGAACGCTGCCAAATTCAGCCTTTGTAGCCCAGGTTCCAACGCCGACACAACCGGATTTGGGCGCGTCTTCGTCAAAATCGACGACCTCATGGACAAGTTCTTGATTAACAAAAACTTTAATATTCTGGCCGACAACCAAAATGCGAAGGTCGTAGACCTCGTCGTTTTCAATGGGCGGAAACTCCTTTTGTCCGCCGATCACATGTCGACCGTTTGAGGTCGGCGTTTCCTTCTCAATGGCGACGTATTTGTTTCCCCATCCTCCCAAGTTAAGCCAATAGTAGCTTGAACCGTCGGAAGAAACGCGAAACATGACGAGAAACCCCTCGTTTCCTGCAATTTTTTTCGCAGTGACTCTAACGTCGTAATCTGTCCAAGGAGAATCCCCTTGAAGATCTGAGCCCAAAATATAACGGCAATCTGTCGCCATCGAATCTTGTTTTAAAACGCCTTCCTCAAATTTCCAACCGGACGGCTTTCCAGCCTCAAGAGATCGGTTCCAAACTAATTCGCCCCAAAGACCGCCGTTGCAAGAATTATAGATATGCTCGAGAAAGTGGGAGTAAATACGTTCGTCAATTTTTTGAATTGTCTTTTGCGTGTCGATCGACGCATTAACAATCAGGGAATCCTGGGCGTTTACCGAAAGCCCAACAAAAAGGACGGTCATTAAGGACGTTACGAAAACAAAGGACTTCAAAGAAGATTTTTTGATTTCCATTGCAGCCTTTCAAGACAATGTGTAACAAGGTTCAAAGCGTTTCGTTCCCACGTCGGAATTCAACGCCCTGTGGAAGAGCCAACGACTGTCATTATCCTCTCTAAATTGCATAGAACAAGTATAATTTGCGCAATTTGGCGTCGAAATACCGAAAACTACGTCTATTCTAGCAGGGGCATATTTCTTTTTCAAGTTAGAAGGATAAAAAGATCTTACCATTTATGACGAATTCGATAATCGAAAGAACGCGGTGGAACAGATCTCTTCCGGAAAGAACAAATCTGTAAAAATGTGAGACGTCTATCGACGTCAAGGAAGATTTTGATAGAATCAATGGTTGTTTTGCGTCGCGTTGACATGTTTTTTGACGTGAAACATCAGTGAAGAACACGCCTCGATATGAGGGAATCGCTCTTGCTTTTACATAAGCGCGTCCTCGTGTTGGGGCTCGGTTTTATAGACGCGTTGACAATATAAGCGTAAAGGAGTCCAGATATGCTTGATAGTTGGTTGTCAGATCGGTCTCGTACTTTTTCCTCTTCCGGTATTCGTAAGGTTTTTGATCTTGGCGCAAAGTTAGAAAATCCAATCAATTTATCGATCGGTCAGCCTGATTTCGATATGCCTGAAGAAGCGCGTCAAGGCGCTATTGAAGCAATCCGCGCCGGAAAAAGTAGCTATACTCCCACTCAAGGAGCAAAAGTTTTAATTGATCGTATCCAGGCGGATGTTGACGCTAAGTATCACGATTCTGATCGTAAAGCTTTCATTACAAGCGGAACGAGCGGCGGACTGTTGCTTGTCGCTTTGGCGTTTCTCAACCCCGGCGACGAAGTCATTTTATTCGATCCGTATTTTGTTATGTACGAGTCGCTTACTAAAATGATTGGAGCTGTTCCGGTGTGTATTAACACTTATCCGGATTTCCAATACGACGTTCAAAAGGTTGCCGACGCGATCACGCCCAAGACTAAGATGATCATTTTCAATTCCCCCGCTAATCCGACCGGTCATGTCTCGACGCGTGAAGAAGTCGAAGGCATAGCTAAATTGGCGGCGGAGAAGAACATTATCTTGGTTAGCGACGAGATTTACAGGTCGTTTAGTCATGGCAAATTCTATTCGCCCGCCGAATTCAACTCGCAGGTTCTCGTTCTTGACGGTTTTAGCAAGTCGCACGGCATGCCAGGTTGGCGAATTGGTTTTGCGCACGGTCCGTCAGAAATGATTCAAACGATGCTCAAATTCCAACAATACACTTTTGTGTGCGCGCCTCACGTTGGCCAGCTTGCCGCCCTTAAAGGTCTTGAAGCAGATATGTCCTCTTATTTTGAAGCTTATCGAAAAAAGAGAGATATGCTTATCGACGGTCTCTCTGACCTTTATGATTTAGGGAATCCGCAAGGCGCGTTCTATATGTTCCCGAAGGCTCCTTGGGGAACAGCCACTCAATTTGTTGAAAAAGCTATTACTAAATATAAGTTGCTCGTCATTCCAGGCAATGTTTTTAGTCGTCAAGACACGAATTTCCGCCTTTCTTACGCGGCAAGCGTTGAAACGGTTGAACGCGGTATCGACGCGTTGCGTAAATTAGCGAAAGATCCTGACTGACTTTATTACGACGACAAAGAGATCTCTTTCGAGAGAGCGCTTGTTTGAGGGATTAATCGTTAGTTATGCTAAAACAAGGCGTTGTCATCGGTTTTGGCAACGCCTTTATTGATAAACAGACGAGGATATTAAATGATGGCGTATTTGAATTTATTGCGAAAAGGCGCTTGTCTATGCGCCGCCCTTTTAGTTCTTTCATGGAATGCGAACAGTTCGTCGGTTTACGCTGAAGCGCCGCAAATGAAGCTTTCGAGCGACCTTCAGGTCGAAACGACTTTTAACGGTAAAACGGTCAAATTAGACGTTGCGCCTCCCGTTTGGAAAATTGTAGTCGACGAAAAATATGAAGCGTTACCCGTTTACAATCCAAACGCTAGCGCTTGGGGAAGGGGACGCGTTTTACGCGCTGTCAACGCCTGTGAATGCGCGATGTTTGGGGCGCTTGATCCAGAATCAGTCGTCGTCAAACTAGAGTCGACCGGCGAAACGCTTCAACGCGGAAAAGACTACGAGTTTGAAGATTCTTCCGGAGCGTTAGGACGTCTGGAGGGGGGGAATATTCCAACCGACGGAGTTGTCTTAGCGAGCTATCGGTGTATTGAATCAAGAATCGATTCAATAGTAGCCGACCCGCAGGGGGACGTCTTTTTAGTTTCCGGAGAATCAGTGGTTTTGTCTCCAGAACCTCCTGTTCTCAAAGAGGGACAAAAAAGATTAGGCAACGTCTATTTAACCGGACGTACGGAAAAATTAAGCGAGACTTCTCTATTTCCCGTCGACGAAGTATTTGCAGACGAATTAAATTCTCTTGACGCGAAAGCGTTTGTCGAAAACGTTGACCGTTATTACGACCAAAACGGCGGACTCGAACCCGCGAGCGTTTCGACTGTAGGCGCCGCGAAGAAATATTTGCCTAAAACATGGGCGAAATTGACTTCTGGCGAGGAAATTCGAATTTTGGCGTGGGGAGACAGCGTGACTGCGTGTGGGTTCCTGCCTGACAATCAACGTTGGCAGGTTAAGTTCGTAGAACGGTTGCAATCGATGTTTCCCAACGCAAAAATTACCCTTTTGACCGAAGCATGGGGAGGACGTAGTAGCGATTCTTATCGCAACGAACCTTCCGGCAGCCCTAAAAACTATAAAGAAAAAGTACTTGATTTAAAACCGGATCTTATCGTTTCTGAATTTGTAAACGACGCGTATATGAACGAAGAAACGGTCGCTAAAAGATATGGCGAAATGAAAGCGGATTTTGAAGCGAACGGTATGGAATGGATCATTCTTGGTCCTCATTATGTTCGTCCGGACTGGATGGGGTTGAACTCGGAACGCGACGTGGACGAGGATCCGAGACCTCTTGTTAAAGGATTGCGCGAATTTACCTCCGCTAACAACGTTCCTTTTGCCGATACGCCAAATCTCTACGGCAAGCTCTGGCGTTCAGGCATACCTTATAACACGTTGATGACTAACAACATTAACCATCCTAATGCGTTTGGAATGGATCTTTTTGCCGCCGCGTTAGCGCGTCTTTTCGAAGAATGATCATCATGTCTATCTAGAGAAAAAGATCTCCGCGACGATTTTTATGTGGCGGAGATCTTTTTGCGTTAATGATCGAAGCTTGATTGATTGGACGTCAGTCGATGACGTCTTCGTATTTGACCTTCTCAATTACTCTAAGAAATTCTCCCATTGAGGGACAACGCTCGCGCGGATCGCCTTTAATGCACCAGTGGATCGCCTTGGCAAGCGTCGGATCGATCGAAGGTCGATATGTTTGAATTGGAGTCGGCGGCTGATCATGCGTCATGGCGGCGAGTCCGTTGGTGCCGCGAGGCCAGGGAAGTTCTCGAGTGCACAATTCATACATTGTCACGCCAAAGGAAAAAATGTCGACACGTTCGTTCGTCGCGCGACGACGAACTAATTCAGGAGCCATGTAGTTCGGAGTTCCGGTTCTGTTGCCAGGATCGGTGAACGGGGGACGATTGGGGAGAGAAAGACCAAAATCTGTAAGTTTCAGGATCGTTCCGTCTCCCGTAAACAACAAATTGCGCGGACAAAAGTCGCGGTGAATGAATCCCGCCTTATGAACTACCTGCAACGCTTCCGCACATTGGCGAATATAATGGAGTCGCGCTCCCGCCAACATATCCTGCTTAATCATCAATATATTGTTAAGACCAGTTCCTTCAAGATATTCCATAACGAGGTATTGTTCGCCGTCGGTTGTAAAACCTTCTTCAAACGTGTCTACGATGTATGGATGTTTAAACTGAATGGCGATTTCGCCTTCACGCGGCTTGCGAACGCCCTTCATTCCCTTGTATCGTTCTTCTACTTGACGAGTCTTCTCGCGATCAAGAATTTTGAGGCCGACGATCTTGCCTGTTTCGCGGTCTCGTGCCATATAAAACTCGGACATCGTGCCGGAAATGGCGGCTTTCAGCAACTCAAAACGTTTTGTATAATCCAGTCTCTTTTTGCCGAAAAATTTTTCTAAAAACGACATAAAACAACCTAATATAACAAGCGAAATCGTAAATGGGAATTGATCGACGGTTTTCAGCAGTCGCTCACCATGAGGGATTGTACCGATAAGTAAAAGGGTTTTCCAGCGCTTGACTTAGTCTTTGTTAAAAAACTGGATCATAAAACGCGTTTTCGTTCAAGTTTTTCAACGACTTTTTTTGACGCTAACGCTGTAAAACGATTGGGAATCGTTTCAATTTCAAGAGGAAGAAATCCGCCGGGATCACCGTCTAATTGGTAAGGCACGGGACGAGGGTTGGCAGAGTTAGACTCGCTTGAAATGTGGAAACGAACTCCCTGACCGAGTTTTGCGTTAGGAAGAAAACGATGCATACTTCCCAACTGAGCGCACGCGACGTTGAAAAGCGCCAGCGCGAGTTTTCCCCCTTGGAAAATGCAATAGTCGAGTTTTTGATCGACTCCAACGCATTTAGGGACTAACGGAAGTCCCCAACCGTATCTTGGAAGATTGAAAACAAAGGACCATTTGCCTGAAATGGACGATCTCTTTTCTGAATTGTAGTCAGAAACAACCTCTGTCTCAATCTGAGGATACTTATAACTCTTAATCGATCCTAAAATGGGTTTGATATACGAAAGATAGCTGATATGAGCGCCTTTCTTAGTTTGCTTTTGATAACTCTCTTCTCGCGCGGCATGAACAAGACGAACCACGTCGGCGTCGATTCCGGCGCTAACCATAACAAGGAACAGACGACCGTTCGCTTTACCCGCGTCAAAGGAAATCGGAGAGCCCGTCGCAATCATTTCGGCGGATTTTTCGGGGGAAAACGGTAGTTTTAAATATTTAGCGATCAAATTAGCGGTGCCGGAAGGAAGAAGCGTTATTGGCAGACCTGGCTGGGTGCGATTTGTTAATTCGGCGGCAGTGCCGTCCCCTCCAACTCCAACTAACGCTCGAAGACGTTGAGTCGCAAAAAGTTCGTTTGCACGTTGAGAAACCTCGTCAAGGTTGGTATGAAGTTCAACCTCAAATCCTTTTTCTTCCAAGGCCGTTTTTAAGCGTTCTGCACGAATACGAGGCGATTTGCGTCCAGCTTTAGGATTAACGGAGATCAGCACATAACAGGGAAGATTTGTTTGCGACATTTTACGACGCCTTAGCTGTTTGAAAAAGACGAATGGGTGATAACCGCTATTTTTGCGTTATTGTTTCTGAAAGACGAAAATGCATCTTTTGATAGTCTTCTTCAGAAATCAAATAGAACCAGTCCGACAGTCGCTGATTTTTTAAATTAGCTTTTTTTTCAGATTCAGGAGCCAAAAAAGCGACTTCCGTTTCGTCGTTGGTTGATTCGGAGAGCGCCTCACGGTCAAAGGACGCATAGGCCAGGCAAGCCCGTTGATTGTCAAATTTTTTGCCAAAAACGAGGACGATATTGATTCCTCCCTTTGTTTTTATTTCAACGCATCCGCCTTCGCCAACTAAGACAGGATTGATATTTTGAGGATTAAGAGGATCATGGTCAAAGAAACTAAATCCAAAGTTTCCTAAAAGACCGGACTGGGCGGTTAACTCTGCGTCAAGACGATTATTGCGAAATCAATTGGAAAGAGAATCAGGCTTTTTTCTTACGTCGGTAATTTTAAGCGCGCCAAGCGCGTCGACTAGATCGTTAAGAGCTTCGTTTTGAGCCGTTTCAGGATCAGGATTCTCGACTTCTTTCCAAGATGAGTCGGGCGAAAACAGCAACAAACGTTTTAACGACCACATGCGGGAAAGAGAGTTTTCAACGTTTTGCTTAAAGACGGCGACGCCTTTTTGTTGAACATGTTCTTGTTGAAATTCAGAATCTTCCGTTCTGGCAAGAGAAAAAGAATAGTCGCGAGTGGTAAGGTAAAGAATATCCCAACGACTAATACGAAGTAAATCGGCGTCAATCCAATCAAGGGGATCGAAAGAAATTCTTTGAGGAAATTCGCTAAATTCTGTAGTTCCTTGTTCTTGTGTCGAATCGCCAAGAAAGTCTACCGTGTAAACGACGTCTTCGTTGGGAAAACGAACAAATCGATTATCTCGTGTCGCAGAACTTTCGGGAACGCGAGAGCCAATAAGGAGATCAACCAATGTCTCGCCGCCGACCCCTTCTATTTTAACGGCCAACGCGGAGCCTCTGGCCAAGTCAATCTCGCCGAATTCATTGTTAGAATCTTCGTTCTTGGATTTCGAAGCAACTTCAATCCCGGAATCGAAATTAGCGGGATTGAGAAGACCGCATTCTCGATGAAACTGATCCATTTTAGCCGAATCGGAAGAACCAATAGTTTCATCGACAACGTCCAGCACGAGCAACTGGATGAGCGGAGCCACGACTTTGGCAACTTGTTCGGCGTTTTCCGCTGGAAAATTCATTATGCCCGGCAATCGCCATATGTCGCCGTCGCGAACGAGAACAAGCTGCTGTAGTTCGCCGGAAGAAGGATCGATACGAGTAAATTCCACGCGACTCATTTGACCCGGATCGTCGAACGATTCAAGAAGCTTCGTCCCCACTTTTTCTTTAGGTTTGACGTCGGGCAAACGGGGTTGAAACTTTAACCAGCAAATCAACGCTGCCAACGTAATCGCGCCAATTAGCGCTGACTTCCAGACTTCGCGTGTCTCGTTCTTCATAAAAATTTTCCTAAACGTTAAGCGCAATTTGTAAAATAACGTCGCGCAAACAATAGAATTATACAAAACTGAGGGATATTTTCAAGAGAAGTCCAGTTCGCTAAGGAACGCTTGGAACAAGGTTCTGACAACTGAATTGGAACATAACTTGTCGAAACCGTTTTACGATCTGATTTCGACTTGAAACCTTGATTCCCGTGTTACATCACTAGGTTTTTCATAAGTATCGTTCTTTATAATCGTA
>JAFZNK010000289.1 GCA_017550965.1 Thermoguttaceae bacterium
CAGCCGGACGCGTTCCTCGTCGACGGGGAATTGACGTACGTCTTTACGCCCGGCGCCAAAAACGTCTCGTTGCGCGAAAGAAACCGCGTAATGAAGCTACAGTTGCTGCGCGACGCGCTGCCCCTGGCGCGCGCATGCCAAGACGGAAGCGCCGACGAATTCTATCAACTTTTCATCCGCACGTTGAAAAATAACGATTGGAACGGCTCAGGTTTCTGGAAATTACAGGTTCTCACCGATATCGACGCGCTTCCCGAACTCAAAGACCTCTCCGACGACTTTAGCTACGATTTCGGCGGCTCGCGCAATCAGGGCGCGCCCGTCGACGAAAACGGCGACCCCGTCTTCTTCCAAACGCCCGAATCCTTTGAAAAGGCTCAAAACGACGGCGAACGCGTCCAAGCGCTACGCGCGGAAGCCTTTGAAAGAACCTCAAAATACGGCAAATACATGACGCTCATGGGGCGCGCGAACGAAGCGCGCGACGCCTTTGGCGTTCAGACTCTGGCGCGGTATCAGGCGTTCCAGGATTTCCTGTACAACTCAACCGACTCGCACGACGGCGTCTGGTCGTTGCAGACGCTCAAGGACAATGAGACGATCGCGAAACTCGCCAACGGCGTTAAACGCTTCGCCTTGCCCAAAGACTACGACTATATCGCTTGCTGGCGCGAAGCGCTCGAGTATGCCGAACGCGATTCCGACGTCTACGCGGCGTGGCAGAATCTCGCTGGGGAGTACCAGAACCGTCGACAACTTGATCGCGCGGCTGAATGTTGGAGTACGCTAATCGAGAAAATCAAGAGTAAGAATCCCGACCACTATCTCCTACAGCATTGTCAAACCGCGCTCTCGCAGATCGTCGATCCAAGAATTCAATTCGAAGCCGGCGCCTCAAACGTCGCCGGTATGAACGCGTCTCTAAACTTCCGCTATCGCAATGCGACCGGCGTGGAGGCGACCGTCAAAGAACTCAAAGTCGACGAACTCGTCAAACAGTTCACGCAGGACGACTTCCTGAGGAAAAACCCCTTCCGTTCAATAACGCAGCGCATTACCGATCTCATTCGCGCAGACTATCTTGAACGAACCGACGACGTCGCTAAGGTTATCGAAGATCTCCAGCCGATGAAATACAAGTTCGTTGGAGACGAGGTCGCGCGCTTCTCGCAGAATCTTGAGCCGGATCCGGACCACTTCGATCGCACGGCGTCCCTGGAGCTTCCGAAACTTAAACCTGGCACATACCTCGTCGAGCTCGCCGCGAAAGACGGCAATAAGGATTACGTCGTTATCTGGCTCAAAGACCGCGTCGTACAGCGATCGAGTTTTCAAGACGGAAATCGATTCTTCCTGCTCGACGCCGAGTCGGGCGCCCCGATTTCGAACGCCGACCTCGAATTCATCTTCATTACGACCAAATGGGGCAATCGCGGTCCAATCGTCGTTTCGGTTAAGAAGGAAATTAAACGCACCGACGAGTCGGGCGCCGCGCTGATTCCGTATAAAGAGTACGACCACAACACGAACGAATCGACTTCCGTCGTTACTATTGCGCCAAGCGCCGATCCACAAGCGCCTAAACAGTACTCGTTCCTCGACGCGCAATCGGTTATGCGCGTTTCCGAAGTCAATGAAACTTATCTCAGACTCAACGCGTTCTTTCTTTCCGATCGACCAATCTATCGACCTAACCAAAAGGCGAATTTTAAGTTTTGGGTCGGAACCGCCGCTTATGATATCGACGTCGAGAAAAACGACTGGGCTGGTCAAAAGGTCGCTTACGTCATTCAGTCGCCGAACGGCGAAAAGGTCGTGCAAAAGGGGAACGTCGAGC
>JAFZNK010000290.1 GCA_017550965.1 Thermoguttaceae bacterium
CGGTCCGCCGTCGGAAACATTCTTTCGCCAATTCAATCGATCGTCGCGTTCGCTTTCTTCCAAACGTTTTATTTTCTAACGATTATCTTGTAGTCTTGGGGGCGGTTTTGCGCATGTCGCGGCCTCCGTCGCCTTGCGTCGACGGCTCTCCGCGCTTCGCGCGGGACGCGCCGCGGTTGGTTATGCGCGTCGCGTGTTATAAGAGCCGCAAGCGGTAGGGCGCGAAGTCGCCCGGACGCCGCAGGCAAACAAGGCGGCGCTTTGACACGGACAACAAGCCGGGGATGTAAATCCCAGGATGGCGATATTTTACGCTACGGTCTGCTGTCTGAACGCGGATTTTTACGTATATTTGCTCCCCTTGCTCGCAATAATACGGCGGAGACTTCTTTTATTGAAAACACGCTGTAGCAAGGGGACAAACGCATGGCGAAAGGCAAAATCTACGGGTACGCGCGCGTGAGCACGCTGCGTCAAAACGAAGATCGACAACTTCAGGCGCTCGAAGCGGCGGGCGTTCGATTGGAAAACGTCTTTGTCGACAAGCAGTCGGGCAAAGATTTCGAGCGCGAACAATTTAAAGCGCTCCTGGCGACGCTGCGCCGCGACGACGCGCTCTATGTCAAGAGCATCGACCGACTCGGCCGCAACTACCGCGAGATCCTCGTTCAGTGGCAAGTTCTGACCAAAGAGCTTGGCGTCGACGTGGTCGTGCTCGACATGCCGCTGCTCGACACGCGACGCGGCAAAGACCTGCTCGGAACGTTTATCAGCGACGTCGTCTTGCAAATTCTGTCGTTTGTCGCCGAAAACGAACGCGCCAACATCCGCCAGCGTCAGCGCGAAGGAATCGAAGCGGCGAAGAAACGCGGCGCGCGATTCGGACGCCCGAAAAGGGAACTGCCCGCGAACTTCAACGAGATCGTCGCCCTTTATCGCGCGGGGTATTTAACCGGCGTCGCCGCCGCGAAACAATGCGACTTGCCGCTCACGACGTTCAGGAGACGCGCTGAGAAAATCTGAAGAATTGGACGACGCCAAAAAGTCCGTGCTGATAGTCCGGGCGTTTTTGCCAAAATCTATACCTTTCGGCCAGTTGCAACCCAAACTATTCAACTCATACAATTATACGTTCTATAGACTTTTTGGCAAGAAATAAGTAGATTTTTGGACAAAAAACAGACGTTTTTTCGAAGAAAACAGAGATTTTTTACTGGCCAAAAGGTATACGTTTTGGCCTCGGTTTTTCTGCGGACCAAACTTGTTATTAACAAATGTAAACGAAAAAAATAAAAAAGATAGAAGTGTCAATGATCAGTTGTTGATTTGCCGTTTTAACGTGTCAATTCGAAAACACAACAGTAATAGCGAATTTGGCATAAACGGACAGAGAAAAGGATGTAATTATTTTTTTAACAGACGTCGCGCGAATAATTGTCAAGGCGACCTCAAAATGATTACTTGAAGAGACCTATTGATCAAAACCACGTAACTAACGCCAGATAGACTTTCGTAATACGTCTTTAATAAGGAATTCGCGCGGAAATGACCAAATTAGTATCTATAACTGGAAAAGCAATATCCGGCGAATGGGGCTTTGACGACGATGACGGGAACGGGATTCCCGTGTTAAGGACGACGAATTTTACGAACGACGGCGTTATAAACTTTGACGACGTAGTTACGCGAAAAATCGTTAAACATAATTATCGCGATAAACTTTTAAGAAAAGGCGATATTATCATAGAAAAATCCGGAGGAAGCGACAAACAACCCGTTGGGAGAGTCGTCTTTTTTGATGGCGAGGACAACGTTTATCTATTTAACAATTTTACGGGACTTTTGAGAATCAAGGACTCTAAATCATGGTTTTCCAAATATGTTTTCTATGCCTTATTCGCTAAATATCACCAAGGCGCAACAAGAAGCTATGAAAACAGAACAACTGGCTTGCATAATCTTCAAACGGAAAGCTATGTAAATAACGTTGAGATTCCTTGCGTAACCTATGATGAGCAAATCAAAATTACGACAATCTTAGATCAAGTCTCCGCAATCCAAGCCGCGCGTCAAAAGCAACTCCGCGCCCTCGACGAGCTCGTTAAAGCGCGGTTTATCGAGATGTTTGGGGATAAAGATAGCGAAATGAAACCTTTAATAGTTGTCTGCGGGTTCATAGACTATCGTGGAAAAACTCCTCAAAAATCAGAGAAAGGTATTCCGCTAATTACGGCAAAGAATGTCAAAGACGAAGGTTTCTCGGTCTCTCCACAAGAATTCATTCCGGAAGAAAACTACGAACAAGTTATGACTCGTGGAATTCCACAAATTAACGATGTTTTATTTACAACAGAGGCTCCTCTAGGAAATGTTTGTCGTATTCCTCCCTTTTTGGGGAAGTTTTGCGTTGGACAACGAATTATAACGATGCACCCCAAAGAGGAGTTATTGACTTCTGAATATCTCGAATGTGCTTTAAGAAGTAAAGAATTTCAAAATGCGATGTGGCAGCAATCATCGGGAAGTACAGTTAAGGGAATCAGAAGTGCTCTTTTGGAGAAAATTAAGATTCCTGTTCCCTCAATGAATCTACAAATATCCTTTTCTAAACTTGTCCGTCAAGTCGACTATCTCAAATCCAAACTCCGCGAATCCCTAACCCAAACGGAAACGCTCTTTAACAGCCTGATGCAGCAGTATTTCGGCTGAATTGCGCATAAGGACTCCCCGCCATGACGAACTTTGATTTTCTGCGACGCGAGCCGAAGTTTAACGATTTCAGCGAGTTGGCGATTGAAGCGGAGCGTTTGTACGCCGCGAACGCGAGCCTTTGCGCAGACAAGTGCCGCAAGGCGCTCGAGGCGGCGGTCAAGTGGGTCTACGCGTCGGACGCGGGGCTGAACGTCGCCGAACTCAGAGACGAGCCGACCCTCGCGAACCTCATGCGCGAGCACAAGTTCAAGACGATCGTCGGGGACTTCCTCTGGCGCCGAATCGACTACGTTCGCAAAGTCGGGAATCAGGGCGCGCACGATCTTCGGCCCGTCCGAAGGGAAAAGGCGGCGGAGTGTCTCGAGAGCCTTTTCTGTTTTCTGGACTTTCTCGCGTCGTGTTATTCGGACGTCCCGACGGAGGAGGCGAGGAAATACGACCCCGCGCTTCGCGACGCCGCCGAAGCGCCGGAAAACGTTTCGCTCTCTCAACTTGACGAGGCGCTTCAGCTCGACGTCGATCGGCTGATCGCCGAGAATCAGCCGTCGCGCGAGCGGTTCGCGGCGCTGCGCCAAAAGCGTCAGGAACTCGCGCGCCCCAAAGAAGAACTCCTCGAATGGGACGCGCGCAAACGCTATATCGACGTCGCGCTCGAAGACGCGGGCTGGATTCAGGAGTCCAACTGGCTCGACGAATACTATATCGAAGGGGTTCCGACTCCGTCGGGAACAGGAAAAGCGGACTACGCGCTTTTGGACGATCGGGGAACGCCTTGCGCGATTATCGAGGCGAAAAAAACGAGCGAGGGAGTCGAAGCGGGCCGCGAGCAGGCGCGCCAATACGCCGACGCGCTCGAACAGAAACACGGACGCCGCCCGATCGTCTTTTTAACCAACGGGTTCGAGTGGCGAATCGACGACGGCGTCTACCCCGAGCGCGTCGTTTCGGAAATCTATTCCCCGCGCGACCTGGAAAAGCTTTTTAATTTGCGCGCCCTGCGCGGGAAACTCGGCGACGCGCCGATCAACGAGAAAATCGTCAATCGCGCGTATCAGCAGGAAGCGGTTCGGCGCGTGTGCGAAGCGTTTGAAGCGGAGAATCGACGCAAAGCGCTGCTGGTCATGGCGACGGGGTCGGGCAAGACGCGCACCGCCATGGCGATTTGCGACGTTCTCCAACGTCAATACTGGGCGAAACATATTCTCTTTCTGGCGGATCGCGACGCGCTTGTTAATCAAGCGAAAGTCGCGTTTGGAAAAATCCTTGACAATATGAGTTGCGTTGATTTGCGCAACGATAAGAAAAACGCGGACGCTCGATTCGTCTTTTCGACTTATCCGACGATGGCGAACTGCGTCGATTCCGCGTCGGACGAGAAGGGAAGGCTTTACACGCCCGGTCATTTCGATTTGGTGATCTGCGACGAGGCGCACCGCTCGATCTACAAAAAATACCGCGCGATCTTCGAGTATTTCGACGCGCCTCTGCTCGGCATGACCGCCACCCCGAAAGACGAAATCGACCGGAACACCTACGAACTGTTCGAACTGGAAGACGGCTCCCCAACGTTCGCCTACGATCTCGCGGACGCGGTTCGAGACGGCTGGCTCGTCGACTACAAGACGGTCGAAACAAAGCTCAAATTCATCGAAGAGGGGATAACGTACGACGACCTTTCGGACGAGGAAAAAGAGCAATATGAGGAGACGTTCGCCGACGAAGACGGGAATATCCCGGAATCGATCGATTCAAAAGCTCTTAACGATTGGCTCTTCAACAAAGACACGATCGCCAAGGTTCTTAATATTCTCGACGAGCGCGGGCTGAAAGTCGACGGCGGTTTGAAACTCGGCAAGACGATTATCTTTGCAAAAAAACACGAACACGCCGAAAAGATACGAGAAATTTTCTATCAACAGTATCCGAATCGGGTCGGCTATGCGAAAGTGATCGACAATAAAGTCAAAGGCGCGCAAGCTCTTATTAACGATTTCTCGGATAAAAACAAACTGCCGCAAATCGCGATTTCCGTCGATATGCTCGACACGGGAATCGACGTGCCGGAAGTCCTCAATTTGGTTTTCTTTAAGAAGGTCAGGAGCAAGTCGAAATTCTGGCAGATGATCGGACGCGGCACGCGGTTATGCGACGATCTTTTTGGCGTCGGCGAGAACAAGGAACTCTTCTATATTTTTGATTTTTGCGGCAATTTCGAGTTCTTTCGCGTCAATAAAAAAGGTTCCAAAGGACAGTATAATCTTCCGCTCCAAGGTCGGCTCTTTTTGATCAAGGCGGAGATCGCCATGAAGCTGCAAAAAGCGGAATATCAGACCCCGGAACTGATCGCGTTGCGAAAATCGCTTGTCGACGAGCTTGTCGAAAAAGTTCGGGCGCTCAACAGGGACAATTTCGCCGTGCGTCGCGCGCTGCGCAGCGTCGAAAAGTATTCGTCGGAACAGGCGTTTGACACGCTGACCAACGACGATTTGCGCGCGATCAGGGACGATCTGACGCTACTGATCGAGTCGGACGCGAAGGCCGATAAGAACGCGTTTAATTTTGACGGACTGATCTATGCGATCGAAACGGCCGCGCTTGAAGGAAAGAAAAACGAAAGCGCGATTAAACGCGTTTTCACGGCGGCGAGCGCGTTGACCGAACACGCGAACCTGCCGCAAATTCAAGCGAAATCGGAACTTCTCGAAAAGATTGTCGGCTCGGATTATTTGCTTAAATGCGGCGTCGACGATTTCGAACATATTCGAAAAGAACTACGCGATTTGATCAAGTTCATTCCCGTCGAACGAAAAGAACAGGAAGTCAATTTTACCGACGAGATTTTGTCGATTGAAACGAACGATTCGGAACTTGTCGGGCTTAATCTCGAAGGATATAAGAAAAAGACGGAGCGGTATTTGCGCGAGAACAAGCTGACCAATCCGGTCGTCGCGAAGCTGTACGAAAACGTTCCGCTCAATCCGGACGACGTCGCCGAACTCGAGCGGCTGCTCTGGACCGAACTGGGCACGAAACAGGACTATCAAAAAGAATACGGCGACAAAGAGTTAGGCGCGCTCGTTCGAGAAATCGTCGGACTCGATCAACACGCCGCGCAGGAGGCGTTCGCCAAATTCCTCAACGACGCGACGCTCAACAGCGGCCAGATCTATTTTATCAACGCGATCGTCAAGCATATCGTCGCCAACGGCATGCTCGTCGACCTGGGGATTCTCATGGATTCGCCCTTCACCGACTACGGGGGATTCGGCGAACTCTTTGGCGACAGTCAGACGGTGTTTCAGGAAATCACAGAGACGATTAAACGCATTAACAACAACGCGCTTGGCGCGTAGATTCCAAAATACATAAAGGCGCTATCTTATGATTACGGGCGAGCTTAAAAATAAAATCGATCAGCTTTGGACGACGTTTTGGACCGGCGGCCTGACCAACCCGCTCGACGTCGTCGAACAGATGACGTACCTGATGTTTATTCACGACCTCGACGAGTACGACGACGCGCGCGCAAAAGAAGCCGCCATGCTCGGCATGCCGTACAAGAGTATTTTCGACGGAGTCGTGGAATTCGACGGCAAGACGTTCGACGCGTCGACGCTCAAATGGTCGACGTTTCGGGACTTCGATCCCGATCGGATGTTCGAGTTTGTCGGAGAGCGCGTCTTTCCGTTCATTAAAAGCCTCGACGCGTCCAATAAGGAAAGCGCGTTTTCAACGTATATGGCCGACGCGATTTTCAAAATTCCGACCGCGAAGTTGCTCGATAAAATTGTCGGCGATATGGAAAAAATCTACGGGGCGCTCCCCAAAGATCAGGATTCGTGGGGCGACCTTTACGAATACCTGCTTTCGAAAATCGCCACGGCGGGGGTCAACGGGCAGTTCCGCACGCCCCGACATATTATCAGGATGATCGTCGACCTTGTCGACCCGACTCCGACCGACGTCATCTGCGACCCCGCCTTTGGAACGGGCGGCTTTTTGGTCGCCGCCGGCGCCTATCTCAAGACGAAACGGCGCGACGACGTCATGTATAACAAGAAGAACCGCGAGCATTTTATGAACGGCATGTTTCACGGGTTCGACATGGATCGCACGATGTTGCGCATCGGCGCGATGAACATGATGAAACACGGGGTGCAGAAGCCGTTTATCGAGTATCGGGACAGCCTCAGCGCGGAGAATCCGGATCGGAACAAATACACGTTAATACTCGCCAATCCGCCGTTTAAAGGGTCGCTCGACGCGGAGGGCGTCGCGCCCGACCTGCTGCGTATTTGCAAGACGAAAAAGACGGAACTCCTTTTCCTGACGCTCTTTGTCAAGATGCTCCAAATTGGCGGTCGGTGCGCGTGCATCGTGCCCGACGGGGTGTTGTTCGGGTCGAGCGCCGCGCACAAGGCGATTCGCAAAGAGATCGTCGAGAATCACATCCTTCAGGCGGTGATCTCCATGCCGTCGGGGGTGTTCAAGCCGTACGCGGGCGTGTCGACGGCGGTTCTGGTCTTTACGAAGACGGGGCACGGCGGCACGGAAAACGTCTGGTTCTACGATATGAAAGCGGACGGTTTTTCGCTCGACGACAAGCGCTCCCCCGTCGAGGAAAACGACCTGCCCGATATTGTCGCGCGATACCATGATCTTGACGCCGAAAAGACGCGCGAACGAACGGAACAGTCGTTTTTGGTTCCCAAGAGCGAAATTGTCGACAACGGATACGATCTTTCGATTAACAAGTATAAGAAGGCGGAGTATAAGCCCGTCGAGTACCCGCCGACCGAAGAGATTATCAAGAGTATCGAGACGCTCGAAGAAGAAATCGTCGCCGGGTTCGCGGAGTTGAAGAAGTCGCTGGATATTTGAAAGAAAGAAAAACAAGCCGGGGACGAGCCGCCAACGAGCGGCGGTTCTAATATCCCCGGATGGCGACGTTTAACGCAGCGGTCCGCCGTCGGAAACATTCTTTCGCCAATTCAATCGATCGTCGCGTTCGCTTTCTTCCAAACGTTTTATTTTCTAACGATTATCTTGTAGTCTTGGCGGCGGCTTTGCGCATGTCGCGGCCTCCGTCGCCTTGCGTCGACGGCTCTCCGCGCTTCGCGCGGGACGCGTGGCTGTCGGTTATGCGCGTCGCCAATCGCCGCGTTTTTGTCCGCCCCCAATGGAGGCGGCTTTCCGCCTTCGGCGGGGCGACGCCTCGCGGCTTTCGCCGCTTTGTCGTTGTTTTTTGTCTTTGATTTTGTTAGTTGTTTTGTCGTTAATC
>JAFZNK010000039.1 GCA_017550965.1 Thermoguttaceae bacterium
CGGCAGGGCGCTTTTTGGAACCGCCGCTCGTTGGCGGCTTGGTCGCCCGAACGCCGCAGGCGACGTCGATCAATGCGTCGTCGTAACGCTTTTCCATCCGGGGATTTACATCCATGGCTTTCTTGTCGGCAAACGGGGCGGCGCCAAGACGCATGAACCGGCGCGTAGCGCCGAGAGCCGTCGGCGAAAGACGACGGCGGCCGAGCGTGGCGCAAAACCGCCTCCAAAACTCGCGATAGACGCATATAATATCCCGTTCTACGCCAGGCGACCGTAACGATCGACTCCATCTCGCAAAAAAATCAACGTTTGGCTCTTTCCAAAGGAGATCGGAGAAACAACACCCCGATGGCAATCCATGAGCCTCGACAGATTTTGTTTAGGCGTTTCTTGAAGTCGTAGCGGCGGTTTGACGCTTAGGCGCGGCCTCCGTCGTCTTGCGCCGACGGCTCTCCGCCTGCGACGGGGACGCGTCGCGGTAAATCGACGCGTTCCAATAAAAAACGCGCGGCGTTTCGGAACGTCCCCGAAACGCCGCGCGCGGTCGTTAAAGCAAAATCAACGATCAGTCTTCAAACAGTTCGTCGACAAGGTCGAGATCCGCGAAGAAATCGGCCGCATTCAAATCAAGCTCCGCAGAACTTGCCGCCATTGGAATCGTAATTTCGGCGACGATCTGACCGTCGACGAGTTTTTCCCCATCAGACGAAACGGCTGTAAGGCTGATTTGATAGGGATCCTGTGCCGCCGTATAGACGTGATACGCGTTGCACGTGAAGCCGTAATTCTCAAACACCTTCTGCTGTTCTTCGTCCGCGTCGCCCCAATTCAGCGTCCAAATGGACACGGGCGTGTTCGCCGACGAATAAACCTGGACCGAGATTCCAACCGCATACAGGGGATCGGAAACAACCTCCGTCGGCAACGCTCCCGTGAGATCAAATTGAGTCGTGTTAACTCTAACGCTCGTTCCTCCATTAACCAAAACGTACGCATGGAAGACCACGTCCGAATTTGCCGTATCGCGGTAGAGAATGGAATACGTTCCGTTCTCTGTGAAACTGACGCTTTGACCCCGCGCAAGCTCAACGTAGGTCGCGCCGTCGTCAGTGGAGTACTCGAGCGTTCCTTTAACTCCCGCCGGGAAGGAATCCGCCAGGACGGCGTAGTCAACCTCGTTGCACGCCTCCGCCGTTAAGTATCGAGAGAACGTGTCAAGCTGGTTGCGAGTATAGGACTCGCCAAAGAAGTTTCTGGCGATAGTTTCGACTCCGTTGACGACGTTATAGGTTACCGCGACGTTCGGCGCGTAGAAATTGGCGTTTTGAACAGTATCGACGTCCTTTTCCTTGTGGAAGACGTCTGCGAATTCTTTGCTTGGGGTTTGCGTTCCAGATTCGCCCGTTCCAGATTCGCCTGTTTCAGAACCGCCTGTTTCAGAACCGCCTGTTTCAGAACCGCCTGTTTCAGAACCGCCTGTTTCAGAACCGCCTGTTTCAGAACCGCCTGTTTCAGAACCGCCTGTTTCAGAACCGCTTGTTCCAGGATCGGCGTCTTTGTACAGGAAGTCGGGGAGAATACCGGCGTCAAGAACAGAGATACTGTTCCCGCTAATGGTGAAAGTAGGTTTCGCCGCGTCCTCTGCGAAACTAACTTTGCTTGCGACAACTATCGCGCCGCCGACGACGCTCGCTTTATTGCCCGTAACGTCGATTTTCGTCGTATCGCCGTCTTGGCCAAACGTCAAACCGCCGCTGAGGAAATCGATCGCGCCGCCCGCGTTCGCCGCCTGATTGCCGGTGAACGACGTTGTTCCCGTAAACGTAACGTTTCCGGAATCGCCGCTCGCGAAGACCGCGCCGCCGTTGCCGCCGAAGTCTTTTCCGTATCCGCTCGTCGAGTCGAACGCGATCAGAACCGCGCCCTTGAGCGCCGTATTGTTCTTAAACTTCGCGTTTTTGAACGTCGCTTCGCCGGAAGTTTGAACCGCGCCGCCGACGGAGGCGACGTTATTTTCAAACGTCGAGCCGGTCGCGACGAATTCTCCGAAGTTCGAAACGGCGCCGCCGTATTTGCCCGCGAAGTTTTCCGTAAATTTGACGTTAGTCGCCGTGATTGTTCCGGCGGAATTGTAAATAGCGCCGCCGCTGTAGCCTTTCAGACCTTTCGCGGCGTCGACAATCGGAATTCCGTCGCCGGTTCTTTCGTCGGTCGCTTTGTTGCCGCTGAAAATAATTGGATTATTGGAATCGGACGAGCTGATACTAATCGTTCCCTTGTTGTAAATCGCGCCGCCGAAACTGCCGTTGGTCGGGTTTTCCAC
>JAFZNK010000291.1 GCA_017550965.1 Thermoguttaceae bacterium
GCATTTTTTCCGTATTCAGTTTCGTGATTTGCTTATAAATAGTCTCGCTATCCAAGCGGACGCGCCAGAAGGAAATCAGTTCCCGTTCACGTCTCTGTATTCGCTTTGCAACGTTCCTTCCTGAAGGAAATTCGTGATGTTGTCGTCGTCGGCAAGCGTTACGTTAAACGTCGGTTGCGTACCGACAGGACCAAGGCTCCTGCCCCCTTCCGCGACCGACTGACCAAAGAGGCCGTCCGCGCCCGGATGAACCAGCTGGAAGCGTCTTTCTTCATACCACGACCCCTGGGCGGCGTCTCTGGCGTAAGGAACCGCCTGACTCACAGAATCTGCGGCAGTTTCGCCGAAGAAAACGTATTTGTCGGCGTAACCGCTCCCAATCGTCGGTCGGAAGTAAAGAATCGGATATCCGCCTTCGCAAACGGCGGGCACGTACAAATACGCGCCGAGGGAATCGCTCCACAACGCGGCGGCGTCCGCCGGATAGTAGATCGGATCGGCTCCGGAATCGTCGAACCAGAACGACGCAAGACTCTTGCGATCAAAGGAATAAAACGGCTTTTCGCGAGTGGCGCGATACGGCTTGCGGATCGGGTTGTTATTCGCGTCAATCCCCAAAGGCGCTTTGGGGTTCGCGTAGAAACCGCTGGGAATTCCGTCCGCGTTCGGCAAACCGCCAAGCCAGAAGACCAACGACGAAACGTAATTGCCCAACTGCCAGACGTGCTGACCGTTCAGTTCGGTCAAGTCGCTTATGGGACCCGCGTAGGAACCGCTCGAAAGTTTGCAGCCGTCCTGGACGTGTTGGATAAATTGATCGTAGGTAACGTTGTAACGAGGCCATCTCTTCTTGATATGGCGCATTACCGCGTTTGGATCGCTCAAATCGGGAGGATACTCGCCGACTTTGTTTTTGTATTGATCCAAAGCTATCGATAATTGAGCTTCTTCGCTCGCGACGACGGAGTTTCGAACAGAACGTCGCGCGCTCACAAGAACGGTGGTGGTAAGACCGGCCAACATTCCGATGATCACAATCACGACCAACATTTCGACCAAGGTAAAACCGGCGCCTCGGCTCGCTCTAATTTGTCGATTTGACGTCATTGTTCTATCACCTTATCAACGTGTGATTATCGATATTGTCTTTGTAGCTGGAATCCGCGCCGACGACGTTCCCGGCGTCGTCAAGAAGAGGCGCGGGCGATCCTGCGGTGTTCGCGGAATTCAATCTCGAATAAGTAAACGGGTCGTTTATATTAGGGAAGACCTCGGGAGTAACAAGTCCGTATTCGCCGTCTGGACCGGCGGAATAAACGTAGGGGACCAGGAACCAACCGGGACTTTTAACGTCGGGATCTAAAACGCCGTCTGCGTTGGCGTTCCAAATAACGTTCAACGGGTCGAAGGGATCGGCGTCTTCCGGATCGACTTCGGCGTAATCTACGTAACAGACGGGCTGACGATCGCTGTAGAGCAAGCCGGGCGCCCACCTCATCCAGCGGATAGGACGCCCCCAACCGTCGATAAACTCCATCAAGCCGTTATTGTCCGTGTCGGCGACTTCGCGATCGGAAAACATGGAACGCGCTTCGGGATCGGCGTTTGTTACGACGAGATAGAGCAACTCGGCGTTGAGATTGACGAACGCGTCAGGATCGGAAACGCCCGTTCGATTCATCGCCATCAATATTTCGCGTTGATAGACGTCTTGAAGCGGCGTATTCGGCAAAGACCCCGACTGGTTGAAAACCGCGGCGGTATTGACGTCCTCGTAGGTGCACGGCATGTCGCAACGGAGAAGTTCGCGAATCGCGTCGACTCTGTTCAAAGCGCGAGTTTTAAAGTCGGCTCCCGGAACGTCCAGCCTGCGATATTGGTACTTCTCGTAGATTCCCGTAACCGCGCTGTCGATCTTCGCGACGGTCGTTCTCGTCTGCGTTTCTTTCGCGCTTTGAATCGCGCCTCTAACCGTCGTGATGGAAATCGCGCCCAGCATGCCGATGATGGCGATCACCGTCAACAATTCAATCAACGTAAAGCCGGAACGCATACGCGGACGGTCTTGCCGCCTCGTTCTCCGCGCGCCTGAGGAAAAAATGTTCATTTGCTCACCCGTTGGTTATTGTTGTTGGAATCGATCAAACGCAAATTGCCAAAACGCTTCAAAAACCGCGTAACGCAAAATATCAATGAAAACTAATCCTTCTCCGACTCGAGCGTCGCGCCGTTCGAGAAGTTCGTTATGTTGTCCATGTCTTCAGGCGAAATTGAATCGGGATCGTTTAAATCGTGAGGCTCAAAATCGCCGTGATGGCCGTGCGCGTGTTCCTCTTCGCTTTCTTCCCCGACGCAGGAATCAACCGTGCTGTAAATACCGTCTTCGCCAGGAAGGATCAGCTGGAAGGAGTCGGGCATAAACCAACGACCGCCCTTCATGTACGGGGCGACGCTCAACTCCGGCCCGCTCCAGTGGTAGTCTTTGAAATCGTATCCCTTTTTCGGCGTCGCGCGGAAATACGCCATGACCTGTCCGTTGAAGACAAACCCGTTCTCGTTGTAGTTGCCGTTGCTCTTTCCGGAATCGAAAGTCAATTCAATAAGGGGTTCGACGCGCAGCTCCTTCTCCATTTCGACGTCTGTCAGTCCCAATCCAAAGGGATTAATCGGATCGGAGAAAAAACCCTGGTATTCGCACGCCGTTTCCGTCGAACCGGCGACCGGAACGATCTCGGGAGGCCCTGCAAGCCAGAACAAAAGCGCGGAACCGGGGGTTCTCGTCATTTCAGCTCGCGCAAACGCGACCATGTCGGGCATTCCGGCGCGATTCTTCAACGATTTGGGCCAGCGCTTGAGGATGTGATGCTGAATTTCGGCGTCCGTAGCGCAACAGTCGGGCGGATACTCGCCGAACTTCTGCTTATACAATTCCACCGCCTGCGCAACGTCGTCGAGACGCATTTTCGCGGTGGCGGCGCGGAAAAAACCGCGCGAGCCGCCCACGGCGACGAGCGTCGCGGCGGCAAGCAAACCGATAATTCCAATGACCGCAAGGATTTCGATCAAGGTAAAACCGGCGCGATCGGCTCGCGATCCGCAAAAGGCGCTATTGTAGTTGCCAGTACGCATATTCGATCCCGTTTCTATGCCGCAAAATCTTTGAAAAGCTGTTTTAAAAGGAGCGCCAATTTACGGCGTCCATTCTCAAAAACGCCTCCGCGTACGAGAAGACGACGGTCAAACGACCCCCGCTCCTTCACAGCTCTTAGAGACGTTTTCGCGGGAATAATTCCCTAAATACCCGTTTTACCCGCAAAACGCCGCGTTTTCGCGCGGCGTTCGCTCCGTGCCGTCAGTTGGACAAGCTTTCGATAAGCTTAATCATCGGGAGGAACAACGCGATAACGATCGTACCGACGACGACGCCGAGGAACATGATGAGCAACGGCTCGATCATGCTCATTAACGCCTCCGTGTAAACTTCGACTTCTTCGTCGAACACGTCGGCGACCTTGTACAACATCGTGTCCAATTCGCCCGTCTCTTCGCCGACGTCGACCATGTTGACGACGATGTCGCTCAAAATCTTGTTCTGCAACTTCATCATGTAAATCAGGCAGCCTATCGGCCCGGCCATGAAACAGAAGAAGTAGAACAGGCACGCCGGATGGAAACCCGGTCGCGAATTCGCCTTCATCGGGTTCGCGATGGTATCGCCCTCGCGAATCGCTTCGAGGATTTTCTGGTACATGACCTCGAACACCCCGTTGTCCGCCGTTTCCTTCGTGATATGGATCGCTTCCAAAATCGGAACGCCGGATTGAACCAGGGTTCCCAGGGTTCGCGTGGTTCGCGCGACGACCGTTTTTTCAAGCAAAATACCGAAAATCGGGACTTTCAACAGGAACAAGTGCCACCCAAACCGCATGTAGGAGAAACTTGTCGTGATCTTGATGAACAGCCAAATGCCCAACGGAATACCGGGAATCAGGTACCAGTACGTCATGACCATGTGGGACATATTGATGAGCCACTGAGTCAATCCCGGCAATTCGGTGTCGAAGTCTTTAAAAATATCTTCAAATTTCGGAACGATGTTCGTCATAATGAAGATCAAAATACCGATCGAGAACAAGAGCACCGCGATCGGGTAGGTCATCGCCGACTTGATCTTCGCTTTTAACGACTCGGATCGTTCAAGGAATTCCGCCAAACGTTGCAGAATCGTTTCGAGCGCGCCGCCCGCTTCGCCCGCCTTGATCATGTTGACGTACAAACGGTTGAACGCTTTCGGGCATTTCGCCATCGCTTCCGACAAGCTCGAACCGCTTTCAATTTCGGTGCATACGTCGATCAAACAGTTTCGCAACGCGCCCGGCTTCGATTGTTGCTGCAAAATATTCAAACTTCGCAGAATCGGCAGACCCGCGTCTTGAAGAATCGACAAGTTACGCGTAAAGTCGCGAAGGATCTTCGGCTTAACCTTGCCAAAGGAAAACGTCTTGCCGCCCTTGGCTTTGCCCTTCTTCGCAACTTTTCTGTCTTTATGGAGAGCGATCTTGGTAACAAGATATCCGCTCTCCTTAAGAGTTGCGGTAACTTCTTCTTCGGTCGACGCTTCGATGACGTCGGTAGTGGTCTTACCTTCGGCGTCGACGAAATCTACTTTAAATTTCGGCATGGGAATACCTTTTGTACGAAATTTCAGCGGCAATTTACAGTTCGTTTGAGCATGCGCAATTTCCGGAACCGCTCAAACGAGGCGTGTTTTCAAATCAACGCGCAATAAGCGAGCGCCTGCGCGTCGACGGATAAGGGGACAAGCTGGACGACTTGCCGTCGCGGTAAAAAACGCGCGATCGTAAATGAAGTATAGTCGACGACGCGCGTTTTTTCAACGCCCTAAATCAAAAACTCAATAAAAAAACGACAAACGCGCGTTCGAAAACGCAAATTCAATTCGCGTCTCGCCGTTTTTAACGATCGCAACCGACCGGACGGAGATCACACGTCCAAAACCGTCTCGCGAACGACTTCTTCGATCGTCGTGATTCCCTCGAACACTTTGGCCATGCCCGCTTCGCGCAAGGGGGTCATGCCGTTGCGTTTGGCGGCTTCCGCCATTTCCGCGACGGAACCGTTGCGCAAAATGATGTTGCGAATCTCTTCGTTGACGACGAGGAACTCGTGAATCGCGGTGCGGCCTTTGTATCCGGTGTTGTTGCACGTAACGCAGCCGGCGCCCTGGTAAAAATGCTTGCCAACGACGTCGGCGGGGGTAAGGTTGAGCTCCGCGAGCTGCTCTTCGGTCGGCTTAATCTCCTGACGGCAGTCTTTGCAGATACGCCTGACGAGACGTTGCGCCAAAATCGCCTGCAGAGTCGCCGTGATGAGGAACTCGGGAATCCCCATGTCTTTCAGACGCGTGATCGTGCTCGGCGCGTCGTTCGTGTGCAACGTGCTAAACACCAAGTGCCCCGTCAGCGACGCCTGGACGGCGATCTGCGCGGTTTCGCGGTCTCGAATCTCGCCGACGAGGATAATGTCGGGGTCTTGTCGCAAAATCGAACGCAGACATTGCGCGAACGTGTTGCCGATTTCCGCGTCGATCGGCATCTGAACGATGCCGTCGATATCGTACTCGACGGGGTCTTCGGTAGTCATGAGCTTGTCGGTGATGACGTTGAGCTCGGACAACGCCGCGTATAGGGTCGTCGTTTTCCCGGAACCGGTAGGACCCGTTACCAAAATAATGCCGTTTGGCAATTCGATAATTTTCCGGAAATCGCGAATCAGCTCTTCCGACATACCGACGTTGTTCAAATCCAGCGAAATGACCGACTTGTCCAAAATTCGGCATACGACGCTTTCGCCAAACATCGTCGGCAAAACGCTCACGCGGAAGTCGATCGGGTTGCCCGCGACCGTTAGACGAATACGACCGTCCTGGGGGAGACGTTTTTCCGCGATATCCAGGTTCGCAAGAACCTTGATACGCGTGGTAATCGCGCTCGCCAGATGCCGCGGCGGAGGAACCATTTCGTACAACGTTCCGTCCGCTTTGATACGGATCTTGAACTCGTCTTCAAACGGCTCGAAGTGCAAGTCGCTCGCGTGGTCTTTAATTCCAAGGAGGAAAACCATGTTGAGGAGCTTGCGAACCGGCGCGCTTTCCGCAAGAGCTTCGGCGCTCGTCAAGTCTTCGCCGTTGGCGGATTCTTCCAACTCGTCCATGAAGGAGGAGTCGTTCTTCATCGTCTCGATTAACGCTTCGACGCTGTCGCCGTCGTCGGTCGCGTAGTAACGCTCCAACGCGACCTCAATTTCTTTCGGAGTCGTAACGACGGGCCGAATCTGATAACCGAGGAAGTTCCGCAACTCGTCCATGACGGAAATGTTTTGCGGCTCCGCCGTAGCGACCGTTAAAATATCGTTACGAAAGCTCAGCGGAATCACGCGATACAGATTCGCCATAGGCTCGGTCAGATGCCCAAGGACTTCCGGCGGGATCGTCAAGTCCGAAACGGCGACAACTTGCAAACCGTATTGCTCGGCAAGCGCCTGCGCGACCTGTTCCTCGGTGATCATGTTCATACTGATCCCGATTTGGCCGATCAGCTCGTTTTGACGCTGCTCCTGCTCTTCGCGCAAGAGTTCCAGTTGTTCTTCGTCAATGAACCCGAGGTCGATAAGAACCTGACCAAAACTACGAGGCATTCTGTGTTCTCCCGATTCCGAAATATGTTTTTCGTCAAAGCGCTTAACAGACGCAACTTAGCGCAAAACGCCCGACCCCGGCCTGATCGGCCGAATTTTGTCGTCTGGAAAAATTTCTAAAAAATTGCCGTATTTTAGAAAATTTTTCCTAATTTTCAAAACGTTCCCATGACGCTTGGAGGCTGCAAACAGCTCGCGCTTAATAATACAGCGCAAAACGTATCGTTTTGAAACAGTTCGCATTGCTTTTTTCGAAAAAAAGCTTCGAAATCGGAACTATTTCACTCACTTGCATATTGGGCGCCAACCAAGCCGCCGTCAACCCGAGGACCAAGCCGGTCCGGCGAAAAATCGCCGCGTCGACGGTTTCCGCGCAAAGGCGCGATTATTCTTCTTCCTCTTCTTCCTCTTGAACTCCAAGACCCGCTTCCCAACGCCGCATCTTTTCTTCAAGCTGGTCCGGCATATTCGCTTTGATCAGGCAGTCTTGTTTCGTGCAAATCTGATCTTTCCACAAGCGGAACAGGTGGTCGTCGAGGAGTTGCATTCCGAGTTTGTGCCCCGTCTGAATCGACGAGTTGATACGGAACGTCTTGTTTTCACGAATAAGGTTTGCAATAGCGGAGGTAACGACGAGCATTTCGTACGCCGCGACACGACCGCCCTGAATACGCGGCAAAAGCTGCTGCGACAAAATACCGATAATCGACGTCGACAACTGCGTGCGGATCTGTTCCTGCTGGTTCGTCGGGAAAACGTCGATGATACGGTTGACCGTGCCTTGCGCGCCCGTGGTGTGCAACGTGCCGAAGACGACGTGCCCCGTTTCCGCCGCCGTAATAGCGGCTTCGATCGTTTCCAGGTCGCGCATTTCGCCGACGAGGATAACGTCGGGGTCTTGACGCAACGCGGCGCGAATAGCGTCGGCGAAGGACATGACGTCGACGCCGACTTCGCGTTGATTGACCGTCGACTTTTTGTGATGGTGATAAAATTCGATAGGGTCTTCGATCGTGATGATATGGTGGTCGATATTCGTGTTGAGCCAGTCGATACAAGCCGCCAACGTCGTCGATTTTCCGGAACCGGTAGGCCCGGTAACCAGGATCATGCCGCGCGGACGCTGAATAAGCTCTTTCATCACGGGGGGCGTGCCCAATTGCTCCATCGACAACAGATCGTTAGGAATCTGACGCAACACCAAACCGGTGTTGCCTTTCTGCTTAAACACGGAAACACGGAAACGCGCTTTATCGCCAAACGCGAAACCGAAGTCGGTGCCGCCGCGTTCCTGCAACTCTTGCTGGCAACGTCCGGGCGTGATACTCTTCATCAACGAGACGGTGTCCGAAGGCTCCAGCGATTTCGTCTCCAAACGAACCAAACGCCCGTGCAAACGCAACACGGGAGGCTGTCCAACGGCCAGGTGCAAGTCGGAAGCGCCGCGGACGACGACGGTTTCCAACAATTTATCAATTAAAATCGTTCCCATACGTTAAAAACTCCGTTTCGCCTGAAACGCGAATCGTCGCCGTCGCGACGCAATCGCGCAGAAGCTTACCCCAAAGACAAGGAATTCAATTTTATTCTTCTTCCAGTCTGGCGACGCGCATAACTTCTTCGATCGTCGTGATACCTTTCATCGCCTTAACAATGCCGTCCTCAAACAAGACGTGCATTCCTTCGCTTCGCGCGACGCGGCGGATATTCGACGTCGACTCGCCTTTGAACGTCATTTCACGAACTTTCGGAGACATGTACATCAATTCGAAGATAGCGCGACGACCGCGATACCCCGTCTTGTTGCAGTTGACGCACCCCTTCCCTTTGAAGAACGTCGCCTTCGCCGCCATTTCGGGGGTGATGTGAGCTTCGCGCAACTCGGCGTCGCTCGGCGTGTAGGGGCGCTTGCATTTCGGACAAACGACGCGGACAAGACGCTGAGCCATAATCCCGATAACGGAGCTTGCGACAAGATAGCCGGGAACGCACATGTCGACCAGACGCGTAATAGCGGAAGGAGCGTCGTTCGTGTGCAGCGTGCTGAACACCAAGTGGCCCGTAAGGGACGCCTGAATACCCATGGACGCCGTTTCCAGGTCGCGCATTTCACCGACGAGAATGACGTTAGGAGCCTGTCGCAACATCGAACGAATAACCGCCGCGAAGTCCAGGCCGATCTGGTGTTTAATTTCGACCTGATTAATGCCGGGAAGATAATATTCGACGGGGTCTTCCGCCGTGATAATTTTACGCGTCGGCGTGTTTAATTCATTAAGAGCCGCGTAGAGAGAGGTCGTCTTGCCCGAACCGGTAGGCCCCGTAACGAGAATAATGCCGTTAGGACGAGCGATAAGGTGCGTGAATCGCTTATAGTCGCGCTCGGAGAACCCCAGCTGAACGAGGCTGACGCGAATATTGTCTTTGTCGAGAATACGCATGACGATCGACTGGCCGTGGTTGGTCGGAATAACCGAAACGCGCAAGTCCAGTTCTTTTTCGCCAAGGGTCAGCTTAATACGACCGTCCTGGGTACGACGTCGTTCCGCGATATCAAGTTTCGCCAGAATTTTGAAACGAGAGAGCACCGCGCCCTGAAAACGTTTGGGAAGAGCTTCGCGTTCGACCAATTGACCGTCGATGCGGTAACGAATACGAACCCGGTCTTCAAAAGGCTCGATATGAATATCAGACGCGCGCAGCTGGACTGCTTCGGCGATGATCTGGTCGCACAAACGCACGATCGGCGCGTCGCTTTCGGAACTTGCGCCCGCCTGCGAGCCGTCGTCGCCGCCGACGCCTTCGACGACCGTAAAGTTAACCGCCGTGTCGGTCATTTCGTGAATCATCGAGTCCGCGGACTCGCCGACGTTCTGACCGTAGTGCTGGTTGACCGCCTCCTGAATCGCCTCGCGGGACGAGATCACGCATTCGATCGGACGCTGAAGGATGAATCGGAGTTTTTCAAAAACTTCGACGTCGTCCGGATCGCTAACGACGACAATCAGCGCGTCGCCGTCTTCTTCGTAAGGCAAAACGCAGTTTTCGCGCGCGATGGATTCGGAGATCAATTCGACGACCGCGGGACGAATCGCTACGTCTTTCAAATCGACGTACCTTTTGCCGTGTTCTTCCGCAACGGCGCGAGCGATTTGCTCGCCGTTCACATACCCCAGTTGAACCAGCGCGTCGGGCAATTTGAGGCCGGTTTTCTTCGCGAGTTCTTGCGCTTCTTGGACTTGCGTAAGACTCAGCAAGCCTTGCTTATTCAGGATCCCAAGATAATTCAGTCGTTTTGCCATGTAAGCGCCCTAAGTGTTCCGTCGGTACAAAAGCGCGTCCCAAACGCGTCGAGCGCTCAAACAATGAAACGCCGACGCGAGCCGTGAGCAAACGTCGGAGAAAAATCGAATCCAACCTTCGTTCTTTTCGATTCTCTCCGTTAAAAATAGGGACGCCCCTCTAGTTTAATCGTTTTATCGTTAATAATCAAGTTTTTTTTATTTCCCAGTTGTTTCTTTGCTCTATTTTAAAGCGTCTTTTTGACAAACAAACCGTAAAACCGAAATAACCAATATTTTTAGATTAATACATACAACCATTATAATTATTACAGCCAGAATCCCAAAAGAAAAACGTCGTCAAGCGTTTCGCGACCTCTCCAAAAATAAAAACCCCTCGATTCCCAACGTCGTTTCTCCAACGTCGTCGAATCGAGGGGTTGAAACTCCTCAAGACGCAAGTCTAACGTCGACTACTCTTTAAAAGTCGCCTGAAGACGGAGATTTTTGACCGCCAATGAAGCGCGATACGTGCCGGGCGTTTCCCAACCGTAGTTGAAATGCGACAATTTCAGTTCGGAAACCTTCGTGCGCATAAGAAATCCGCGTTCTTGCGCGGCGGACAACATCGCCCCAACGTATTGAGCGAGATCGATTTCAACATGCGTCCATTTCCGGGAATAGGGATTGACGCCGCCCATCAGATCGTCGATCGTCTTTTGTTCGCCAAGGCGATAAATGAGCTTGCCCGTGCCGATCGTGCGAGGATCGCCGTCCAACTCGATATACTGCGACTGAACTTCCCAACGGTCGTCGAAGAAAGAAACCCCAAACCAGATGTAATCGCGATAATCTGGCGATTCCGGATTGTCGTTGGAAATCACGAAATAAACCGACGCCTGAGTCGCGTGAACGTCGCCGTCAAACTCCTCGTCGCTCATAAGACGTTCCCAATCGTTAACGCGAGCGTCGCACGAAAAAACCAACGATTCGACGTCGCCGAAGGAAACGCGCTTCCCCTCGGGAAAATCCTGGACGAGAAGCAAATGAACCCATCGTTCTCCCGATTTTCGCGGAGCGAGATACTCTTTGTCGGTCGACACGTCGAGGAACAACACAAGCTCGCCCTGTTCGTTTCTCTCCAAAGCGACGCGTTGACCGGGCGTCGTCGACGCCGAATAATTCTCGCGCGTTTCGATCTTGCCTTTTGTCAAATCGTAACGGGAATTATGCTGGGCGAGTCGCCAAACCGTCTCCGCGCTTTCGGAAGGCGTCGCTTCCAGTCCGGGAACGGGAAGTCGAAGCGTTCCCAGTTCCTTCGACCCGTCGCTTACAAAAAAGCCGTTCTCGAAATTCAAGTCGCCGAATAATTCCGTCGTCTTTGGTTCGTCTTTTGGCTCGTCCGCTTCGATCAAAGCGCTCGGCAACGCCTGACTCAAAACGACTACCAGTCCGACAATCGCCAACAGGCGCCAACTTGTTTTTAGTTTCATCTTAATCGCTCAATTTTTGAACCCGGCATATTGACTTAGGATCTCGTCGTAGACGGCTCGAACGCGCTTCACCGGAAGCGCGAAACTAATCCCCTGATACTGTTGTCCGAAAATCGCCGTGTTAATTCCGACAAGTCGCCCTTGTTCGTCGACGAGCGCGCCGCCGCTGTTGCCGGGATTAACCGCCGCGTCCGTCTGTAAAAACTCCTGAGAAACGACTCCGCGCTCGTCGTACACAAACCGTTCCTTAGCGCTTACAATGCCTTTGGTTACCGTATGCGCTAAACCGTAGGGATTTCCAAGCGCGAGAACCGAATCGCCCACCTCTAAACGATCGCTGTCCCCCCACTCGACCGCCTTCAGATTGTCGACGTTAATTTTCAAGACGGCGACGTCTAACTTTTCGTCAAATCCAATCAGCCGAATTCCGTCTGAAACAAC
>JAFZNK010000292.1 GCA_017550965.1 Thermoguttaceae bacterium
GTCAGCCGAAGGCGGCGAGGACGCTGACGATCGCTATGTTGTGCTCGGCCCGAACGGCATGTCCGAAGTTTCTGAGAGCGAAGTCGCGTCTGGTACTGGCGCGGCCGTCGCGACTGAACCGGTAGCGCCCGTTGCGGAGACTGGCGCCGCTTACCCGAGTTATCCGAGCTACAGCTATCCTACTGGCGGCGCGTCCTATCCTGCCGGCGGTCGTCTTGGCGGATGGCTTGGCGCTGCTGGGCTCGCCGGCGGTATTGTTGCTCTTGCTACGAGCAACTCTGACAAAGACAAGCCAAAGCCGGTTTCGATTGTCAAATAATTAATTTGCTGAGCGATAGGTTGTTCACTTTCAAGTTGCCTATTGCCACGCCATTCCTTATTGGGATTTTCTTCTAAGAGCAAACGGTCGGTATCCGATAAGAAGAGGGGAACGTTTTTACGTCTCCCTCTTCTTGGTTGTTTTGTCGTCTTGTGTTTCTGAGTTCTTTTGGCGGGCGAGTTGCCCGTATTTTTTCTCGACGGCGGCGTCGCTTCCTTGGTGAACGACCCTCTTCAGGTTTCCCGTTCATGTCTTTTCATTGCTTGATTAAGAACGTGAATACGCCCAAGATTTAAGGTCGGGGAATGGAAAAAGCCGACTTATTTCGTTTAATATTCATTTAAAAAGAAAAATTTTTGTTTTTATGTATTTTATGTATTTTATTTGGTTTGTGTAAAGATTGTTGAGTTTGTATAGTTACTGTTACATATGTATTTTAACTATATTAAACGTTTAATCTTTTTTATATTCTATCGTTTATCACCCTTGATTATTCGGAAGCCGTTAAACTTTTTGTTAAACGTCGATACTGTCTGTTTTGACAGTCTTTTGTTATTAGCGCATCTTTTGCGAATTTTCTCGTTGTGTAATTTCGTATTACAAAGACCTATTTTCAGGAAGCGAGCAATTCATTATAATCCGTCGATCTATGTTTTGGATCCTGACGTAGCGTAACGCGCGCGAAATCCTCGGCGTGGATGATCGCGTCGAACTTATAACGAACAGCGCGAGCGAGCAGTTACCAGAGCGTCGATCTTGAAACGTCGTAATCGCGCCCTCGAGGACGACGCCTTCCCACTCAGAATGCAACGCGGCCCGATCGGGTAGGCGAGATAATACTTACCAGTAGGATATGTCAATGAGTGAATTTCCCGAAAAACACCAGCCCAATCCCGCTAAAGACGAGACTCGCGCGTCGCAGTCGTCGTCAGGAACGTCTTCGAATCGATCTCGCGGAGGTTCTTCGCACAGTCGCGGGTCGGTACGTATAGACCGACAAACAGAGAACGCTTTACGACGAACGGCAAGCGTACCTGCAGGCGGCGCGCCAGTCCGAAATCGCGAACTGAATTTCTTCGACGTTGTCAGCATTCTCGAGCGCCAAATCTGGATAGTCATCTTCGCGGCTGTGGTTGGTACGGCGGGCGCTGGCTATCTCTTTACCTCTCAAGATAAAGAATATGCAGCTTCTTCGAACGTGTACGTTCCAGCGACCAACTCAGTTGCCGTCTTGCGCGGCATTGATAATAGCATGGGGTCGGAAAAGAACAATCTTCGAGGCGATAAAATTGAGACGCACGCCTTGATTTTCGTTTCTCATCCTATTCTGTCTGCAAGTTGGCGAGCGATCATAGAGGATCCCGAAAAATGCAATATGCTATACACCAAGTCGCTAACGGAGGCGGAGAGTAACGAGGATACGGCGCGCGCTATTCAGGCTTTGAAAGCCATGCTTACCGTGCAAGTAGGCGGCGAGCAGCGCGATTTCAAGGA
>JAFZNK010000293.1 GCA_017550965.1 Thermoguttaceae bacterium
GCCGGGGAGTTTTTTGGAAGAAACGCTGGGTCGGCCGACCTGATATTCGAGAACCTGTCCGTCTTCGAGCAGTTTCTTTTCCAAAACAGCGTAATCCAGATCTTGCGGCGCTACGCCCGCGTCTTGCGCAAGGCACGCGGCTGTCGCGGCGCTTTGCCCCAGGACCATGAAAACAGGCTCCATACGAATCGATCCAAACGCGATATGCGTGCAGCTGACGCACACGGGCACGAGCAAGTTGTCGCATTCGCTCTTCTTAGGAACGATCCCGCCGTAATCGATCGGGTAGGGCGCGCCGGGATTGACCTGGACGTCTCCCTCGTTGCGAACGGTCTTTCGACCTTCTTTATCGACGGCTACGTAGCGCTGAATGTTGTGGGAGTCCATATTGTAGGAGCCCATGCCGATCGAACGATTGGTTTCTTCCAGATAGCGCAAGTGCCGTTCTGAAATAACGAAATCGCTTTTCATACGTCGCGCTTCGCGAACGTAGAGTTGCGGCGACCAATTGCCGTTGTCGACGAATTCGTCTTTGGCAAGCCCCCACTTGAGGTGTTCGTTGCGAATCTTTTCGGGGACGCGCGGATTGTTTTGCAACGTCCAGAGCAGCCCCTGTTGCCAGACGCGATGCTTTTCGTATATTTCCTCGCGTTGTTCGTAAGTCCCGTTAGGATAATCGTAGTTGCCGCCGATGTAGTCGGTGGAGACGGCCTTGTTGTTGTTGGAGTCGGTCTTGTGGTTGGGCATTGGAGAGAACGTCATGAAGACGTTTTGACCGGCTTCAATCGAACGCAAAAGTATTTCGTAGTCAAGTTCGTCGTAGTTTTCAGGCTTTTCGATTTTGACCATATTCTTGGGATCGTTCGTCAGGCACATTCGGATATTGTACGACTGAATGAAATCGTCGGCTTCTCCGTCTTTCGCGTTGATTTTCTCGTGAACCATCGGAAGGAGCCCGCTCTCGGGCTTGCCGCGTTCAATGTACGGATCGACGAACCCCTCAAACTGGTGCGAGACGGCGTGTCCGACCTGAACGCCGTTAAGCGTTTCCCCGTATTCGGCGTTGGCCTCGCGCCCGGTTCGGAAGGACACGCCGGCCGCGGCCATCAAGTCTCCTTCGTAAGTCGCGTCAATGAACGTCTTGCCGACAAAAGTCTTGCCGGAAAGCGTCGTGATCGACTGAATCGTCGCGCCGTCTTTTTTGACTCCCTTTTCACGATCAAGTCGTTCCGATTTAAAGACGGGAATATCAAATTCGGCGATAAAACCTTCAAACGTTTTTTCGGCGACGCTCGGTTCGAAGACCCACATCGTTTGCGTGTCGTTGTCTATCCCGCGACCGCCCTGTCCGGGAATGCCGTTTTCACGCGGCATTTGCTGGAAAGTCCACGCTTCTTCTTTTTGATAGTATTCCCAGAGGCGATGATAGAACTCCCGCGAAAGTCCTCCGACGACCGCGCGGTTGCCGGAATCGGTGGCGCCAAGGCCGCCGCTAGACAGACCGCCCAAATGTTTGTCCGGGGAGACGACGACGACGGTTTTACCCATCTTTTTTACTTGAACCGCCGCCGTAACCGCCGAGCAGGTTCCGCCGTAAACGACGACGTCGTAAGAGCCTATTTCTTCCGCTTTGGCGTTTGGCGCAATCAACGCCGCGACGACAAACAGAGCCGCGATGATCGATACGAGTCTTTTTTTCATATTTTTGACTTTCTAAAATGTTGATTTGGTTGACAGGGACAAACAACGTTTGCGTTTTCAACAAAATCAAGAGTATCACAGTTCGTTTTTATTGTCAACAAGACAGGAAACACGGCGCGAACAGCGTTCATTCAATCGGAACCATTTGAGCCGCGTCTACGACGACGTATCCGTTTGTTCCTTTTGCGGAAACGACGATTGTCGCCTTACCGTCGTCGCCGACCTTTATTTGTCCGATCGAGGCGAAAAGACCGTCGATAGGCGGTTCTACCTTTTCGTTGACCGTGTTTTCAATTCTCATTAACGAGGTTTCCGCGACAACGGGAACGTTGGTCGCTCGATTTGAATGAACAGAATAAGAGACGCGACAATCGTAGACGCCGGGCGCGAGATCAGAGAAGATAAAGGCGACCGATTTTTCGTCTTTGCCTTCGTCGCCGTCGTGAATGTAACCGTTATCGACAAATTTTGGACAGCCGGCGCCTTGTCCCCATTCGCCGTTGATTTTAGCGGCGTCCGCGTCGATCACGACGCCGGGGAGTTTTTTGGAAGAAACGCTGGGTCGGCCGACCTGATATTCGAGAACCTGTCCGTCTTCGAGCAGTTTCTTTTCCAAAACAGCGTAATCCAGATCTTGCGGCGCTACGCCCGCGTCTTGCGCAAGGCAC
>JAFZNK010000294.1 GCA_017550965.1 Thermoguttaceae bacterium
CGATATTACAATGTTTTTCGTTCGATTCGATAACCGAACATAAGAAACATTATCGGAAGTTATTGTTGCATGCATTATAGTTTATCAAACGAGCGTCAAAGGATATCTACCCCCTTATATAAGAACAAACTTTTGATAAGAAAAACGCCCCAAAACTCAGTCGAGTCAGCTTTCAAGAATTTCAATATTCTCTTCGTCGGACAGAACGACGTCGTCTGCGTTCTTTAAGAACTGTTCGATTTTTTGAAGCAACGGAGCAAAATGATACGGTTTCGAAATAAACTCGCCTTCCCCAATCGACGCTTCAAATTTTGACGATCCGATGGCCATGATAGACGAGTCGTCTAATCGTCCGGCACGAACAAACGACACAAGAGCTTTTTCCGGAGATTCGTCAACGGAATCTAAATCAAAGATTACCAAATCAGGTTTATGTTCCCTAGCTATCGCAACGCCGCGTCGAGGAACGGACGCCGTAAAAGCACGAACCCCCTTCCTTTCCAAAGCGGTTGAAAGCACGTCGCGAGTCTCTTCTGATTCGTCGACGATCAGGACAGTCTTAGGAACGTTTCTCTCAGCAGCAAAAGTGCCGCGCTCACAGACTTGTTCAAAAAGCGCTTCCATGGACTACCTCTCTATATGCTCCGTCGTGTTCGTCAAAAGCGTTGAAAACCAACACTGCCTCCGCAAGGGATCGTAATGATTAATAATCCCGGTGACAAGAGGAAAATTTTAACATTCACCAACGTCCAAGAGAGCAGGCTCGTTATACTCTCATTCTTATAGCCGCGCTTTATTTCTTCTTTTTCCAAGTCCCGCCCGAGCTATAGTAGCCGCCATTACTTCGCTCGCTCCGGCGTTGAGTAGCGCTCTTGCGATTTCATTGACCGTCGATCCTGTCGTAAAAGCGTCGTCTAAAACGATAACTCTCTTTCCTTTAAACACGCCTTCTTTTTTCGACAACTTATCTTTAACGAACCGCTCAAAGACTCGATCTATCGGTTTAAACTTAGCGCGCGCGTCAGGAAACAAGGACCATGTGTTCTTTAACACGCGTTTGATTGATTTCTTTAAGAATAATCGAAAACGTATGTTAGGTTCATAAATCTCAAAAGCTTCGTAAACGTTGATAGGGCGATCGTCCCAATCAACCGACGTCTGGGGAGCGGTGGAACGAATGCGTTTAACATACTTTGAAAAGCAGGGAATACGCAATTCATGGGCCATTTTTTTGGCAATCACACCAGGCGCGTTGACTCCGCCGCGCAGAAACAAACGTCGCCAGTTCATGGGAACGGCAACAATGCAATCAGGTTGAAATTGTTCCAAAATATCACGACGTTCTTCACAATACAATCGCGCAATCGCTTTGGCCAGTAGCTTACTATGATCTCTCTTCATTTGAAGAACAAGCGCGCGCGTTATTCCTCGATAAAATTGAAGAGGTCGAAAGGATGTGAAATAATAATCGCCCGCAGAACAGCGGTGACTCTGACTATTGGAGGTCGCAACGCGACCGCATCTCTTGCAAAACACATGCGCAGGAGACGACAAATCTTTCCGACAATTCGGACAGAATAACGTTTCAAGCGGAATGTCGTGAAATAGGCAAGCTCCTTTTGGACATGGAGTCGGTCTTCCGCAAATTATACACGCGCTCGGATAAATTATCTCTAAAACGTAATTAAGAGGGAGCGTTAGATAACCGCCTATTTTTTTCGATAGTAAATTGAGAAATGGAACAGCCATGAAAATTGCCTACACAGATCAGTTCTGCGTTAAAAACGAAACAAGAGGATTGCGTTATTCTTGAACTACAATTTCTCCTTCGACGATCTCCTTCATTTCCTTCCCGTCTAACGTTTCAACCTCTAAAAGTCTGGCGACTAATTTGAACATCGTTTCTTCGTGTTCCATAAGGAGCTTTTTAACTATTTCGCAAGAGTTTTCTATGATCGAAGAAACTTCAAGATCGATTTCACGAGCCGTTGTTTCGCTGTACTCACGCGTCAGAAATCCTTTATCTAAGAACGAATCGCGCTCTGTTTGAAAGGCGACTCGTCCCAACTGACTCATGCCAAATAAGACAACCATTTTTCTCGCAATTTCAGTAGCGCGTTCAAGATCGTTTTGTGATCCGGTTGAAGCCTCCTTTAAGAAGAGTTCTTCGGCAATGGATCCCGCGAGCAGCGTTAGAAGTTGGGCTTGTAATTCGCTCTTCGTCGCCAATCGCCGATCTTCGTCGGGACGCTGCAACGTATACCCCAAAGCGGCAAAACCCCTTGGAACGATCGATATTTTGTGAACCTGATCAGCATGCGGCGTTAAATAAGCAACTAGCGCGTGACCGCATTCATGGTAAGCCACGCGTTCCTTCTCTTCTTGACGGAGAGCTCTACGTTTTTTCTCTAGCCCTGTTGTGATTCGTTCGATCGCCTCGTTAAACTCGTCTTTTCCAACACACGTTTTATCAGTTCTCGCCGCGAGAAGAGCCGCTTCGTTGACTAGGGTCGCAAGGTCGGCGCCCACAAAGCCTGACGTTAACGACGCGATCTCTTTGAGATTCAAATCAGAGCTGAGCGCAACGTTTTTAGAATGAATATTGAGAATTTCTTCGCGTCCCTGAAGATCGGGCCTGTCGACTAAAACCTGTCGATCGAATCGACCGGAACGAAGCAAAGCAGAGTCGAGCGTTTCAGGACGATTAGTCGCCGCTAGAACGATAATGCCTGAATTTGGAGTAAAACCGTCCATCTCGACGAGCAACGCGTTTAACGTTTGTTCGCGTTCCTCATGCCCCCCGCTGGTAAAACTATCGGAACGAGATTTACCCAACGCGTCCAGTTCGTCGATAAAAATAATCGCGGGCGAAAGCTTCTTGGCTCTTTCAAAGAGATCGCGCACTCTTGCGGCGCCGACGCCCACATATAACTCGACAAAATCAGAACCGGATAAGCAGAAGAACGGAACGTTCGCTTCGCCGGCGACAGCTTGCGCTAGAAGCGTCTTGCCCGTTCCTGGAGGTCCAATGAGCAAAACGCCTTTGGGTATTCTCCCTCCCAACGCTTGATATTTACCAGGGTTCCGAAGAAAATCAACCACCTCTTTCAGCTCTTCCACCGCCTCGTCCACACCCGCAACGTCTTGGAACGAAACATGAACGTTTTCATGAGCAATTAAAGAATCTTTGCCTGACCTAAAAAGAATGGAATTCGCGCCAAGGCGTTTCAACAGAAAGAACAATAATCCAAGAATAACCAAAAAAGAGAAAAGCGAGGCCCCATGTTTTTCAAGAAAACCAGGTTCTCCTTTGGCACGAACGTCTGAAAACCCAGCTTTTTCAAAAGTCTCAAAAAAGTATTCAGCGTCTACGTCAAGCCCTTGTCGACCAGAAAAAAAACTAACGTTCTTCGCTTTTTGACGAACTTTTCCGCTCGCGTCTTCAAGAATTTCTCGCTCTGCCATACCGACAATCTCGTATTCAGAAACGCTAAGATGAGACAAGTTAGAGTAACGAACCTTTTTTCGTTTCTTCCCTTCCCCTTCTTCAATGTCAATAAAATGGAGAAAAGAAGGATTCGCGTCAATTTGAGAAGAATTCTCGTTCCATTCCTTTTCGTCCTTTGACGAATCAGCGTCCCCTAAACTACTTGGTGAAAGACCTTCCTCAGTCGAGCAAAGATCGACAAGTTCCATCAGTTTTCCGATAGGTATTTCGTAGCGCGGCGCACGATAGCACATACGGGCAAAGAAGAGCGCTACAAAAACGACAAACAACACTTGCCAAAATGAAAAGTTTAATTCGACTTCTACCGAATTGTTGCTATTAGGACGTTGTCTTCGAGGAGAATGAGGATTGGAAGCGTCTTCGTTAAGTTTAGAAAACGGTCCCTTTTCTTTCTCCTGTTTGTCGTTCGTCAACAGCACGCGCGAACCGTTCATTAGACTCCCCTGTCGTATGAAACAAAACCGCGACGTAATACGAGGAAATCGAATCTTCATATGATTGTTCTTCTCAAAAAGCGTGAATTTGAAAGCATAACGCCAAGAGAAAACAACGTCCGTTTTCTTCTTAGTCGTTGGTATGTAAGATAATAATGAAAAAACTATTAAAAAGAAGCGTCCTTTTGATAAAATGAAGAAAATATGTCAAAAATAAGCGTTGTATATAGTTGTTAACGTCTTTGTAATTAACATTGAAAATCGTTTTATAAACATTTTGTTTTCTGGAAGATACAGGTTAGTGAAAATTGTCGCCATGTTAAGTAATGGGCAAGAGCGGCGCAACTTTATAGTATATGCGGTAAAAGATAAAAAATGTAATGTTGGGGGGGCTGTAAAAATCAGCGTTCCAAGTTATAATCGTCGAAGTTTGACGGTTTCGGATTGTCGCCGTGAGCGTCGTGTTTACCAGGCGTCGTATTGTTTGACGTTTTAGGCGCGTTTTCCCAGGCGTTTTTTGCGTTTTCAAACGATTTGAAACTAGGTCAATCTAGCGCATTTTGGTTGTCGATTTTCGTTGCGACTCCTTGAAGCGCAACGTCTCACTCCCCTGGCGTGTGAATCGACAGGAGCAGATTTACTCGGTTTTTCGAACGAGCTTTTTTATCGCCATTCCCCTTGATTGACGGGTAAGACGTTTCGAAAGACCTATGGATTTCCCCTCGCAGTCGGGTTTAAAAACCCGGAAAGGTTGAAAGAATGAGTTTCGATTTAGCTCAATACGGGATCACTGTTGGCAACGTTTTTCGCAATCCGTCCCCCGCGAAACTTTATGAAGACGCGATTACCTATGAAAAGGCGTCTATTACTTCCGCCGGAGCTTTAATGAATTCCTCTGGAAAGAAAACCGGCCGTAGCCCTAAAGACAAACGTATTGTCGACAATCCGGAGAGCACTAACGATATTTGGTGGGGCGACGTCAACATTAAGATGCCCGATTCCTCGTTCCTGCAAAATCGTTCTCGCGCAATCGATTATCTGAACACCCGCGATCATCTTTACGTCATCGACGCTTTCGCCGGTTGGGATCCCGAGAACCGCATTAAAGTTCGCATCATTTGCGCTCGCGCTTATCACGCGTTGTTCATGCACAACATGCTCATCCGTCCGACGGCTGAAGAACTTGCCAACTTCGGCGAACCGGATTTCGTCGTCTTCAACGCCGGTCAATTCAAGGCCGACCCGACCACGCCGTCTCTTACCTCGAGCACGAGCGTCAATCTCTCTTTTGAACGTCGTGAATTCGTCATTCTCGGCACCGAATACGCCGGTGAAATGAAGAAGGGTATTTTCACGATCATGAACTACCTGATGCCGAAAAAAGGCTTCCTGTCGATGCACTGCTCGGCGAACGAAGGTAAAGACGGCGACACCTGCTTGTTCTTTGGCCTTTCCGGAACTGGAAAAACTACGCTCTCCACCGAACCGAGTCGTAAGCTTATCGGCGACGACGAACACTACTGGACCGACCAAGGCGTTGTCAATATTGAAGGCGGTTGTTACGCAAAATGCATTCACCTTTCCGCTGAAAGCGAACCGGAAATCTTCAACGCGATCAAATTCGGAACCGTCCTTGAAAACACCGTTTTCGATCCCGAAACGAGAATGGTCGACTTCGACGACGATTCGCTCACCGAAAACACCCGCGCTTCCTACCCGATTCATTACATCGAGAACATCAAGGAAGGCAGCCAGGGCGGTCATCCGAAAAACATCATTCTTCTCACCTGCGACGCGTTCGGCGTTCTTCCGCCGGTCAGCAAGCTGACCCCCGAACAAGCGATGTACTACTTCATTTCCGGTTACACCTCCAAAGTCGCGGGTACGGAAGTTGGCGTAAAAGAACCCCAACCGACCTTCTCCGCATGCTTCGGCGCGGCGTTCCTCGTTTGGCACCCGACCAAATACGCTGAACTTCTCAAAGCCAACATGGATAAGTACGGCTCGAAAGTCTGGCTCGTCAATACGGGTTGGAGCGGCGGAGCTTACGGCGTTGGCAAACGCCTCTCCATCAAGGTAACGCGCGCCATCGTCGACGCCATTCACAACGGTTCGCTGAACGACGTCGAATATCAAGCCGACGACATTTTCGGCCTGAGCGTTCCGAAGTCTTGTCCGAACGTCCCGTCCGAAGTTCTTCTTCCGGAAAACAGTTGGGCAGACAAGGCCGCTTATCGCGAAACCGCTCAGAAACTCGCGAAGTCCTTCCACGAAAACTTCAAAACTTTCGAGGATCAAGCGTCTGACGCGATTCGTTCCGCCGGCCCGAAATATAACGGCTGAGCCCAACGAACTTCCCTTCTCGGTTTGAGAAACTAGCTAATTAGAAAGTTGCCGATCGATCGTGTTTTTTTAAAACGTTCGATCGGCTCTTTTTTTATATTGTCCCTTTGTTTTCAATTGATTTTAAGGCAAACTCGTCCACAGTCGTTTGAATCAACCAAAATAATGACGTAAAACAGTCGACGAATAAGTTTCTTACACATTGGAGAAAAATGATATGAAGCCTTTTATCACGGAAAATTTTCTTTTGCAGTCGGAAAGCGCTAGAAAACTGTATTTTGAGTATGCGCAAAACGAACCGATCGTCGACTATCATTGCCATCTCTCCCCTCGGGAAGTCGCCATTGACCGCCAATTTGAAAACATGACTCAAATATGGTTAGGCGGCGATCACTACAAGTGGCGCGCAATGCGTGCGGCAGGCGTCCCCGAAAAATACATTACCGGAGACGCGTCCGATTGGGAAAAATTCAAGCGTTGGGCCGAAATTTGCCCCTTAACTGTTCGTAACCCGCTTTTCCACTGGACGGGGCTTGAATTAAATCGACCTTTTGGAATTAATGATCGATTCCTAGATGAAACTTCAGCCCAAAGTATCTGGGACGAATGCAATGAAAAATTGGCGAAACCTGAGTTTTCCGCGCGTGGAATTATGCGCCAGATGAACGTGGAACTAGTCTGCACGACGGACGACCCCATAGATTCGCTCGAATACCACAAGCAAATTGCCCAAGACGTCGACTCAGGTAAATTCTCGACACGAGTCTTGCCGACTTTCCGACCAGACAAGGTGTTTCCAAGATCATGTTCGACCCCGGAAGGAGTTGTCGACTATCTGAAATATCTAGCTAAACTTGCCGAAGCCGCCGACACTGACGTCTCGTCGTTCGCCGCGTTGCGAGTCGCTTTTGCCAAGAGACACGCATACTTCCACGAAGTCGGAGCTCGTCTTTCAGACTGCGGTTTCGAACTTTTCCAATGGGAAGCGCCGTCTTCCAACGTTTCGCTTGAAACGTCATTTTCACACGTCTTGAAGGGCGAAGTAATATCAGAAGAAGAGACTGTCGCTCTCTCTTCCGCCCTTCTCTCCGATCTCGGTCGTTTGAATTCGGAAAAGAACTGGACGTCGCAACTCCATATTGGCGCTATGCGTAATAATTCGACAAGAATTATGAAGAAAATCGGAGTTGACGCCGGATGCGATTCCATGATCGACGGGGCCTATGGCAAGGCTCTTTCACGATATCTCGACAGCCTCGACAAAGACGACAAGTTGCCCAAAACTATCGTCTACAATTTGAATCCGGACGCAAATTACCTGTTAGCCTCTCTCGTCGCTAATTTTAACGACGGAACGATTCCCGGTAAAATGCAATATGGTTCCGGTTGGTGGTTCCTTGACCAGAAAAACGGCATGGAGGAACAACTCGAAACGTTGTCTAATATGGGGCTTTTGAGTTTGTTTGTCGGGATGTTGACAGACAGTCGTTCTTTCCTTTCATACACACGACACGAATATTTTCGTCGTATCCTCTGTAATTTGCTCGGAAACGAAATGGAAACGGGAATTATACCCAACGATTTCAAATGGATTGGCAAAATAGTTAAAAATATTTGTCATGATAACGCAATCCGCTATTTTCAATTTTGAAAAAATCGATTACCATATGTCTACGGAAGAGGCGTAAAACAGCCGATATGACTAGCTGAACGGTTGTCAACATAAAGCGTCGCATTTTAAATTATATTTAAACCTCCAAATAAGGATATTGCTATGAATTACGGTGAAGAATCGTTAAAAAAACACGCAGAGTGGCGTGGTAAGATTGAAACGGTCGCACGTGTTCCGGTTGGAAGCCGCGAAGAACTTTCCCTTGCATACACGCCCGGCGTCGCCGATCCCTGCAAGGCGATACAAGCAAATCCTGAGCTTTCGTTTGAATTAACGCGTCGTTGGAACACTGTTCCGGTTATTACCGACGGCACGGCTGTTTTGGGGCTTGGAGATATCGGACCCGAAGCCGGCATGCCCGTCATGGAAGGCAAATGCGCGCTCTTTAAGGCCTTTGCTAACGTCGACGCCTTCCCGCTCTGCATCCGTTCTAAAGACGCCAACGTAATCGTTGAAACAATCAAGTTACTCGAAGGTAGCTTTGGCGGAATCAACCTCGAAGACATTTCGGCGCCTCGCTGCTTCGAAATTGAACGTCGCCTCAAAGAAGAACTTGATATTCCCGTTTTCCATGACGATCAACACGGGACCGCCGTCGTTACCGGCGCGGCGCTTTTGAACGCGCTGAAAATTGTCGGTAAAAAAGTAACCGATCTTAAAGTCGCGATGAACGGCGCGGGCGCGGCCGGTATTGCCATTGCCAAATATCTCATTCGCATGGGCGTCAAAGATCTCATTCTTTGCGACTCCAAGGGCGTCATTTGCGAAGGCGATCCTCGTTTAAATTCCGCGAAACAGGAAGTGGCCGCTGTCACCAACAAAGACCATATCAAAGGCGGGCTCGCCGACGCAATTGTTGGAGCCGATTTGTTCATCGGCGTTTCCGCTCCTCACTGCGTTACTAAAGAAATGGTCAAGTCAATGGCTCCGAACGCGATTGTCTTCACCTGTTCGAATCCCATTCCGGAAATTGAACGAGAAGACGCGCTCGAGGCAGGCGCGGCTGTCGTCGGCACAGGGTCTTCCGCTAAACCGAATCAAATCAATAACGTTCTCGTCTTCCCCGGTCTATTCCGCGGCGCGTTGGACGTTCGAGCTTCAGATATCAATATTGAAATGATGATGGCCGCTTCGGAAGCGATTGCGTCCGTGGTTTCCGCCGACGAACTTTCCGCCGACAAGATTCTGCCGTTCGCATGGGACGAACGCGCCCACCAGGCAGTGGCTAAAGCGGTTGCGGAAGCTGCGCGTAAAACAGGCGTCGCGCGCCTATAAGAATCCAGTTTCTTTGCTTTTCGGCATGCGTCTAAACGCCAAACGTCGCTTTCAATATGCGGCGTTTGGCGTTTAGTTTTATGAAGGACCGTCGATTTGCGTTCTTCTCTACCAACAGTTCTGGTTCTTCATTTTCTATAAACACAATTCTAAATCGTTCGTTTGATTGTTTTTTTCGTTCTTAATGATAAAATACCGTCTGAAAATATGAACTTTTGATCAACGGCGTTTTGCGTCAAACGCTGTTTTCAAACGTTGTTTTAACAAGGAGTAGTCGCAGTGACGCCTCGAATAGAACGTTTGCGCAGCTATACTGTGAACAAAGAACAAGCGGCCGGATGGAAAGAGATCGATTGGGAATCGATACCCAAGCTAAATTTTTCGCCGGACGATTCCCCCATTCAACGCGCGTTACGGTGTTTTTTAGCCGTTCTTGAGCATGAACGAAAATACGTTCGCTTTATTCCAGATGAAGAAATTGTCTTCACGCGTTCGGTAAAGAATCTGCCTAAGCGTTATACTGCTGACGAAATGGCGTCGTTACGTTCACAAGCATATTATCATGAACTTGGAGTCGTTTTTAATTTAACGACTGATTATGAGACAATTTTAGAACTTGGTCTAGAAAAAAGACGCGAACAGGCCGAAGAGCGAAAACAACAAGCGTTAGACGCTGGGGACGCGGAAGGCGTAGAATTTCTTGACGCCGTTATAGCGGGAATCGACGGCGTTTGCGAATTAGTCGACGCTTATTGCGAAGAAGCGTCGCGTCTTGGAATGTCTGACGTCGCCGACCGCCTGAAGCAGGTTCCGCGTAAAAAACCAAGAACCTTTCTCGAAGCGTTACAAGCGTTACGCATTCTCCATTTCGCTCTTTGGTGCGAAGGAACGTACCATAACGGCGTGGGGCGAATTGATCAGTATTTATTTCCTTACCTTTTGAACGATCTCAAATCCGGTCGATTAGACGAAAATAAAGCGTTAGAATACCTTGAAGAGTTTTTTCTTTCTTTTAATCGCGACAGCGATCTGTACGTTGGCGTTCAACAGGGCGACAACGGGCAGTCTTTAATGTTGGGAGGTTGCGATTCCGAGGGGAACGACGCTTCCAACATGTTGACAGAAATGGCGTTAACGGCCAGTCGAGAATTGCGACTTATCGATCCAAAGATCAATTTGCGCGTTTCTTCTCAAACCCCAATTGAACTATTAGAAAAAGCGACAGAGTTAACAAAAATCGGACTGGGCTTTCCGCAATACGCCAACGACGACGTCGTCGTTCCCGGCTTAACGCGCTGGGGATACGATCTGAAAGACGCTCGAAACTACGTCGTCGCCGCTTGTTGGGAATTCATCATACCGGGATGCGGCATGGACGTTCCCAATATTGACGCGGTTTCTTTTCCTGCGATTGTCGACTCGGCAATGCGAAATCCAGAAGGTCAAGCGGCTCAAACGTTTGAAGAATTTTTGGAGGTCGTCAGAAAAACGTTTGTTAATGTAGCCGACAGGATAGAAAAGAAGTTAACGACGGTTAAAACCCTGCCTTGCCCCTTTACTTCGGCTCTTTGTTCCGGTTCTATTGAATCGGCCCGCGACGTTTCACAAGGCAATAAATACAACAACTTCGGCATTCATGGCACAGGTTGCGCTCCTGCGGTCGATTCGTTGGCCGCTATAAAAAAAGTCGTCTTTGACGAAAAAGAATTCACAATCGGCGAATTGACGGAGATTATTGACGCAAATTTTGTAGGAAACGAAAAGCTGCTAGCCGAAGTTCGAAACGAAGCGCCTAAGATGGGACTCGACGAGCCAGAAGCGGACGAGCTGGCAGTTCGCATATTAGATTGGTTCGCCGATTCCTGGAAAGGGCGCCGCAATTGTCGCGGCGGAATTTTTCGAGTCGGCACGGGGTCGGCCATGTATTACGTTCGGCACCCCGAAGAATTGCCCGCATCGCCTGACGGACGACTCAAAGGAGAGTTTTTCCCCGCTAATTACGCGCCTTCTCTGGGCGTTCTGACGAAAGGTCCTCTTGCGGTAATTCGATCGTTTACCAAGCCCAATTTAGAGCGAGTCGTCAACGGCGGCCCCTTGACAATGGAACTGCACGACTCAGTGTTTAGGACTCCGGAAGCGGTGGAAAAAGTCGCCCGAATGATCCAATTCTTTATCGTTTCGAAAGGATCGCAACTTCAACTCAATACTATCAATCGAAAAAAGCTTTTAGACGCTCAACAGGATCCTAAGAATCATCGTAATTTAATCGTCCGCGTTTGGGGATGGTCCGGATATTTTGTCGAATTGGACAAACCGTATCAAGATCAGATTATTCAAAGAGCGGAAATGACTTTTTAGATTTTGAAGTCCGTTTGAACTGCCAATGGGAAGTTACAATGAACACGAACGCTTGTCCAAACAAGACAATGGGTTGCGTCTTCGATATTCGAGAGTTTTCCCTCTTCGACGGACCTGGCGTTAGAACAACCGTTTTCCTGAAAGGCTGTCCGCTTCGATGCGCCTGGTGTCATAACCCAGAAGGTTTAAACAGAATTCCGGAAATACTATTTTCCAAAACAAAGTGCGTTCATTGCGGTTCATGCAAATCTGTCTGTCCCTCTCAGCTAGAGGGCAAATGCGTTGCTTGCGGTAAATGCGCGCTTGCTTGCCCGGTACAAGCCAGACGACTATGCGGGCGGTTTATGACCCCAGAGGCTCTTCTCGTCGAGGTTTTAAAATCTCAACCGATCTTCGAGTCGTCTAACGGAGGAGTAACGTTTTCCGGCGGAGAACCTCTCCTACAAATTGATTTTGTCGAAGAAGCAACCAAAGCGCTTCATAAACACGGTATCCATGTGGCAGTTGAGACGTCGGGCTATTCTTCGTCTGAGATTTATAAAAGGCTACTTGATTGCGTTGACTTGGTGTTTCAGGACGTCAAAATCATCGACGACGAGTCGCATCGACGCTATACCGGCGTTTCGAACGTTGATATATTAAAAAATCTTGAAACGCTTAAAAGTTTTGGGAAATCCTTCATTGTTCGCGTTCCTCTTATTCCTACAGTCAACGATTCACAAGAAAACTTACGACTTCTTGCGGACAAATTGCGCGACGCGCCCCGTTTACAAAGAGTAGAATTACTACCGTATCATTCTTCAAGCGGAGGAAAATACGGTTTATTAAATTCAACCCCGCCGGCGTCTTTTCAAGAAAAGACCTTTGGAAGCGAAGTCTTAGCGCCTTTTATCAATTGCGGAATTCCAGTTCGCCTTCTATAACGGATTAAACGACGAACAACAAACATATACAGTAATTTGTACACAAAATGAACTCTAATCCAAGACGCATGCGTCAAACAAACTCTCCTTACAGCGCGACGCGCTTACCCGTCGAAGCCGTAGACATAAAAAAACAGTGGAGCAATTTGGAAATCGCCTTTGGAGCGTTTGTTTCGTGTTTTATCATACTATCGACGTTTTGCGCGCCGGAAGGAAATATTCGCGAGGGCGATTACCTCCCAATAGTCTTGGTGTTCTTACTCTTTTCAACGACTTGTATATTGTGGGCGTATCGTTTATTCAGAAAAAGGGGCGTAGACGTCTTAAAAGAATCAGAAGACGACCAAACTCACACTAAGCGATTCAATATTGTTTTATTAATCGATTGGTCTTTGGGCGCTTACCTCTTCTTCGTCACATTGGCGTATTTGCGAGTTATATTCGGACATACAGGAGAACCTCGTCTGTCGACAAACGCATACTGGACGTTTATAACGCCGGTTTTATTCTTCTTTCTTTTGCGTTTTTTTAGACGTTTCTGTACTAAATCGCTGTTCCTTGGATTATGCGCGCTGGTAATAGCGTGCGCAGTCGCCGAAAGCTCCTATTCCGTATATTCGTATGCCGTTTTAAATCCAAGATTACGCGAAGCATATTTGGCTAACCCGGACGAGATGTTGAAAAACGCCAATCTTTCCCTCGCGCCTAATTCTCGCGAACGTCTCCTTTTTGAAAAGAGATTGCTCGAAAGTTCGGAACCAACCGGAACTTATGGTCTTGCCAACACATTGGCCGGTTTTTTGGCGCCCATGTTCGTATTGGGAGTCGCAGGATTCTTGCTCGCCGTTTCAACGTTAAAACCTCGACATATAAGTCTGCGTCAATTTAGAACCCGAGCATTATTCCCAATTATAGCGTTATTTGGGGGACTTGTAGTCGTTTTATGCGTCGTGATATTGACGAAGAGCCGCGCAGGTTTTTTAGCTTCGGCATTTGGACTCTTTTTGCTGACGTTTTATTATCTTGCGCAGGTTGTGAAAACAGGGAATAAACGAATCAAACGTTTTGTCGCCGTCGGACCAGGATCGCTGGCTCTAATGGTTTTGGCAATAATCGTCGCTTTTGCGCTGGGCGTTGTCGATCGCGAAGTTTTTACAGAAGCGGGAAAATCACTTGGTTATCGTATTGATTATTGGCGCGCTACCTATCAGATGATTCTCGATCATCCTTACCTGGGCGTAGGACCGGGGGAATTTCAGAGTATTTATCCCCGATATATTCTTCCTACAGCAAGCGAATTTATCGCCGATCCTCATAACTTCGCTTTTGAAATTTCGGCGCTATTTGGTTTGCCGGCGTTTGTCGCCTTTGTTGTCTTTATTTTAGGCGTCATCGCGCTCCCGACTATAGCGTTTTGGAAGAAAAACTATCAACTGAACGACAAGAATATTGAATCCGACGAAACGTTTGCTCAAACGACAAAGAGCTTGGTTGTCGGCGGGGCTTTAGGTCTCGTCTTACTCTTTTTCTGTTCTTTTTTTCAAGATACGCCCGTTGAACTTTCCTTTTTCAGCTGGGCAGTCGTCGTTCTATGCGTGTCAATAGCATGCTTCTATTTCATTGGTAACCAACTTCAAGCGTCGACAATCACACTTTCTCTTATCGCGTCAATTGCGATAATCACGCTTCTGCTGAATATTTGCGCCGCCGGAGGAATCGGGTATCCCGTTATCGCGACGTCGCTTTTTCTGTTAGCAGGATTTGTCGTAAATTTCAACGACGTCCAATCGAACGCGTCCATAAAAACTGACGCGTCTCGTAGCGCTAAATCAATTCTGTGCGTCCTTCTAGCGTCGATCTGCATTTTATGCGTTTTTTACGCTTCAGCTTTTAAGCCGCGTTGCAACTCTTTTTTATTCTCAATTCTTTACGATCCTCAAAGCAATGTCTCAAAGAAGAATTCTTATATGGACGATCTTAAATCGGGAGCGGTAGAAAAAATCGACGCGTCTTCGTCTTCCGTCGTGTCGCAATTCTACTATTTCTCAGGACTTGAATATTTTAAAAGTCCCACTGATGACAATCTTGAGCGTTGGAAGCGTTTACGAGAACAAATCAAACGCGTATCTCCCAACTCGCCTACTGTCCGAGAGAATTGCGGCGATTTTGACTTTGGTCTCTTTCTTCAAAGAAAAGACCAAAGAGAGTTTCTTGATTCAGCGTTAGTTTTTTATCAAGACACCGTTATGTTCTCGCCTACAGACGCTGGAAAACGAGTTAAATTGTTTCGCGCGTACCGTGAAAAGGGGCTTTTAAACGACGCGTTAGAAGAGGCTAAAAGGGCGCTTGAATATGACGAACTAACTCCGCATGAGGATCGAAAATTACAGGACGACGAACGGCAAGAGTTGAAAACGTATATTCAAAATTCAAAGGATTTATATAAAAATCCCAACAGGAATTAACTTCTGTGAATGACTTACGTTTTCAGTATTTGCGACGACGACTCGTTCAAATCGTAAAGTTTTTTTGCCGTTGTATTGTTATAGCCTGCCGGGTCCAATATAATTGGACGGCGTGAACAAGATCTGAATCAAGGTCTCTCCTTTTTCGTCTCTTGTTTTCCTTCATACCCATGCTCCTGCGTTACTTATTTGGAGAAAGTACATGAATTATTCAGTCAGAATTTTTTTGAAACGACGCGGAAACGCCGCGTTCGTCTTTTGCTTGTTTCTCCTTTCAGTGACAAGCGCAATTAGCGCGTATTGCGCCGACTTACAATTAGCCGTCAACGGATCTTCAGATTATGTAATCGTTTTGCCGGCCGACGCGACCGCCGTTCAGCAAACGGCGGCAAATGAATTGCAGACGTATTTCAAACAAATTGCCGACGCCGAGTTGCCAATCGTTTCAGATGCGGACGTCGAGTGGAACAATAACGTTAAAGCGTTTATCATTGGCCCCGGTAAATTGTCGCAGCAAGCGCTTGGCAACGTTGACGAATCGTCGATTGGATACGACGGTATTATTCTGAAAACGGTCGGAAACTCTATCGTATTGAGCGGTTCTCCCAAACGGGGGCCGATTTATTCGGTCTATGAATTTCTTGAAACAAAACTCGGTTGCAAATGGTGGACGTCAGTTGAATCAACGGTCCCGCATACTCCCAATTTAACGATTGCCGACGATCTTGACGTTTTCTACGCGCCGAAGTTGGAATATCGTGAGTCGTACTACCGTGACACGATTTCCAATCCTTCTTTTGCCGTAAAAATAAAGTGTAACGGGAGCGGCGAAGGCATTTCGGACGAGTTTGGAGGACGTCATATTTTCCAATACTTTGTCCACTCTTCTTTTCCGCTGATTCCGCCTGAGAAGTATTTCCTTGATCATCCGGACTGGTTCTCTGAAATTGACGGAGTCAGAAAAGTCGGTTATCCCGGTTGGGCGGGACAATCGAAAGCGTACCAGGAGTTTGAAGCTAAATTGAAGCCGGAACAAATCCAAGCTTCTGGAACGCAATTGTGTTTCTCGAACGACGAAATGATCGCGGAAATGGTCAAAAACGCCAGGACGGCCTTACGTAACAATCCAAAAGCAACTTTCCTCTCCATTAGTCAAAACGACTGGCACGGCTATTGCACTTGTGAAAAATGCCGAGCCGCCGACGAAGAGGACGGTTCTCACGCAGGTTCTCTCCTTCGCGGAGTCAACAAAGTAGCGGAAGCGCTGGAAGACGAATTCCCCAATCTTTATGTAGAAACTTTGGCGTATCAGTATACTCGCAAACCGCCTAAGGTTACAAAACCGCGTAAAAACGTCGTCGTTCGTCTTTGCTCGATCGAGTGTTCCTTCGCTCAGCCGCTTGATTCAGAAGCGAATCACACCTTCCGCGACGACCTCGTCGGGTGGAGTAAGGTTGCCGACAAACTCTTTGTTTGGGATTATGCGACCGACTTCGCGTTTTACCTCCTCCCCTTCCCGAATTACCGGGTTTTGGCTCCAAATATTAACTTCTACATCGATCACAACGTCGTCGGATTCTTTGAGCAGGGAGACTACCAGTGCGAAACGGGCGATTTTGTCCAGTTACGCAACTGGGTCGTCGCTAAACTTTTGTGGAATCCTTCGTTGGATCCGAAAGTTTTAGCCAACGAGTTCATCGCCGGCTACTACGCGCCTGAACTCGTGCCAATTTATCGACAATACTTCGACGTTCTTTTGGCGGCGGTAGAAAAAGACTCGTATTACCTGGGTATTTACAAGCAAAATACTAACGGCTGGTTTGATCCTGAATCGATCAACAAGGCGACGCAATTGCAAAAGGAAGCGCTGGCGGTCGCGCGCGATTTGGAGACAAAGGAACCGGAAAAACATAAGGGGTTGGTTGCGAAAGTTCGTCGAGAACAGATTCCTTTGGACATTGTCTGGCTTCAAGAGTATCGACGCATGAAGTTATACTCTCGTCTGCGAGGACAAGATTTCCTTGGTCCGGACGATCCTCTCAAAGCGGCTCGCGATCTTTGCGCAAAGTTTGACGAATTCGGATTGACCAGAAGAAGCGAAAGCGAATCGTTCGAAGGATTCAAACAGTACCAGACAAATCTTGTCGCGGAATTTGAAGATTATCAGTCTGATAATCAGACGGTCCCAGAAATATGTAAAGATCTGCCTTACAATTCGTGGATCAATTTGCAGGAATATGATCTCAACAAACACAACTACGGCAAATATACGTTTGTCGTCGACGACGAACATGCGTCCAATAAACGAGCCGTCAAAATGCCGGGCGACCACTTTGAATGGGCGACTTCATGGAATGTTGAAAAAGGCGTCGAACTTTTACAACCTGAAAACAAGAGTGACGACGGAGAAACGCCAGTATATCGGGTCTACGCTTACGTTCGCTGCGACGCGAGCGTAGACGAAGGCTCCGCTATGACCCTCGGCGTTTACGACGAAAAGGACAAGAAAAGCGTCTCTTACAAAGATCTTCCTGTTTCTGAAATTAAAGGCGCCGACTATCATCAGATTGATCTTGGATCATTATCGTTGACGCCGACAATGTACGTCTGGTTTGCTCCTCCCAAACGACCGGGCGAAGTTGAAGCGGTATATATCGATCAAATCGTCATCGTAAGGGAGAAATAGTTTCAGCCGACGTCGTCGGGTTATTCTTCAAAAAGATTTAGAAGTATCCTCATTCTTTAATTCGAATAACTCTTGTTTCGACATCAGACTTGAAATACAACCAGAAGCGCGTGTTGAAATTCCGTTAAGTTTCATACGCGCTTTTTTCTTGCTTTATTTAGACGTCATTATGAGGAGACAATAGCATGAGCGGTTATTGGAACCTTTTCAAGAAACGCTTTCGTGAAAACTCTTTTCTTTGTATATTTCTCGTGGCGTTAGTTTCATTAGTTTGCGTTCCAAACGTAAAAGGCGACGATTTACAGTTGGCGGCAAGCGGAAATTCGGATTACAAGATCGTCCTGCCAACCGAGCCGTCCCCAGTTCAAACGTCGGCGGCAAACGAATTGCAGTCATACTTCAAACAGGTTACAGACGCAGAGTTGCCAATTGTTTCAGAAACGGACGTCAATTGGAACAAGGACGTCAAAGCGTTCATCATTGGTCCCGGCAAATTATCGCAACAGGCGTTAGGAGACGTTGACGAGTCGGCGATCGGTTACGACGGAGTCATTCTGAAATCGGTCGGCAACTCGATCGTTTTGAGCGGCTCTCCAAAACGAGGACCGATTTATGCCGTATATGAGTTTCTCGAAACGAAACTCGGATGCAAATGGTGGACGTCGACAGAATCGACAATTCCCCACCTTGAAAATTTAACCGTTACCGACGATCTGGACGTCTTTTATACGCCCAAGCTGGAATATCGGGAATCATTCTATTTAGACACGTTTAACGGTCCTTTTGCTGTTAAAATTAAGTGTAACGGAAACAGTGAAAACATCCCCGAGGAATTTGGCGGAAGTCATAAATTCCAGTTTTTTGTCCATTCGTCCTTCTATTTGATTCCTCCGGAAAAGTATTTCCTCGATCATCCCGACTGGTTCTCAGAAATCGACGGCGTTCGAAAAGTCGGTCACCCGGAATGGGCTGGGCAACCTCAAGCGTTTAAGGAATTGAAGGAAAAGCTTAGACCAGAGCAAATTTACGACGGAGGAACGCAGCTGTGTTTCTCCAACGACGAGATGATCGCGGAAATGGTTAAAAACGTGCGCGCCGCTCTAAGCTCCAACCCTAACGCGTCTTTCCTGTCGATCTCTCAAAACGACTGGCACGGCTACTGCACCTGTGAAAAATGCCGCGCTATCGACGAAGAAGAAGGATCCCACGCAGGCTCGCTTCTCCGAGGCGTCAACAAAGTCGCCGAAGCTCTTGAAGACGAGTTTCCGAACCTTTATGTTGAGACGTTGGCTTATCAATATACGCGTAAGCCTCCTAAAATTACCAAACCGCGTAAAAACGTCGTCATAAGACTATGTTCCATCGAGTGTTCCTTTGCGCAACCCCTTGACTCCGAGGTCAATCAAACATTCCGGGACGATCTGGTCGGATGGAGTAAAATAGCCGATAAACTTTTCGTCTGGGATTACGCGACAGATTTCGCGTTTTATCTGCTTCCCTTCCCCAATTATCGCGTTCTGGCTCCCAATATCAGATTCTATGTCGACCACAACGTCGTCGGTTTCTTTGAACAGGGCGACTATCAATGCGAAACGGGCGATTTTGTTCAACTACGCAACTGGGTCGTCGCAAAACTACTTTGGAATCCTTCGCTTGATCCCAACGCTCTCGTCAACGAATTTATTGAAGGTTATTACGCGCCGGAACTTGTTCCGATCTATCGACGGTATTTCGACGTTTTATCCGACTCGGTCGAAAAGAAAAATTACTACCTTGGCATTTTCAAAACCGACACAAGAAATTGGCTCGACTCCCAATCGTTAATTGAGGCGACAAAACTCCAAAACGAAGCTTTGGAAATCGCGAAATCGCTGGAATCGGAAAATCCTGAACGATACAAAGGTTTAACGGCAAAAGTCAGGCGTGAACGGATTCCGCTCGACGTCGTATGGCTTCAAGAGTACCGACGACTTCTTTTAGAATCTCGGCTTCGCGGCGAAGAATTCGCCGGACCTAAAGATCCCCTGCAAGCTGCTAAGGATCTATGCGCAAAATTCGACGAATTTGGACTTACCAGAAGAAGAGAATGGGAAGATTCCCAAGGATTCAACGATTTTAAAGCTAGTCTGGTCGCCGACTTCGAAGGGTATGTTCCCGAGGAAAACGACGTTCCCGAAATTTGCAGGGAATTGCCCGAGAATTCATGGCTTGCGCTTCAAGAGTACGACTTACACAAGGAGAAATTGGGCGAATGGACGTTCGTCGTTCAAGACAAAAACGCTTCAAACGGCAGAGCCGTAAAAATGCCTGGCAACCATTTCGAATGGGCGACGTCCTGGAACGTTTCCGAATATGTCGATATGCTCTCGCCGAAAGAATCCGTCGAATCCTCGTCCAGTCCGCTTTACCACGTTTACGCCTATGTGCGTTGCGACGCCGACGTCGACGACGGAGTCGCAATGACCGCCGGTATCTACGACTCAGAGGGAAGCAAAAATCTCTCCCACAAGACTCTTTACGTGCCGGATATTAAAAATTCCCAATACGTTCTTCTTGATTTAGGTTCCGCTCCTCTCACAAAAACGGCGCTTGTGTGGTTTGCGCCTCCTAAACGGCCGGGCGAAGTAGACTCAGTTTACGTCGATCAGATAATTATCGTTAGAGAGAAATAACGTTGTTTTTGAATTAGCCGATATCATTAAAGAGCTCAGATAAGTCCGACCGCAATAAAGGGCATATTTACGTTCCGACGTATGTATGTCCTTTATTCTTTGCAACGACGACGCGTCTACAAAGCGCGGAACGTTCCAATTGTCCGGAAAAGGAATTTGGAAACGTAAAGGGAAATATTATTCGTATACAGTTGAAAAAAACGGCTTAAAAGGTATAATGCGACAATGGCGTTGTTGCGTTCAGATAATCCTGGCAAACGAGCAGTCGGATTACCTGTGGACGTTGGGTTTTGAGTACTTTTTCGCTTTTGTTCATAACGTCGGCGCTGAGAGAACGCTTAGCGTTTTCTTTTGTCGTTGAGTTTTGGGAGTTTTACGTGTTCGTAGCGGCCTCGACTCACTGTTTTTCAGATGTTACTATTAACAAAAGTTTGCAGAAACTTGCAGACTTGGAATATAACGCCTCTGAGATTGTCGTTGGAAACGGAGCTAACGACTTGCGTCCTGAATGGTTAGTCACTGATTTTCAGGCGGTTTGTCGTCTATGCTTGTCGTGTCGTCAGATTTCTCCTTCCGCTTTCTTTATCGATTTGCCGACGGACGATCCAAACTACTTTCAAAAGTACAACCTTTGTTTGAAGCTTTGTAAAACTCTTGGGGTTGTTACGACTATCGTTAAGGCCTCGCCTGTAGGCTTTCCCTACAATGAAGAGTTTGAAAGGCTGAGCAAGCTTGTTCAACTTGCGTCGGGATACGGAGTCTTGACGTCGCTTTTGACGGAAAAAAACGCTGTATCCGGTTCTATTGATTCACTGAACAGTTTGTGCAAGGGAATTCAGGGTTTACGAATTGCACTTGACCCTTCGCACTTTATCTACGGTTATAAAACGCCGATCGATTACGATTCCATCGTACCGAGAGTATCCCACTTGCGTTTGCGCGATACGACGTCCCAACATTTTCAAGTCAAAATTGGACAAGGCGTTTTAGAATACAAGAAGCTTGTCGATCAACTAAAACGTTGCGACTATCCCGGCGCCTTGTGCGTCGATTTAGCTTATCTTCCCGACGTCGATCCAGAAAGCGAGCTTAGAAAAATGCGGTTGTTTGTGGAGAGCTTGCTATAAACTGAATCAACGCGTTTGTCTTCACAGGTTCGTCAAGTTTGCCCGATTGAACGCAAGGACGCGTTACAAACGCGCTTCGAGAGTATTCAATATGATTACTTGGTTGGCAAGAAATATTCTAATCCTGTTGGCAAAACTTGTTAGCGGGGTTTCCGTCCGTTGGGTCGGTTGTCGACCCGACGGCGATTGTCAACGAGTCTACTTTGCAAACCACACGAGCCACTTAGACGGAATCGTAATCTGGGCTGCGCTTCCCCATGACGTTCGCTCGAAAACGAGACTCGTAGCCGCTCAGGACTACTGGTTAGGCGGTCCAGTCAGGCGTTTTTTGGCGTTGCGCGTTCTTAATGTTATCTTAGTCGATCGAGAGAACGTCTCTAAAAGAAACAACCCTCTCTATCGTATGCTTGACGAGATGGGCGACCGATATTCCATCATTATCTTTCCCGAAGGCGGTCGTTCCACAACGGGAGTCGTGGAAGAGTTTAAAAGCGGCGTTTTCTATTTAGTCAAGAAAAAACCGGAATTAGAACTTATTCCCGTTTATTTAGACAACATGAACCGAATTCTGCCTAAAGGCGTTTTACTTCCGGTTCCATTACTCTCGCGCGCTTTTTTTGGGTCTCCCATTTGGTATGAACGAAATGAAAATAAAGAGGCGTTTCTCGAACGAGCCAGAAACAGCGTTCTCGATTTGAAAAAATTCAGCGACAATAAGGAAAACAGGGAGGATAATTCGGAGACAAAAGAATAAGAGACAATGAAATTAAGAGCCTCTCGTTTTCTGCTTCTTCAACGTCCCTCCGTTGTATCAAGAACTTCTCTTCACGATCATGCGCGAATCTGATAATTCTCTAAACGATTTACCGACCCCCGAAGCGTCGACAATCTCGCCGCAAGATTCCTCTGAAAAAGGAGAAGATTCCCCAAAGAGAAAAAAAACAATTAAAACTGTATTAAAGATCGTAAAATTACTCGTCTTTCTTCTTATTGTCGCGTGGATTGCGCGTCAACTTCAAAAGAGTTGGACGGAAATTGTTCAGTACAAATGGAGCCCTCAATATGGTTGGTTAACGCTCTCCGCTTTGCTCTATCTTCTGGCATTTCTTCCTTCGGCGTCTTTCTGGTTTCTGTCTTTAAGATGGCTGGGGCAAAAACCTAATTATTGGTTGGCGATCAAATCTTTTTATTTCAGTCAATTAGGGAAATACATTCCCGGAAAAGCGATGGTTGTGCTCATTCGTTCCGACATGATCTCCGGTCCGAACGTTCGCGCTGGCATAGCGGCGGTAAGCGTCTTTTATGAAACGCTCACGATGATGGGATCAGGCGCGTTTATTGCCGCTTTGATCGTTTTATGCTGCTTTCGGGAACACTGGTTCTTTTCATGTTTAGCGTTAGGAGTGGCGCTCGTGTCGTTGATTCCACTAACGCCGCCGGTGTTTATTAAAATACTGCAGATTCTTCGTATTGGAAAAAACGATCCGCATGTCCAGGAAAGCCTCAAACGCCTGAAATTCAGCTGCCTCATTAAAGGATTCTTCTTAATGACAATCCTTTGGTTGTTTTTCGGTTTGTCTCTCTGGTCGGCGATTTTAGGTCTCGGACTCACGCCGCAACCGTTGTTAATAGCGCTTCCTCGATACATTTCCGTCGTCGCGTTGGCAATGACGCTGGGTTTTGCCGTGCCTATTTCTCCAGGCGGTTTAGGAATCCGCGAAGCGGTTCTTTCCGCGCTGCTTATCCCTTACTTTACGCTTATCCTGGCCGAACCAAGCAACGCGGACTGGATCGTCTCGCCGGAAGCGACGTCTACAATCGTTTCACTTGTCCAAAGGATAACTTCGATCTTGGCGGAAATCGGTTTCGTCGCCCTGGTTTTTCTGGGGTCGACAGTCTCAAAATGTTTTGCAAACAAAAGGGACGACGCCCTGCGACAGTAGCCTGAAGAGGAAACAAAACGGCGTCAGATATTGCGCAAGAAAATGAAAAGCCCGCTTGAAATATTGGATAATTCAAGCGGGCAGGCTTCAACTATTTGGTTCTGGAACAAGTCCAGAGATTCAGCTAAATTCAATCAAAAAGCTTGCGGAAAGTCGGTTCGTCTTCGCCAGGGAAATCTTCCGGAACTTCGATCGTAACTTTCCCAGTCGCGGCCCACTCGGCGCAACGTTGGAACAACACGATGAAATCGACGCTTTCAAGTTGCTTACCGGCATGGCCAAGCATATTATTGACGCAACGACCTTTCCCATAGGGTACGGTGATAATAAGAGGTTCGTTACGGTTTGTTCCGCGTTTTTCAGGAACGGCAAAAGCGGTGGCTAAAACAGTAACGTTGTGCGCGGGTCCGCGTTGGCGCTGATAGAGTTCGTCTTCGCAATGTCGGAAACGAAGAGGAAGACCTTTCATAATCGGATGTTCCGGAGCGCGCACGTCGATCGGATACGCCCACTGCGGACCGTGATCGCCGCCGACGCCGGGTTCAACAGCGTCGATAACCGTGTTGCCGTCGGCGTCAAGATAGAGGTACGGACCGCTGTCCTCATTGCGCCCTTCCCAACCGCCAAGCCCAATCATTTCATTGTAGGCCGGCCAATTTGCGAAAGCGTTGTTGCCGGCGTGATAGCTGAGAAATCCGCCGCCGTCGACCACAAACTTAACAAACGCCTTGTCCATTTCCGGATTCCAGCGATCGCCGTTATAGTTCATCACGACAAGATCGTATTTGCTGAAATCGACGTTAAACTTGCTCATATCCCCGCCCTTGCCAGGCGCGGTAGCGACGTCGACTTCAAAAATACCGGCGTCTTCAAGAATCTTCACAAGATAAGGCGTCGTTTCAGCCCAGTTGTGATTGTTTTGACCGTCAATAATCACCGTGCGGATTTTGTCTTGCGCAGAGGCAGACGACACAGAAAACAACAGCGTTAAAGCAATTAACGCCACATACTTTAAAATGGTGCGAGTCATTCTTTATATCCTTAGTGTTGAAAGGTAACGCAAACAAAAACGTCAATCGTTTTCGCCTCGTCGCCGATTGTAGCAGTTGACGCTTATAAAAACAAGCGTTTTGACGTCGTTTCAAAAAAAATACGGGAAATTATTCGCGCAAGTTCTCCTTCAGCCAATCGCATAGTTCCGCGTGATCATTCACATAAACGTCGGCGATGGCTTGAATTGATTCTTTGCGCGTTCTTTCAGAACGATCTTCAATCGCAATAACAAAATACCCGGCTTTTTTAGCCGTTTCAATCGCATAGAGCGCGTCTTCAATCACTATCGTCTCATTTAAAGCTGAACCGAGAAATCGCCGCGCGTATTCAAAAATTTTGGGCGAAGTTTTACTTTCCTTGATTTCTGAATCTCGACAGGAAAAAATTCCGTCGAAAAACTTCAACGCGCCGTTTCGACGTAGTCCGTCTCGTGCGAGTTCGTTAGACGTCGCGGTGGCAAGAGCTATGTCTACCCCGCCGCGTTTAAGAAGCCTGAGCGTGTCCAACGCTCCGGGTTTAATTCTCGCTTCGTTCGCATATAAAAAACGCAAACGTTCCACTAACTCCCGAATAATTTCCGACACGTCCTCTTGAACGCCGTATTCTTGATGGAAAACTTCCGCGCTTTGCCTTAACGTCATCGTTCCTATACGATCCAGAAAGTCTTGTTTCGGCTCAATATGACGTTCTTGCAAATACTGCAATCCCAACGTGTCCCACTGTTCCATAGTGTCCAAAATCGTGCCGTCCAGGTCAATGATGGCTCCGGTAATCCGCTTCGGCGTATTGGAATTAAACGGTTGCATGCGCCCTCCAAACGACGTCAGAAATATTATCCTACGAAAAGCAATCAGTTGAAAAGCCGCTCGCTTTTCGCTCTCAAAGCGAACGCGGCAAGCTCAATATCCGGCTGAGCGAATAATGCAGAAACTACGGCGATTCCGGCAATCCCAGTTCCGCTTAACGTTTCCATGTTATCCTCGTTCACGCCTCCGATCGCGATTACGGGAATCGAAACGGCGGCGCATATTTGCGCGAGCGTTTCGGACGTAACGGCGACGGTATTGTTCTTAGTGCTCGATCCAAACAACGCTCCGACCCCAAGATAATCGGCTCCATTCTTTTCTGCGACACGCGCTTCTTCCACCGAATGCGCGGAAACGCCTATAATTTTGTTCGTTCCTAAACGCCGACGCGCCTCGCGCGGACTCGCGTCGTTTTGACCCAAATGCACGCCGTCCGCGCCGCATTCAAGCGCGACGTCGACGTCGTCGTTAATGAGAAAAGGAGCGTCAAAACGACGACACAGCCGCTTTACTTCTTGCGCTTCACGCAAAAAAAGCGAACGCTCAAGATCTTTTTCGCGCAATTGAACAATAGACGCCCCGCCGACAAGAGCTGATTCAATTTGCTCAAGCAAAGTTTGAACGCCAACCCAACTGCGATCGGTTATCGCATAGAGGCGCAACCTCTGACGAAGATCTTTGGAATAGTCGACTGTTTTTTCATCTGGCGTCATAACGTCCCTCACGTTTAGTTTGCGTCGCAACAAGGCGCGGACGTTATTCTAGCAAATAACTTGCGATTTTCAACTCGTTGGATATAATGACGCGACGAGGAGGACGCGTAAAGAACGCTCTCGCACACGTGAATAGGCGAAGAAAGGCGCAAAGATGTTTATTACGATCGACGGCGGCGACGGTTCCGGAAAAGGACTTCAAATAGACCTGATCAAAAAATGGTTCGAAGACAATCGCGTCGATTTTGTTTTTTTTCACGATCCTGGCGACACCGCGTTAGGAGATGCGATTAGGATTCTTTTGCTTGATCGTTGCGATCTGTCGATCTGTCCCAAATCGGAATTAGCGCTTTTCATGGCGTCCAGAGCCCAGCTAATCTCGGAAAAAATACGCCCTGCTCTGCAAGAAGGCAAAACGGTGTTAGTCGACCGATACCTTCTCTCGACGGTAGTCTACCAAGGATACGCCGTCGGGAACAACGAGGAAGAAATAGCGCGAATATGGAGTATTGGACGTTCGTTGACAGATTCCGTCATGCCGGATTTAACGTTTGTGCTCGACTGCCCCCCCGAAGTCGCTTTTCAACGCCTCAATCGGGACAAGGATCGTATTGAATCGAAGGGATTAGAATATCATCGCCGAGTGGCGCAAGGATATCGGGAAGCCGTCAGAAATTGGAGTAAACACGCTCCCGGCGAAGCGTTTCTTATCAATGCAGACGCCGCTCCGGAAAAGGTCTTTGAGGAAATTCGAAACGTTCTGCAAACGCGTCTGAATCAGCTTAAAAAGTAACTCGTTTCAGCTTTTGTTGACAGTAAAAAGCGTTAAGCGATTTTAAAAATAAGCTGCCGATTCAAGGTTCTCAATACCGCCTATTGTAAGTCAAAACCCCTTCACAATCATCGGGATTCTGATAGAATAAACGATAATATAGAGAGTGCGAAAGAGCCTGACTTTTGCGCGCGTTGCGCGAGGGACGCGCTTGATTTCATCGGGCGACGCAGGTTTGCCTGACGAAGGTTCAACAAGAGACGCAATCGTTCGTCTTATGCGCGGAAGTCGACGTTATACGTTTTCAGCTCTTCGTCTCAACGTCTATTTTTTCACCCAAGAGAAATGGAGAGCGCAAAGATGCAATTTTCTCAAGAAGTCGAACGAATGACCTGCGTTGCCAAAGGTCCGAATCACGGACCGGCTCCGATTCCCGAAGAAGGTCGTTGGGTTCAAGCGAAACAGATTTCCGACATTTCCGGATTTACCCACGGAGTCGGTTGGTGCGCGCCTCAACAAGGCGCATGCAAGTTGTCGCTCAACGTCAAAGAAGGCGTCATTCAAGAAGCGCTGGTTGAAACGCTCGGTTGTTCCGGTATGACTCACTCGGCGGCGATGGCTTCCGAAATCCTTATCGGCAAGACTATTCTCGAAGCGCTCAACACAGACCTTGTATGCGACGCGATCAACACCGCGATGCGCGAACTCTTCCTGCAGATCGTCTACGGTCGAACTCAGTCCGCTTTCTCGGAAGACGGTCTGACGGTTGGCGCCGGTCTCGAAGACCTCGGCAAAGGTCATCGTTCTCAGGTTGGCACAATGTACGCCACGTTAAAGAAGGGTCCGCGTTACCTTGAAATGGCCGAAGGATACGTCCTCGAAATTGGGCTTGATTCCGACAATGAAATTATCGGCTACAAGTTTGTCAACCTTGGCAAAATGATGGACGCTATCAAGAAAGGCGTCGATCCCAAGGAAGCTTACGAAAGCAATATCAAGACCTACGGTCGATTTGACGAAGCAGTCAAGAAGATCGATCCGCGTCTCGAATAATATTCCGACTCGTTCTTTCGGTTTGCCGAGCGCGCGTTTGTCGTTCGACAAATTTGAATTCCTGCCAAAAGACTAACAACACAATATAAGGTATAGAAATATGGTTACGTTTGAAAGTTTCGAAAGACGAATCGGTCAAATCAAGCCGGTTTTGGAACAATACGGTTTCGCCGATCTGGAAGCCCTGCGCGATTTCAATCTGTCCAAGGGCGTCGACGCGGAAAAGATCGTTCGTTCGATCCAACCGATCGCCTTTGAAAACGCCGTTTGGGCATACACGCTTGGCGCC
>JAFZNK010000295.1 GCA_017550965.1 Thermoguttaceae bacterium
ACTATCGGCGGCTCTGTCATATATCAATCGCTTGAATCTTTTTCTTGGACGGCCAGCGCCACTGCGAGGAACTCGCACTGTGTCAAGTGTTTGTTCAATCAATTTAGCCTCATGGGGCGTTGCGGAAGTAACGACAAGCCCGAGAGGTAAGCCCTCACCATCTGCCACCACCATAAGCTTTGTTCCTTTCCCGCGCTTTGTTTTACCGATTCCGGCTCCCCTTTTTTTGCCGACGCAAAAGTTCCGTCGGCAAAAACTTCGTCCCAATTCAAACGACCGCGGGCGTCGAGCGTCCCAAGTAATTTATGCCATGTGTCGGTCCAAAGATCCTGCTCTTGCCATTCGTTCATTCTACGCCAACAGGTACTTCCAGAAGGAAAGCGTTCGGGCATATCGCACCAACGAGCTCCTGTCCGACAAATCCACAAAATGCCTTCAAGACAGGCTCGATTGGGCGCGCGTTTTTGTCCGCCTTTACTGGATTGAATCGGTTCGGGTAATAACGGCGCAATTTGTTCCCATTGTTTATCCGTTAATTCCTTGCCAGTTACGTAGTCGCGCTTTTTCATAATTGAAATCTCCTCATGGTGAGAAGATGATACTTAATTAGCGCGATTCAAACAATATTCGTTTGGGAAATATCGACATGAGTTATGAAATCACTTCTATTAAACCTCGTCTATTTGTTTTATGATAGAATTGCATATTTTTTAAAAACTTCCTCTCTCCGTTGTTTTTCGAGTCTGTTCGGTGTATACTATCACTGCACGGTTGTACGGTGGATTAAATCCGACTCAACCTGACTTTTAACGTGTGATTTAAAGGAAAGATATGGCTACGGAAAAAACGATTTTCAAAAGAATCATTGATAAAGAAATTCCAGCAGACGTCGTATATGAAGACGATTTATGCATGGCGTTTCGCGACGTTTCGCCCCAAGCGCCTGTTCATGTCCTGGTGATTCCTAAGACGACGGAACTTCGTTCGTTAAACGACGTTAATGAGAACAACGTTGAGTTAATTGGGCACGTCTTCTGCGTCATACGTAAACTTGCTAAGGAACTTGGCGTCGCGGAGGATGGCTATCGAGTTGTGTCGAATTGTGGCGCAAACGCATGTCAAACAGTGCCTCATTTACATTTTCATCTTATTGGAGGGCGTGGATTTGCCTGGCCGCCAGGCTAATTGAGAAATATCGACGATTATTATCAGCGAATGTTGGAATAATTGTCTTATGCGTTGACTATTGCCTTGGGCCCTGTGTTGCCTACATGGGGTTTTGGCATGCCGTTGGTTATTGTTTTCTTCTTGACTCATTGTTTTTTGATGAAAACTCGCTGAGATTCAAGCGAGCGGGGTTTTTTAATGGAAAAAGTTTTGGAGTTTATTGACAACAACAAAGATTTGTTTCTTCAGCAATGGTTTGAAGTCCTTCGCATACCAAGCGTTAGCGCTCAAAAAGAACATAAAGAGGACGTTAGGAAAACGGCTCGTTGGCTTGTTGACTTTTTGTCAGAAAAGCTTGGTCTGAAATCCAGGATGATTGAGACGGACACAAACCCACTGGTATACGCGGAATCTCCAAAGATTACTAACGCGCCTACTATTTTGGTATATGGCCACTACGACGTTCAGCCGGCGGAACCTTTTGAAGAATGGAACTCTGATCCGTTTGAACCTGTGATTCGTGACGGCAAAGTTTTTTGTCGTGGAGCTAACGACGATAAAGGGCAGTGGTGCGCTCATCTGTGCGGTTTACAAACATATCTGGCTCTTCATGGTTCTCTCCCGGTTCAGGTAAAGTTCATTCTTGAGGGCGAAGAGGAGATAGGGAGCGAGGCGTTGTCTAAATTTTTAAACGACGCAGGTAATCGCGAGCTTCTTTCCTGCGACGCATTGTTAGTTAGCGATACTTCCGCCGCCGGGCCTAAGATTCCTGCGATTACTTACGGACTTCGTGGCGTCGTCGGTTTTGAATTAAAATTGACGGGACCTAACCGTGATTTACATTCAGGTATTTACGGAGGTTCGGTGTATAATCCCGCGATTGCTTTAGCTAAAATGCTAAGCGCGGTTATTGACGACGACGGAAAGATTCAGATTCCTCATTTTTACGACGACGTCGAAGAGCTGAGCGAACTTGAACGCAACGCCTTGGCTAATAATCCGTTTGATCCGGATGAAAATAAGAAACAAATTGGGATTGACGCGGAGTTTGGCGAGCCCGAGTATACGACCCTCGAACGGCGAGGCGCGCGTCCTGCTTTCGACATTAACGGTTTGACAAGCGGCTATCAGGGCGAGGGCGGCAAGACGATTATCCCAAGCTGGGCTTCTGCAAAGTTTACTTTTAGAACTGTTCCGAATCAAGACCCAGATAAGATACGAGAAAATTTACGATCGTTTTTCGAGTCAATTCTTCCTTCTGGCGTCAAAATGGAGTTGACGTCAGAGCAAGGTTCCGGCGGTATGGTCGCTCCTCTCACTGGAAAGTATATTATTGCGGCTAGCAACGCGCTTGAACGTATATATGGTCGTAAACCGTTGTTTGTTCGTGAAGGAGGATCGATTCCAATTGTCGCTAAGTTGCGTAGAGAATTGAACGCAGAGACTGTTCTTGTCGGTTTTGGGCTTGACGACGACGGAATTCATTCGCCTAATGAGAAGTTCAATCTCGAATCCTTCTTTGGCGGAGTTCAAACGAGCGTCGCTCTATGGGAAGAGTTTGGCAAGATCGAATACGTTAATTAGTTCTCTGAGCCCAATGATTTAGAGAAGTCGCTATTTAATCAGAGCATGTGTGTAAGAACGTCTGAGCGTGCCGCTTGGACGTTCTTATTTATTACGGTATCTTTTGCTGACGATTCAAGCGTAAGCGTTTCTTGAAAGACGCGTATATCACTATGGCAATACCTAAATCCCGTTTTTTCCCCGATCCAGAATTAACAGACGAAGACGGGCTTTTGTTCATAGGCGGAGAACTTGCTCCCGATATTGTTCTGGACGCTCTCGTTCATGGAATTTTTCCATGGCCTGTCATGACGACAGAGGAAGATTATTTTTTTGACAACGAGACTCAAGAACGGACTTCGGAAGAATTGAATGTGGGAGAAAGCAATTATGGATATGCCCAAAACTGTTTGAATAGCGAAAAGAACGTTGATTTGAATTCATTCGCCGAACTTAGTCCTCGCGTGCGAAACGCTATTTGGGAGGGGAAAACAGCTTTTTCGTTATTGTCTTTGCCGGAGGCAAATTCGACGTTGGCATGGTGGTCTCCTGATCCCAGAGCCGTTTTTGATTTGGATAATATTCATATTCCGAGACGACTTAAACGAACAATGAGTGGAAAAAAGTTTGTCGTTACCTACGATCAAGCTTTTCCAGAAGTAATGATTGCGTGCGCGACTTCTGAAAATCGCGACGTCGAGGGAACATGGATAACTCGAGAATTTTACAATAGTTATTGTCGATTGCATGAACTGGGATTCGCTCATAGCGTCGAATGTTGGCAAGAAACAATCGACGAGCGATTAGACCCTTCTGGCAACCAGACGAAGCGTAAGCTCGTTGGCGGACTCTATGGCGTGGCTTTGAACGGTTTTTTTGACGGAGAATCAATGTTTAGCATTGTAACCGACGCTTCGAAAATCGCTCTTTTTTCCCTTCTATTACGGCTTAAAGAAAAAGGATTTAGACTATTTGATTTGCAAATCCTGAATCCGCATACGAAAAGTCTCGGAGGAATTGAGATTCCTCGTTCCGATTATTTGGCGCGTCTCCAGAACGCTCTTGAAACGCGCGTTCGGTTCTAGTTGTTGCGACTTAAACAACGCGCAAATAAACGCGACGTCGTTCCATTACGTTGCCGGAATACGTGGAATTGCCGGAAACGTTAGCGTGAATTGCGTGCCTCGTCCAACTTCGCTTTGAATGGCGATGCGTCCGCCGTGTCCTTCGATGACTTTGCGAACGGTAGGCAAGCCCAAACCTGTTCCGCCAATTTTCGTAGAAAAGAAAGGTTCAAAGATTTTTTGCAACGTTTCGTCGCTCATGCCGCATCCCGAATCAATGAGGTCAATAGCCACTTCAGAGCCGCATGGTCGCGTCCTGACGAGAATTTCTCCCTTAGAGTTATCGTCTTCCTTTCCCTTAATTGCCTGAAGCGCGTTTAACAAAAGATTCAAAATCGCGCGATCAAAAGAACGTTTATCGATTCTAATAGTAGGAAGATCGTTTGCAAAGTATTCTAATATTTCAACATTTGCCGCTGTCGCTTGAGGACGGAAAAAGTCAAGTATTTCTTTCAGTTCATAATTGGCGTCCGCAGCCGTCAGTTCAAGGTTGTGAGCGCGAGTAAAATTCAGAAACTCATTGAGCAGATCTTCAAGGCGTAAAGTTTCTCGTTTTACAGTTTCAATTCTTTTTAGAACTCGACGACGTTGAGGCGTGTCGTCCAATTCTTCGACGTCTTCTTCTAACAAGCCCATGTTTAGACGGATTGTAGAAAGAGGGTTTTTAACTTCATGGGCAAGTCCGCCCGCTAGTCTCGCGATTTCAGTATATTGTTCTTCCAAACGTCGATTTAATTCGTTTGGCGTGAAGTCTTTAACGTTGGATGCGTTCATTGTTTTCCCAGAGCGACAAATTGCAGACAGACGACGTTAAAAAAACAGCTTCTTATTCGCGCCCTTTTCCTTTAAAAATTTAAAAACTAATCTGCTTCTTTCGAAGACTCACGAAGTTGGCGGTCGACTTCCGCTCGCGACAGTCTTTCAACAGGAAGGAAGGGAAGCGAATCAAAGGGATCCTCTTTAGGATTGCTTTCTCTTCGTTCTTCTTTGCTGTCGACTCGAGATAGAATCACTTCTTCCTGTAATTCTGTCAGCCACTCCGGAAGTTCAAATCCGCTACCAGAAGGCGTTGCGGCAAAACTTTCGACCTTTTTTTCTAATTCTTGAAAAACGGGGTTATTTTCTCCGTTTGTTCTGACTTCTGTAATTGCGTCATATACTAATCCGCACATCTGCGCGACGTCCAGAGGTCTGACAAATCGTTCTTCCAGGCGTTCATGGACGCTTGGCAACCAAATGCCGTAACGTCTGTTCAGTTCCTCATAGTTGCTCAGACTTGTTTCCGCCAATCCGGAACTTTTTTGTTTAATGCAGTCTTTCCAGAGTTCCGCCGCTTGGGTATTTCCTGAACGAATTAAGGAATCGTGGATCCAATAGACAGGTTTTAGGTTCCAAGAAACGCGTTCATAATTGGCAAGAACTCTAAGAAAATCAAGTAGCATGTATAAATGATCGCCGCGATCCGATTGAATCGTCGTACTGTTGTAATCTACATATTCCGTATAGTTCTCCGCTATACATTCCAGGATAATTTCCAGTATCCCCGCTGCGTTTTCGATCTTTTCTTTTCCGGAAGAAAGCGCTTCAACAAGCGTTTCTCCATTTTCTAAGTCTTCGTTTTCATTACTCATTGTAATCAATGAGGTAAGATAGTTATAGGTTCCCTGATGAAGAATTGCCCGTATGTTTCGGAAAGACAGGAAGTTTTGTGTAAATAGATCAGAACCGTAATTGACAATGAACTGTTTGACAATTTCCCATCTTGTGTCGGTGGAAATTGTTTCAAGCGACGAGATGCGAATTTGCTGGCTATGTGAAAGCCAATGTTTCAGAATGAGTTCGTCAATTCTAAACAAATAGTGAATTAACGCTTCGTCTTGACTGGAAAAAGACGAAGTATTTGCGTTAATGCGCCAGAACTTAGAGGATATAGACAGAGATTCCGTAAGACTTCGAGCTGAAGTCTCGACTAGTTTGTCATATTCCGTCACAGATCCGGGAGACGACAGTCGAATTTGTTCCATCTTTTGGACGCAGCCGACAAGCTGGAATGTTTCAGAGAGAAGCCCCAGTCTGGGCGCGTATTTTAACAAACATAGCACTGCCTGTTGTAAACGTCTGCTTTCTACAATCGCTCTCGCGTCGCCGCCTCGAGCGGAAGGAATGTACAACAAGGTTTCTTTTTCAAGTTTAGTCAGCAACTCCGGCCAAATGGCGCGCACGTACTTGACGTCTCTTCTGAAAATGGCGCTGAATGTTTTTAACGCTAAAGGTTTCCACGGCTTAGCATATTTTTCTGTTGTTTCGTCCCTAAGCGCGGCTTTTAGAAAAACAATCGCGTCTTCAACTTCAACGATCGTCGAGATAACTCGATCAATAAGAATTTCCTTAGTTCCACGAAGTTGATCGTATTCCGCCAAAGCGTCGCTCGTCGCCGAAGGCTTGGGAATGCGATATCGAGAAGTCTGGTCCAGTAGTTCATACAGTCCATGTTCAAATTTAAGAGCCTGGTCTCGCCAATCCTCAAGTCTTAAACGAGCGTCAGCTATAACGGAGTCGTCAAGAGGTTGATCGGACGGACGCGTTAGCAAAGGCGAACGACCCGCGACAAATTTCCAAAACTGCGCCGTAGAATAAATGAAAGTCAAACGCTCTGAAACACGATCTGTCTCTTTGGCAAATTCGAAATCTTCCCCTTCTTCTTTGAAGCTTGAACCGCCGTCTGCCGTATCGTCGTCTATTCCATCGTCGGCTGTGTCATGATAGGTCATATTTTCGTAAGCCGCGCTGAAAGTTGGGTCGCCGCCGGTTATAACGGCTTCGTCTTCATGATGGTCGTCGTCGAGTTCACTTTCATCGTTATAGAGTTGCTCGTCTTCTGGTTCGTCTTCGCCCTGGTCGCCATAATTGGTTTCAATGGAAATAACCTTGTCGGGAGTCAAAGTGTTGAACGCCCCTTTTTCGTCTTGTTTGGCATTGTTGTCAGAATCTTTCAACAACCTTTCGACAAGGTCTTTAAGATTGGCGATTTCCCCTTTTCCCAATTGTTCTTCCAACATTTCAAGTAGGCGTTTCTGCGCTTGGTTGTTTTCTTTGGCGACAGAATCTTTAAGCGGTCCGTCCTGTTGGGAAGGCGAATTGAACGATGGAGAGGAAATCGAGAAAGATCGCGATTCGTCGCCCATGATCGAACGATGATAGTATGCCCTAAGTTTTGAAGGCATAGGAACTTCGCTTAGAATAATTTGCATGAAAGCGAAGAATGTTATATACTTGGGAAAAACTTTCTGATTCTCGCGATAGAAAGCTTTAAATTCGTTTGGAGTGGGGAGGTTTTGAACGTCAACGGCTCGAGCGGCGTCTTTAAACGAGGATTTGATTGATATCTTAGGGAGCCCTGACGGAGTTTTTCCGACGTATCTCGAGGTCAAAATCAGTCGACGCGATAATTCCGCAATGACAGGATTATCCGTTTTAAAATCAATTTTCCTGTCAAACTTATCTTTTGGCAACTCTAATAAAGGGATCGTCCAATAGTCGTCGGCGTTTTCACCAAAGAAGTCTAAAAACTTGATCGTAGAGTTCCAACGCTTAAGATAGTCTTCCGACTTCCAGTCAATTTCGGTTGTGTCGACTTTTCGTCGAAGAAACGCGGTGTTAACGTCGGTTTCTCCTTTAGCTTGCCACGCCTGTTCCAACCATTCAAAAACGATCGTATGAAAGGAATAATCTCCCTCGACAAGCGGAATGGAATTCGATTGATTCAGCCAATAGATAAGGAGAGACGACGAAGACACTAAGTCGCCTTTATCCAGCAACGCTTCACAGAGAAGCACAAACGCTTTTGGTGACGTGAACCTTTCGACATGACGTTTCCAGAACGCGACGTCCCCTATCGCTTTACCCGCCTTACTCCAAACTGCAAGCGCGTGGGATACTTCGGCGGCAGACTCCCATACGGCTTGACCAGAAAAACCTTCGACAGAAGACGATTCGGAACTGCCAAATTGATCCCACCAGTCGGCAAGATCGCTCATCTTATCAGACAATTCTAAACGAAGGTCGGAATTCCCCTGTGCGGCGGCTTCTTTTTGAAGACGACTATAGAGATCGAATATATCGTTTAACAGATCGATGAGGCCGTCAATTCGATGGTCGTGGATTCCGTCTTCTACCGTTGGAAACAGATTAAATTGGGCGTCAAAACCAAGGATGAACCAGGGATCTGGAAACGTCCCGCACGCTAAACCTCTATGTAGCAACGATTCGATTTTCGGCAAACAAGTAGCGGCTTCTTCGATCTTGCCTGCGTCTGCGTCCAAGTGCGCCTTCGTTATGAGACAGTCTATCTGAGACAAAAGTCGAGAAGCTGTTGTTTCGATTACCTCTGTCTGTTTTTTAGAGGCTTCAAAATACCCCATACGAGCGTAGGTTCGCGCCAAGGAGAATCGTTGCAATTGATCAGCCCGCTTTTTAGCCAAATACCGGTTCAAATATTGTCTTACCCCACCAAAAGGTTGGTACAACTTTCGGGCTTCTTCCTCAAGTCGGGATTTCATTTTTGCAGGGACTTTAAGAAAGAGTCTTTCATAGAAAAGATCCCGATAAGCGGCAATCTTCTGAGCCAATGTTCGGAGCGATACTGTTGAATCGTGAGCTTGAACGTGTCCGCCGCTAACGCCCGATCCCATTAACATTGTGCCGGCAAGAACAGAAGCCGCCTCATATTCATACTCGCTACGCAGTTCGTCGTCTTTTTCACCCAGCGCTCGACTCATAATACCGTCTAACGTCGCGCGATGAACGACGAATCGGCGGTAATATCCATTCTCATCGATAGAACGATCGTCCCACGTTCCGAAGCTATAATTCAGACGGCGATTAACGGGATGATCAAAATCGTAGGCGCGCGGATCTACCGACAACTCTTTCAGATTACGGGGATCGAACGAAGCGTCTTGTAGTATATCCGGGTCTGTGTCGCGTAGAATACCAAGAGCAATTTGCACAACGTTCCTATACTTTCCAAACGCGGCGCCAACTCCCTCATAATAGAGCGGCAAGGGCGCAATCCATTCGTGGGCGTTTGGATCGTGCCTTTCTCCGCCTTCAAGGATTGGTATCGGACGATATCCTAAGAAGTCGTTCAACTGCCTGACAATCTTAACGACAGTATCTTCTGTAGCGTTAATAGGCGAGTTTGCGACGACAACACGGCAAGCCCGCGCCATAAAGAGCGAATTGAACAGATAGCTATTTTCCTGAGAGAAGAGAGTGTCTTGATGAAAAAGACGATATTCGACAAGCGTATTTTCTAAGACGCGCAATGCGTTTTTGGCTTGGATCGCGTTGGAAAAGGCTCCTCCGGTTTGTTCCAGACGCGATAATTCTGATTTAAGAACAGAGATTGAATCTGACCATAACGCTTCGCTGCCTTTTATTGACAACGCTTCGAAAAGAGAATTCCAAGCTTTTGCAAATTGCGCGTCAAAAGAACCGGATGAAAAATTCAAGTACCCTAAAATATTGCTAACGAGCAATTGTTCATTTTCATTCAATTCAAACTGTTCCATGGAAAAACCAATGCGAATATCGACTTTGAGGAGGGAGGATGAAAGGGATTAGGATATTAATACTACGTCACAAATTAAACCATGTCGAAGTCAACGACGCGCGGTTTCAAGCGAACAATCGCTCATGTTAATGGTAAACGGGTTTTCGTTTTCATCTAGGGGGACTGTATAACGTATAACTCCCTGTTGCAAGTCGATTTCTTGTTTCACAAGTTGGCTTTTTTAAGAATCTTTCCGCCAGGAGTTGTTATGCGGCCACGATTTACTATACCGACATGGCGAGGGGCGAAACAAAGTGCTCTTGCCTCTATCAGTTTTCTTACGCTTCTTATAGTTTTACTGTTGATTTCCGGTAAATATGAACTATAATCTCTCTTTGCGATTAATCGCAAGCAGGTTTAGAAGTTGATCTCGACGACCGACTTTTGCCGTGGGACGGTCGGCAGAAATTGACCAGGGGTTTGGCAAGTTACAAGTTTTCCAGTTTTGGGCTTAATGTATGTCTGATATTGTTGTGCGCGGAGCTCGAGAACACAATTTAGACGACGTGTACTTGAGATTGCCCCGCAATAAATTCATCTGCTTTACCGGCGTAAGTGGAAGCGGGAAGAGCTCTCTGGCCTTCGATACCTTATATGCGGAGGGACAACGGCGTTATATTGAAAGTTTATCAAGTTATGCGCGGCAATTTCTGGGTCAGCTTCCCAGACCGACGGTTGACCAAGTTTTAGGACTGAGCCCCGCCATTTCAATTTCTCAAAAGACCGCCGGTCAGAACGTTCGTTCGACTGTCGGCACAATCACGGAAATTTCTGACTTTTTAAGAGTCCTGTTTGCACGCGTCGCCGTTGGATATTGTCCTAAATGCGGACGAAAGATTGAAGCGCAAACGAGAGCGCAAATATTGGAGCGTCTCCGAATTATTCCGGAAGGCGAGACGTTTCAGATAATAGCTCCGTTAGTTCGCAATCAGAAAGGGCGTTGCGTAGAGCTGTTTAATAACCTACGTAAAAAAGGATTTAGAAAGGTTCGCGTTGACGGTCGCTTCTTTTCTGTCGACGACGAATTCAATCTTGATCGCCAATCTCGCCATTCGGTCGACGTTGTGGTAGATCGAATAAAGCAATCCGAGTCGGCGTATCGTCGATTGACAGAATCTGTCGATCTCGCCCTGAAACTAGGGAAAGGGCAGTTGATTGTTTTGTGCGAATCAAATGGTTCTGACGCTTCGCGAGTCGGGACAGACGAGTTGTTGAGTAGAGTGAGACTCTTCGACGAACGTTTGGAGTCGGAGCAAGGAGATGAAACAACCTTCGATTTTGATCGCGTTTTAGACAATTTCGAAGCGACGTCGGAAGAGAACCTGCGTAAGGTCGGCGATAAAACAATTGCTCGCCGAGTCGAGCGTAAGCGTGGAGATTCCCGGAAAATCAACGTTCACGAGGATCACGTTGAGACGTCGTCAGAAGGCGGAGACGGTTCTGAGAATTTACATATTTCTTTGAACGGCAAGGAATTATATTTTAGTGAAGATTACGCTTGCTCTCACTGCGGTTTGAATTTCGAACGTCCTAATCCGCAGATGTTTAGTTTCAACAACGCCCAGGGAATGTGTCGGCATTGTCAAGGATTGGGCGTTATTCATACGTTTGATCCGGACTTGCTGATTCCCGATCCCTCTAAATCTTTTCAACAAGGGTGCGTTGTTCCTGTCGGGAAGTGGCAAGATTTAGGACGATGGAAGCAACACATATATCAAGGCGTTATTGACGCTCTTGAAAAACAATACTCGTTGAAAAAAGGCTATGTGCTCGAAACGCCTTGGAATAAACTTGACGAAAGAGTTAAACAAGGGTTGTTGTGGGGAACTGGCGACCTGAAAATTACCTATTTGTGGCGCGACGGCGAGAACGGTCATAAGTGGGGCGGATTATTTGAGGGGATTATCCCCAAAATGTTAAAGCAGTATCACGAGACGAACAATAGAATGCAACTTTCGGCGATGGAAAGCTACATGAATATTGTTCCTTGCGGGTACTGCCATGGAACCCGACTAAACGAGCAAGCGAGTTCATTTCGCATAGAAACAAAATCTAAAGCGAAAATTTTTGCCAAGAAGAAATCGTATTCGTTACCCGAACTATGCGATTTGCCAATTTCCGACTTGCGTGAGTTTTTTAGCGAGTTGAACTTGACTGATTCAGAGGCAATCATTGCGCATGATCTTCTGAAAGAAATTCGCGTTCGACTTGGTTTCTTATTGAACGTCGGTCTCAACTACCTGTCGCTAGGTCGTCCTGCCCCTACGCTTTCCGGCGGAGAAATGCAACGTATCCGTTTAGCCGGACAAATTGGCGGCGGTCTTGTCGGCGTTATGTATGTTCTGGACGAACCTTCTATCGGATTGCATCCTCGAGATAACGAGAGACTGATAGAAACGTTACTCAAGCTCAGAGATTTGGGAAATTCGGTCCTGGTCGTTGAACATGACGAAGACACGATGTTTGCAGCCGACTATCTTGTTGATTTTGGTCCTGGACCGGGAAGTCACGGAGGGCGTGTTGTCGCTTTCGGAACGGTTTCAGACGTTTTAACAAAACAGCGTGAAAACAGTTTGACGGCTAAGTACCTCGTAGGAGAGGAAACGATTGAGACGCCCGTTGAGCGTAAGAAGCCTGACGGACGCTGGTTAGTCGTTCGCGGCGTAACGCATCATAATTTGAAGAATATCGACGTCAAGATTCCATTAGGCGGCGTCGTATGTATTACCGGCGTGAGCGGAAGCGGAAAGAGTTCGTTTGTTAACGACGTGCTAAAAGAGGTTTTAGCGCGAGATTTGAATAGAGCGAACGGGAATCCAGGCGCATATGAGTCTATTGAAGGCGTCGAATATCTGAACAAGCTGATTTCTATTGATCAGGCTCCAATTGGGCGTACTCCGCGTTCGAACCCCGCAACTTACATTAAACTCTTTGACGAAATACGAAAGCTTTTTGCCGATACCCCTGAAGCGCGCGCCAAAGGTTTTACGCCCGGTCGATTTAGTTTTAACGTTCAGGGCGGGCGTTGCGAAGCGTGCGAAGGAAACGGTTCGACTCGTCTGGAGATGGATTTTCTCGCGGACGTTTGGGCGACATGTTCCGTCTGCGGCGGTCGTCGATTTAATCAAGAAACGACGGCGATCAAGTATAAGGGGTTGTCCATTGATCAGGTGTTGGCGCTCGACGTGGAAACGGCGCTAAAGCATTTTGAAAACATTCCCAAAATACGTGAGAAGTTGCAAACGCTTTACAACGTTGGACTTGGGTATATGAAGTTGGGTCAGCCGTCTCCCACGTTGTCAGGAGGAGAAGCGCAACGCGTAAAATTAGCAAAAGAGCTTGTCAAGAAAAGCTCCGGCAAGACGATGTATCTTCTCGACGAACCGACGACTGGACTGCATTTTGCCGATATTCGCTTACTTCTAAAAGTTTTGCGAAGTTTTGCCGACGCCGGCAACACCGTTTTAATCGTAGAGCACAATTTAGACGTAATAAAAACGGCGGATTGGATAATTGATCTGGGGCCGGAAGGGGGCGACGCAGGCGGATGGATTGTCGCCGAAGGCCCTCCCGAGGCAATTGTTGAGAATCCTAACTCCTATACGGGAAAGGCGTTGAAGGGTTTTTTGAATAAAGATCGCAAGGCCATGGTTAAAAAGGCGTTGCAAAGGGACGCTCACAGAGACGTAGGATTGACCGAATCCGACGTTGAAGGGCCGATTGTTATTCGTGGGGCTTGCGAACACAATTTACAGAATGTTTCCGTCGAGATTCCTCGAAATAAAACGACCGTATGTTGCGGACCTAGCGGCAGCGGCAAGTCTTCGCTTGCGATCGACGTCGCGTATGCTGAAGGGCGCAGGAGATATGTCGAGAGTTTGTCGAGTTATGCGCGTCAGTTTTTAGGGCAGATTCAAAAGCCAAAAGTTGAAAAAACAATTGGCATTTCCCCTTCTATCGCCATTGAACAGAAAACCACGAGTCGATCTCCGCGATCTACCGTTGGGACAGTGACGGAAATTCACGACTATCTCAGGATTGTCTTTGCTCGGTTGGGCGTTTCTTACTGTCCTAATTGCGATTGTCCGATCGGAACCCAATCGACAGACGAAATTGTAGCGCGGATTATGTTGCAAGACGTCGACGCGCGAGCTATGTTGACGGCGCCTTTGCGTTTGGAGCCAGGGGAGGATTACGAGAAGCTTTGGCAACGATTACGCGTTCAGGGTTTTTCTCGCATTCGAGTCAACAATCAGACATATTCTCTCGATTCCCCACCCGAGTTGAGTCGTAAATCAGTCGCCGACGTCGAGGTCGTCGTCGATCGTTTGCGGTTGAAGATAAATCCAGACGCAAATCTGGAAAGGAACAGACGAGGTCGTGTCGCGGACAGCGTTGAGACTGCTCTTGAATGGGGAAAGGGCGTCGTTCGTTTGGTCATTATTGATGAAAAAAGGCCTGAACGCGACTGGGTTTCACAGACAATGAGTCAAAAACTATCCTGTGAAAAATGCGGTCGCGCTTTTGAGGTTTTGACTCCGAGACATTTTTCGTTTAATAGTCCCTTGGGATGGTGTCCGCATTGTAGCGGACTTGGAGTTCATGCCGGCGCGAATCCGTCCAGCTTTATTCGAGATCCTAAACTTACTCTCGCGGAAGGCGCTATCAGTATATGGTCCGATCTTGAGGCTCCAACGACGGTTGCGATGATGCGGGCTTTTGCTCGTGAAACGGGGACTCCGCTTGACGTTTCGTTTGACCGTTTAGATTCCAGATTCAGGCGCGTTATATTTAATGGAACTGGCGAACGTTGGATTAGCGTTCTTGAGTGCGATTTAGAAGCGGCGCGAAACGCTAAGAGTGCGGACGAACGTGCTAGGGGAGCTTGCGAGGGTGTGACACTTGGAACTAGTCAGACTGTTTTTCAGTTCCAGTTTAAAGGCGTTTACCCTGCGACTGAAGAGGCCGGTAAGGCAGCGCCTTACTATCGAAGTCGACTTGAGTACCAGGTTGAGGAACAAGAGTGTTCCATGTGTTTGGGAAGTCGGCTTCGCGACGACGTCGCCGCTGTTAGATTTCACAATTTGACCTTAGATCAAATTTGTCGCACTCCTCTAGGCGAGTTGGCCTGCTTTTTTGAGCGTTTAGAATTGTCTCCGATAGAGAAAGAGATTGCTGGCGACCTTGTAGACGAGATTATTGCCCGACTAAGGTTTCTTCTGGACGTCGGCTTAGACTACTTGACCCTTTCTCGTCCGGCTCCTTCGTTATCAGGCGGCGAAGCTCAACGAATTCGATTAGCCGCGCAAATTGGAAGCGGCTTGGTCGGGGTGTTATATGTTTTGGACGAACCGACTATTGGACTTCATAATCGGGACAATAAGCGTCTTATAGCGGCGATAAGAAAATTGCGCGATCTGGGAAACACGCTTCTGATCGTCGAGCACGATCAGGACGTCATTGAAAGCGCGGATAATATCATTGATTTCGGTCCGCAAGCGGGTTCCTTGGGCGGTTTAGTAGTTGCGTCAGGCACGCCTGAACAAGTAAAACGAAATGAGAATTCGGTTACGGGGCCCTATATTTCAGGGAAAAAATCGATACCTATTCCTATAAACCGGAGAATAATCGTTTGACGACGTGCTAATTGGCAGGTTTCATGCGAGGCGTTCGTACGACGAATTGGGTTTTACGGGAATAATCGGAAGACCTCGACAAGAGAACAGAATTATCGACATCTGCAAGGATTAAAAATGAAAAAGCGCGTTAAGAAATCAACTGCAAAGTCTGAGAGTTTGCTGGACGCCGCTATTTCAAGAGAAACAGATGAAAAAGCAGACGCGAAAGTTAAACGCGTTACAAGGAAAGCGACGTCTAAAAAAGCGCTTTCCGATAAAAAGAATCTTGATGCTCCTACTGATAAAGCGTCAGAGCTTGAGAACGGGTCTGACGACTGCGCTCAGATTTCGCGTCCCAAAAGAGGAAAGCCTGTAAAAAAGGCAAGCGATAACCCTAACGCTATTCCGGCCGATTCTGAAAAATCGAGCGGACGCAGTTCAAAGAAAAAGCGTCCCAAATCTGAGGCAAACGTCAAGAGAAAGGCTTCTTCGTCAAAAAAAGTTCTGGATGTTAAAGGTTTTGAAGTAAGCGATTCGTCTCCCGACGAACGGAATTCAAAACGAACGCAGAAAAAAGCGGTAAAACATACGACCATTGGGAAAAAAGCTTCGGCTTCAAAGAAACGAACGATTAGAAAAAAAGAGAGTCCTACGCTCTTTGATATAGAGTCTGACGCTACATTTGACATTAATAACGACAATTTGTCGACAACTGGCGATTTAACTTCTCAGATCGTTGATGAATTAGAAACGATAAAATCCAAAATGGAGCTTATCGAAGTTTCAGACGCAGAGAAGAAAAGACGAAATAGAAATCAGGCTGAAAAATCTATCGCTCAAAAAGAGGACTTCGGTTACGTCGGAGAGTTGCCGTTTTGGAAACCCGGCTGGTTGGTAGTGCAGGGCGCACGAGAACATAATCTGAAATCAATTGACGTTCCTTTTCCGCTTTCTGCTTTTACCGTTGTGACTGGAGTCAGCGGCAGCGGTAAGAGTTCTTTGGTTGAAGACGTTTTACATCGGTACCTGGCGCGAACGCTGAATCGTTCTCAATTACCTTGCGGAGCTTGCGACGCCGTCGTTGGATTGGAGCGCATTAACAAGGTTGTGAAAGTCGATCAGGCGCCAATTGGTCAAACTCCAACGTCAAACGCCGCGACGTTTACCGGCGTGTTCGATCTTATTCGTCAGCTATTTGCCCAACTTCCCGAGGCCAAATTACGCAGGTATTCTCCTCGACATTTTAGTTTCAACGTGCCAGGCGGGCGCTGTGAGAAGTGCGAGGGATCTGGGATGCTGAAAGTTGAAATGCATTTTTTGGCCGACGTTTTTATCACGTGCGACGCTTGTGGAGGGAAACGTTACGATTCGGATACTTTGCAAGTTAAGTATCACGGTAAATCTATTTCGGACGTTTTAGAAACGACTTGCGGCGAAGCTTTGAAGTTTTTTGCTTCTATTCCTCCTATTGCGCGTATCCTTCAAACGCTTTGCGACGTCGGACTTGACTATCTTCCTCTGGGACAGCCGGCGACAACTCTCTCCGGCGGAGAATCGCAACGTATTAAGTTGGCGGCGGAATTGTCTCAAAGAGATTCCGGCCGAATTTTCTATATCCTTGACGAGCCGACGACAGGACTGCATTTTGAAGACGTTCGAAAATTGCTTAATGTTTTGCATCGACTCGTTGACTTGGGCAATACGGTAGTCGTCGTCGAGCATAATTTAGACGTCGTTAAAAACGCCGACTGGGTAATCGAAATTGGTCCAGAAGCCGGACTTGAAGGAGGACGTTTAGTCTTTGCCGGAACTCCGGAACAATTGATCGAATATGCGGTACGTTGGCATACTTCGTCAAAGGAACAAAAATCGCTTCTCCGAACTTATACGGGCGAAGCGTTGATTCCCGTGTTTAGCAGGGGCGTTTTCGAAGAGCGTCCAATTCAATCTTCAAGAACTGTCCAACGACAAGACGTCGACGTCGACAAAGCAGTTGAATTGATCGAAGATTCCAGTCAGGATATTTCCGATCAACCGTGGGAAATAGACGGAAAACGTTGGCACACGGAGTTCCGAACGACGCGAAGCGGGGTTCCATGCAAATGGGAGGGGCGCGTTTTAAACGCAATTGTTGAAAAGCTTGAAGAGAAAACATTATTTGCCGAGACTGACTGGCAAAATAAAACAAGCGTTGAGATAAGGTTAGAAGATAAACCCAACGTTTGGTTTCTGAGAGCGATTACCAACGAAGAATGGTTGCTTCGCCTGAAGTTTCGCACAGCCAAGAATACGTTTGACAAGGGAGCGCTTGCGCGTAAACTGGCGTTAAAACCGCTTAAAGACGTTGAAGAGATTCCTTTGTACGGGACGTTGCCAAGGGTAAAAGTCGACGTTGTAGGCGCTTGGCAGGAAATTGAAATTAAGGTTTTTTCCTTTTCAGAGATAGATAGACAAGAATTTTGGGATTTCCTCGAACTTGCCTATGAGCGATTTGCAAAACTTGTAGAACGTCCAAAGGACCTTGACGTCGATTTAACGCCCTGGAAAACTCAAGGACGATCATGGCATACGTCGACTTCCGGTTTTTACGGCGCGGGAAAACCGCGTTGGCCTATTGATCTCCTTGAGAAGACGATAGACGTTGTCGAAGGAATCGACAAAAATATGGAGTTTATCTGGATTAATAAAATTGCGGTTCCTTTTTTGATTAAAGGTAAATCTGTGCCGCTAGGAAAGATATATACTAAAAATAGTGATTTTTTGTCGATCCAAATCAATTATCCCAGCGGAGAGATAACTCTTGATCAAGTAGCGGGTATTGGCTACCAACCTGAACTTGAACATAACGAATTAGGTTTTGACTCTCTTTATCTGCGATTTAGAACTCTTGACGAGTTAGACGTGAAGACGTTGCGCACTCTATTAAAGCAAGCGTACGCGAAATACAAGAGATTAAAAAACGAAGAATGACATACGTTGAAAACAAAAAACCTCGTCATACGGACGAGGTTAAAAGTCGGGGCAACTGGATTCGAACCAGCGACCTTTTGACCCCCAGTCAAACGCGCTAAACCAGACTGCGCCATGCCCCGAATGGTTTCGTTATTCTAATACTTATTCGAATTCTGGCAAGACCATTTTTATATTTCTTTCTAACTTTTACGCTTCCTCAATAGCCTTATGTCGCATTATTGAAACGACTCCCCCTAGTTCTCTATGAGTGAGAATCGTTTAAAATGGAGGACGGTTTGACTGCTCGGCTGTGTGATAACAAGAGGATGGCGTCATGTTTTCAAAAGACCAATATTCCTTGATAGATTTTGGGAATGGAAGGCGGTTGGAACGCTTTGGCCCTTTGGTTTTGGATCGACCTTGTCCTGGCGCCAACGGCTTTCAAATTAAAAACCGACAAGCATGGCAAAAAGCGGACGCAAGATTTGAAGATCGTCGAGGAGTCAATCGTTTCGAAGTTTCTAAAAACGTTTCGAACGCTCTTGGTTTTAGGGGAATATGGCGACCGTTGACCGACCGGGGGGAGTTGTATTTTGGCGTCGAACAAAAACGAGAGCGATCGCAAGATCAGGACGTCGACAAAGTCTCCGGTCGACCGTGGACGATTTCCTATAACAATAAGTTTGTCTTAGAACTCAAAGGATCCCCTTTTGGACACGTCGGGGTTTTTCCAGAACAGGCTGAAAATTGGGATCGCATTTTTGATTTATGCCATAATGGTTGCGAGAGGCTCCAACGTCCGCTTCGTATTTTAAATTTGTTTGGCTATACTGGCGGAAGCGCCTTGGCCGCAATGGCGGCAGGGGCCGAAACAACTCATCTTGACGCGACGCGGAACGTCGTCGCGCAGGCGAAAAGAAACGCCGCTCTCTCTTTTCAAAGCGGAGAGAAAGACTTAGTTTTAGCCCCTGTTCGTTGGATTGTCGACGACGCGGTAAAATTTGTCAAACGCGAAATTAAGAGGGAGCGTTTTTACGACGGCGTTATTCTTGATCCTCCAAGTTATGGTCATGGCGCGCGCGGGGAAGTGTGGAGATTGTCGCGTGATCTTAAGCCGCTTTTAGACAAAATAATGAAATTATTGTCGGGAGAATTCTGTTTTGTGGCGCTTTCCGGACATACGCCGGGATATGAAGCTCCGGTGTTGGAACGAATGCTTAGGATTGCTTTTCAAGAGAACTTTACTTCGACAAAAGATATTAAGTACCATACGAAGACGCTCGGGATCCAGTCGCAGAACGGTTCGACTCTTTATTCTGGAGACATATCCTTTGCGTATGGAGAAGTAAAAAGAGACTGATTGACAATTAGCGTATTGCCTATTTTGAGATCGAATCTGGCGTTACCAGAATTTTAGTCTATTGAACGCCCTGTTGAAAACGCCCTTTTCTTCTTGTTTATTTTCTTCTTCTTTTTCCGGTAATAGAGAAGCGTTGACCGGACGTTTGGGACGCGCCGCGAGAAGATCTGAATCTTCAGGGATTTGTTCCGAAAGCAATTTCGACCAATAACCGTCCAACATAAACAAGACGTCTAACGTTCTGTCTTGGGAAACGCGAAACTCCGCATTGTTGATTATTTTCATTAACTCGTTTTGTTCCGCGTCGGTGAACGCCAGTTTGTATAGTCGAATCTGATCAAGCCAAACAGAGCCTGAGCCGCAGAGTTCAAATCGAAGCGACAGATCTTCGAGACCGTCGAGCGGAAGACGATCGAACAGAACTACGTCGCGCAACCAAACGATACCGTTCTCAGCGTCTTCTTGATTGAGATTTTGAGAGCGTTTCAACACTGCGGAACCTACCGATACGCGTCTGCTAAAAGGTTTGCCGTTGTATCGACCGACAAGGCAAACGTTCAACGGCAGTTCCGAAACTCCGACGGGAATACCAAAACTAATTTGAGCGCAAAGTCTCCCGGTTGAAGGGGCGGTAAAAGGTTGGCAAATAATCCCGCCAACGTTTCCTTTGGAGGCGATACGTAAACTATGTTGGCCGTTGTTTGCCGTTTCATCGTCCAGCGTAACTTCGACGTCGCTGGGTCCAAACGCACGCCATCCGGGGATGGACGATTGATCGACGTTAGCTTCAGGCGCAGAGTTTTCAGAGGTTACGCTGGATTCGTTTATTCTCTTAAAGGGAAACGGATTGAATTTTGGCGGTTCCAGGCCGAAGATATTTGGACGATCAGTCCTCTTTTCGTTGGAATTGGCGCTTCCCGCTAATCTATCGGGTTCTTCGTTTTCAACAACAATAGACCCGTTCCGAGGCGTTTCTTCAAAATCGCTGTTCCGCAATTCGATGGACACGCCCGTACGAGCGATCAAAATACGTTCGACGAAATCTTGAACCGCAGCGTTTAATCGCCCTTCTGAACCGCATATTTCAGCAGGTCGCGACACTTCTATGGAATCGATTGTCGTTTTGGCGTCGTCGATTCTTATCGCGACAAGGTCGTAGGGGGACGCTGTAAAGTTCCAATCTAGCGAATCTGCGTAGGCGTTTGGACGATCATGTTTGATACTTGCAAACGCTTCAAAAGACGCAGAAGGAGACTTCTTGGCTGACAACTTAACCCCTAGATGGAACGGCGCGGCGTTTAATAGGTAAAGCCAAGTCTCCTTTTCCGTTCGATAATAACGAACGACCAAGGGTTGAATCGTTTTTTCCTCGGGCGTCTCTTGCGTCGTTTTGGAATCGGTAACGTTGTTAATATCAGATTTAGGCGTCCAGGTTTTAAACTGAACGTTGGGAAGACTTTTAAAGACGTAAATCCAGTCGTGCAAGGTTTCTTCTTGTCCAACCGGAACAACGTCTCCGCCGTCAAAGAAACACATTGAATCCTCTACGGCCAGGGTTCGTGCAAATCGTCGTCGGTTCTCGTACCCCGACGGAAGCGCGAGTGTTTGAAGTTCGACGACTGCAGGGCGGTATGGACACAGTTCGTCAAATTCGTATAAAGGTTTCGGTATCGGCTTATGGTAAAACAAAGAGCCTGAGTTGATTTGTGTTCCGTTGAATAGGGAAATAGAATCGGGATCGCTTAAGTCGTCCTGCAGCGCCGTTTGAACAAAAGAAGCGGTAGACGACACGAGTTCCGGTCTAAGCAGAGTGATTAAACTATCGTATTTATTGTTTGAAGGATCGCCTGATTCGTAACTAACTTGCGAAGTCGCCGTTAACTTTCTTTTTCTAGTTTCCGGCGAAAAACGGACGGGGTCTAATCCGACAAGACGCAACGCTTCACGAAGTTTCTTCCCGTTCGTTAACGAGGGATATAGCATTGATTTGCAAATAGGTCCGTCAAGAGCGTTCGTCGCTACTAAATAGAGCCGAACGTCGGGACGAGAATTGGCAATAGTCTGTCTAACTTGACGATAAAAACGATAAAGAGCGTCAATTCGCCATTCGATCCATTCGTTGAGACAATTATCTCGGATAAATTCCGCACGATAACGATAACGTTCGACGCCTTTCGCGAGAAGCAATTCCTGAACGCGACGCTCGCCACGACTCGATAATACTTCTTGTAGACTCGTTTCGCGAACGAATCTCGCGATCGTTTCGTCGTCCATTCCGTAATAAACGTCGTCAGGCAAGGCTAACCAACCGCCTGCGCCAACGTCTAACGCCAAGCCGTCAAAGCAGTCGAAAGAAGCGCATCTGTTGACGAGTTCTCCGACGACCGCAAGCGCTTCTTTTTCCACTTCCGGGTGCAAAATGTTATAATAAGGTCCCGTGCCTTCTTCCGTCAATCGTGAGTCGATCAGTTTTCGACCGTCGGCGCCAATCCATTCAATTCCTTCAAGCGACGCTTGCTCTTCTTGCGAGACGGCGTGGGATCGAATCGACGCCAGTTTGGTCTCGAGTTCGGGTAGAGGCGCGTTTAAGTTGACAAGCGGAGTGAGTTTTTTATGACGTTGCGTGAATAGCGCAAGAGACGCGGTTAAGACGTCTTTACGAACCGAATCGCCGCCTGTGGGCAAAAAGATTCCGCCGTCGTAGCGCGGCGAGGGATTTAGACGCTGACTTGGATACAACGCGGATCCGTCGGACACGAAGGCCGCCATCGTAGAATCAACGTTAGACGCCGTCATATAATACAACAACCTTGAAATCGCTTCCTCAAAAGAAACCCAATCTTCAGAACCAACCAGTCCAAATGCCGACGCTTTTTTAGAGGCGGAGAATTGTCGACAAATATTGGGGCTTGTAAGAGCCAGACCGAACGTTCTTCCTAAAGAAGAAGACACAGACGCGTTCTTTATCGAATCCGCCTTATAAATTCTGATTTGACCGTAAGCCGCGGCAGTTTCCGAAGAACAGTTGCTCATCAGTATGATGGGGGTAGACGTTTGCGGCCAAAACAACGTGGTGAAACGAGCGACTTCGTTGGAACCTCGATCTGATAAACTTTCTGCCGAAGTTGTGAGCCCCGTGTCGAAAGATGAGGGGAATATGCCGCCGGAGGGACCTTGTTCAATGACGCTAATACCAAGTTTTTGTGGGAAATTAACGGGATACTCTATCTCCAGAATATGGGGAACGCCAGGATTGGCAATTGGAATCGGGTAGGCCTCCCACGAAACCGACTCCTTACCGGTCGATTTTGTGGAGTCTGAATCGATTCTATTGGATTCAAGCCTGAGAAAGTGAGATTGAGGCGTGGCAAATTCAGCAAGTTCGTTACTGTCAAATGCGCGTGAAGATCCGCTGCTGAGGGGTTTTTCCCATAAATTTGCGACGAGGCCCCATTTGTTTTGATCAAGATTTCGAATAAAACTCTGAAAACGATCTTTTTCCCAGCGTCGTAAGCAGTACAGTTGTTCTTCGGAAGACTGATTAGCGCCGTTATTAGTCAGATTAGGAACAAATCCCAGAAGGTTTTTACCCAGACTGTTTCCGTTTGCGTTCTTAGCGATTGGAGTCTGTCCGAGCAGAATTCGGGAGTCGTCCGACGAAGTTTCAGGAGCAGCGTTGGGATAGGCGAATTTGATCGGGGGTTCTTCTTCAAAAGTTTTGGGAACGGTTGGATCGTTCTCGCTTGCGCTTGTGTCTTGAATCCCGGAGTCGTCCAGCGACGTCGAAGTGAAAAAATTGGAACCCTTCGACATTCCTTTGACATTTGGACGATAGAAGGGGATGACGGGATGTTTCGAAAAAGCTTTATACCAGGAAGGATTGGTAGGATCGATAGCAAGAAGCGATTCTACTCGTAAATCTTCGATTGAAATGTTGTCATTCTCATTTGATTCGTTTTTTTCGACTTGCGGCGAAATAACGATTCCTTGGATTGTTCTCTTAGCGAAGACGGTTGTTTCCTGACGGCGTTTGGCGGGATTGAACGCGAAAGTTGATTTAGTCGAAGATTCGGCGACGCTTGCGAGTTCCAACGTCGCTTCAAACACCCCGTCAGTCGGGGGCGCTAAGAATGAAAACTCGTATGCCTCGCGCGTCGAAACATTGTCGTCGACAAACGCTTCCAGACGCTGTAGTTCGCTAAGTGAAATCTCGCGACTGTCTGAAAAGAACGTCTCTTGAGAACCGTTAGATTTAACGTTAATGGTTAAAGCGAACTGATTGGGAAGCTTCCTTGAAGAAGAACGGGGAAGAGTCGTTATACGAATTCGATCTCCCGGTTGAAAAACCGTCGTTTCAATAGGAACGTCTTGTCGAACTCCCCGGAGAACTTCTATTTTAAGCGGCAAATCGTCAGCGGGGGCGCGAACAATTTCAATTTCGGATCCTTCTTGATCGAGCGGAATCCGAATGGCAGAGTCGATCAAACGATCAACGAAGACTGTTTTGACGAGAACTTTATTCTGACGGCAGTCGCGAAGCCTGATTTCGAGCCGGGAGTCATGCGGGGCGAAAATAGTCGTTTCGACGCCGCAGAACGTCGATTCCGTGCGAGTACGCAAGGCGAGCGTGTTTTTTGTTGAATCGGAAAAGAGGAAGTCAGTCGGACTGCTCGCTACCGTTCCGAGCGGGACAGGGTCGGCAAATTCTCCGCGAGTCAGCCGGAGTTCTCCTTCCCAGTTGGTAGGAACCGACGTGGAGATTGAGAAATCGATACGAACCAACCCCGGTCGGAAAACGTTACGACCTTCGCCTGACGGCTGCGACGTCGGTTGAATTGTCGTTGTCGGCGCGGACGGACCGGTCGTCTGAGCGAAAGCGATATTCCCTAACCAAAGGATAGAGCATGCGATCGCAATTGCTAAACGAAGGTTCGTAAATTTAATGACCACGGGGTTGCCTTTTGAGGATAATGCCAACGATTTAACGGCGTTTCACGCAGGGGGAAAAATACCTGCGTTGAATTCCCTCAATCTTAACAATAATACGCCGTCTGGTCCAGTGCGTTTTTTCCTTTTTGGCGTTGTAGAAGTCGAAAAAACGGCGACTTTCTTTCGAGGAATTTTTTGAAAAAACGGCGTCCGCTTGCTTTTTAAAAGTCTGTTCTTTATACTTGAACGTCGACGCAGGGCGAAGAGAGTTTCGAACGTTGAGACTCCCGGACAGAATCCCCGTTTGTCGTTCTTTTAAAAAGGCGGTTTTAAGCGAAACGAATTGTAAAGGAATGAAGCTGTGAGAAACAATAAGAAGATTAGATTTCTTGGCGCGCAACTTGGTTTATTCGCCGCTTTTATCCTGGCAGTTGCCGTCGCGGACGCCGGAGCCGAAGAAGGTTTGGAAAGAGTGGAGGTCAACAATCCCGACGCCGACGCGTTCCTTGCCGTTGGACTCTGGTCCTGGGTCGTTCCTGCCGACGTCGACGACGACGGGAACACGGATCTGATTATTAGCTGCGAGGACGTGCCTTATAACGGGGTTTGGTATTTTCGCAATACCGGCGACGACTTACTCAATCCGACTTTTGAAAAAGCGAAGAAGCTGAGCAAAGGCGTCATTAACGTTCAACCAAGCTGGGTGGACGGAAAATTGCGAGTGTTGACGCCTGGATTTGAATATCCTGATTTTATCCATACCGGAGTCGACAAGCCCGTGGCGCTTAAATCGGGCGACGAGAATTTGCCTACAAACGTTCATTTCAACAACGTTCGTGGCAATATGTGGCGTTTCGTCGATTACGACGGCGACGGTCTCGTCGATATTGTCGTTGGATCGGACGACTGGACCGACTACGGATGGGACGACGCCTATACTGACGAAGGCGTGTGGAAAAACGGGCCGCTGCGAGGCAATATCTATTTGTTACGAAACGTTGGATCCAACGACAGCCCCGTCTATGAAAAACCGACAATGTTGAAAGACCTTGATGGAAACGTTCTCGAAACCTTCGGCTGGCCGTCTCCTAATTTTGCCGACTGGGACGGCGACGGCGATTTGGATATTGTCGGAATAGAATTTCGCGACACTATTCAATATGCGGAGAACGTTGGAACGAGAACGGAACCGAAATATAAGCCGTTTGCTCCCGTTTGTCTTGAAGACGGAAAACCTGCCGCCGCAGAATTGGCCATGCCGACCATTGTCGCTTTCGACTGGGATAGAGACGGCGATTTGGACGTCTTGTTGGGCGACGAAGACGGAAGAATCGCGTTATTTGTCAACACAGGACGTTTGAACGACGCAAATCAACCTCTATTTGAGTCTCCTTTTTATTTCAAACAGATTCCCGACGCTTTAAAATGCGGAGCTCTTTCAACTCCCTGGGGCGTTGACTGGGACGACGACGGGGATTGGGATATTATCAGCGGAAACAGCGCCGGGTATATTTTCTTCCTGGAAAATTTAAGCGGACCTGGCGTTGATCCTCCGAAATGGGCCGCTCCTGTAGCGTTGTCAAGCGAACCGGACGATCAAACGCTGGCGGAGACGGCGTCCTTTATTCCCAAGGCTTCGTCGTTGATTGAGAAAAGACGGGACGGAACAGTCCCCATTCGTATTATGGCCGGACCTAACGGTTCTATTCAAGGTCCGTGCGAGCCCAAATGGGGATATACGACTTTGTCAGTAGCCGATTGGGACGGCGACGGTCTTAAAGATATTGTGGCAAACTCCATTCTTGGCAACGTTCTATGGTACAAAAACGTCGGCGAGAAGGGAGCTCCTAAATTGGCGCAGCCGCGAGTTGTCGACGTGGAATGGGAGAACGACGCGCCGGAATTGGCGTGGGGTTGGCGAAAACCAAAGGGAAAAGAACTGCTAACGCAATGGAGAACGACCCCTGTCGCGATTGATTTTAACGAGGACGGACTTACCGACCTTGTTAGTCTCGACACGGAAGGGTATTTGGCCTTTTTCGAACGGCACAGGACAGATTCGGGCGAATTGAAGTTGTCTTCGCCGAAGCGCGTGTTTGTCGATTCGTCGGGAGTTCCGCTTCGTTTGAACGCGGGGCGCGCGGGCGCGAGCGGTCGCCGAAAGATATGTTTTTGCGATTATAATCGAGACGGCAAGCTTGACTTGTTGGCTAATAATCGTAATGCCGATCTGTATTTGCAAACCAAAAACGAGGACGGGCATTACTATTTTGTTCTTGCGGGAGAAGTGGATTCACGCCCCATTAAGGGACACAGCACGAGTCCGACGGTCGTCGATTTTAATAACGACGGAGTCATGGATCCGTTTATAGGCGCAGAAGACGGACATTTCTATTACAAGCACAACGACTGGAAAGAGGGCCAAACGGGGATGATTCGTTTTGAATCGGACGAGTATGTCGTCGAGTCCTCGTTGCAGTTAGCGACGTTAAAAGACGGTGCCAAGGCGTTTGCCAACAGAGATTATCAATGGTTTGACGTGGGGTCTGAAATTGCAGATCGGCAATATCTTCAAACTTATGGCGGCGTTCCGTTTGACGTTGTCGTTCGTGCTAAGAAGGACGTTACGATAGAGTTTCTTGTCGGAACCACATGGCCGATTGATAAGTCTTCGTCTTATCTTGTTGAAGAGGATAAAAAAGGGTATGACGCGACGAAAAAAGCAGACGTCGCCGCTAAATATACCGACGGCTCTAAGTCGCCTCTGGCTCTTTTTGAAAAAACGATGAAGGCCGGCGACGTGTGGGTTGCGCCTGTTGAAACGTGGTCAGGAACGTTATTGCTTCTCCCTAAGTAGTCAACGCGTTTGAGAAGACTTCGTTTTTTTCTGGTATTTTTCGTTATTTTTGACAAGTGTTTTTTCCATTTAAAGGAGTTACCAATGAGAGTTGCGCAACGTTGGATTTTGAAAGACGCTTCCTACCGGGAAGAGTATTTGAAGCGACACCGTGAGATTTGGCCCGAAATGAAAGAATTATTGAAAAAGGCCGGGTATAGAAACTATTCGATCTGGCTTTCCGGGACTGATATCTTTGCCTATTACGAAGTCGACGATCCCGAACAACTGGTCAAAACTCTTGAAGCGAGCGAAGTTCGTAATCGTTGGGAAGACTACATGCGTCCCCTGATTTATTTGGGAGAAAACGACATTCCCGAGTCGCTTGAAGAGGCGTTTTGGTTGGAATGATATTATTGCCGCGCGTCTTCTTGCTCCCCGTCTTCCGGCGAAGAATACGTCAAGCAGATTTTTAGCTCCAGTTTAAATTCCTTTTATGGCGATTGAGCTTGGCGGCGTTTGAGTTTCCATTCGCTTTAGTGACAAGTCCAAATGCTAAGCTCAGTCGACTATTTTTTAGAGAAGACGATTGTTTCGCCGTTAATAGTCGCTTTTGCGTTGATTTTAGACGCGATGATTGAGGCGATATCGTTCACGTCTGAGTGATTGAACTCGCAAGTGACCCTTGTGTCCAGCGTTACTCCGGTCGACGCGAGCGAGTCGTCAAGAACGCACGTAATCTTCGTATTTTTCTTTAAGTAGGCGAAAAGATCGTTCAAAGTCTTGTTGGAGACTGTTCCGGTAACTTCCGCGTGAGTTGAGGAAGAATTGTTTGATCTGGAATTCTTCGTCGACTTGGAAGTCGACTCCGTCGAATGAGCGGGTTTTGCCTGTTCGCTCAATTCTTCTTGCCAAATCTGGAAAAATTCATATTCGACAAGCGCTACTTCTTCAAAAAAGCCCGTTACGCATATGGACGGTTCGTTTTCGTAAGTCGTCTCATGGAAAGAGCAATTCGGATGATCCTTTTTTTTAATTTTGGCGGCGTATTCCTTGGGATAGAAACGCATAACTTTTTGTCGGCGATTTAATGAAGTCGGCTTTATCGAACCTGACGAGGATTCGTATTGATAATCGACGTTAAAACCTATGGTCATGACTGTTAATACGTCGGCGACCGTTACATTTTTAAGAGCGACGCCGCGCCACAGATCAAAAGGCGTCTTTTCAAAACCGCTAAATTTTAGACGGGAACGTTTCGCTAACGCCTGAAACGAACTCTGAGGTTCCGAATACGGCTGTATTTCAAAATCGATTGTCGCGCCTAATTTTTCGGCAATTTGTCGAGGGTATTCTTCAAACAGTTGAGCGCGTTTTAAATAGAAAAGCAAAAGCGCCTCGCCCGCCGCTTGTTTAGGACCGACGTAGAGAAAGACGTTGTCGACGACGCAGTAGCTGAGATCGACTCTTTCCAAAATATCCGCAAGAGCCGAAACGAGCGGAACGTCGGTATAAGAACCGGAAACTAACGTTGTCGGATCGACGCGTCGATCAATAAAAAATGGGAATTCGTATAGTTCCGAATAACGTTCCAAAAAAGTTTGCAATTCGACTTCGCTCAACTCCATCGAAACAGGCGCGAAGAAATTCATTCCGTTTTGATTGGAATTGCCGCCAGGGGATTTTTTCTTGGCGACAGGATTGGCGACCGCTTCTCGCGACGGTAAAAACGTTGAACATAGCCGCGCCTCAAAGATTCCTGAGACGACCGTTAAAAAGAGAAAGAAAGAAGTTGTAAGGACAAACTTTAGCGCAGAACGTCGTGAAAGATATCGATTGATTATACGCATTTTCAACAATTTTCAGACCTCGTTCTGCGTCGGTTCTTGACGCGGCGATTTACGCCTTCTTTTTCTACCGAAGTGTGTTTACCGTTACTCCCGCCCAGTCGTCCGTACGAAAAGGACTTGCCGGTAATCCCGCTTCGTTGGACAAATTACAAACGGGATTATTTCCCCACGCGTATCGAACGGCAATCGGATTAGCCACTTCCGGAGCGGACACAACGACGACGTCGTCCTGAATAACGGCGTCGGCCCAATAAAACTTTTGATCTTTGCCCGCGACTTCAAATCCGCGAAGAACCGTATCGTCGCATTGGGCGTTGCCGACAATTTTGAGACCGTTTTCCGTATGGGAAAAGGTCAATATAGCTTTGTCGTCTTTGATCGTCATTGAACGAAATTCCGGGCCGGAATAGGGAATATCCCGACCGTAAGTTTTCGCCAACGCCAGCCAGACGAGCCGGTTGCCAATAATCTCCTTGTTTTGAGGATGGAGATCGTCGGCGCTTCCGACGTCGATCGACACGACCTCTCCGACGTTTCGAACCGTCAGCGTTTTATGTTGCGCTTCGCGCAACTCCGCCCATGCGCTTGAACCGGGCTTGTCTTGCGTCTTCATGAAGTTAGGGAGTTGGACGTAGTAAAAGGGAAAATCGCCTTGCCCCCAATTTTCTCGCCAATTAGCGATCATGATGGGAAACAGAGTTCGATATTGCCAAGCCCGATTTGTGTTAGATTCGCCCTGATACCAAACGACGCCCTTAATCGCGTATGGACACACAGGTTGAACCATGCCGTCGTACAAATAACCGGCTTTTTGACAAGGTATCGATTTTTCAATTCGTTCAGGATCGACTAACGGAGCCAATTCCGGAAATTTTTCCAGCGCCTTTCGCTCCGTCCACGCTTCCCCGGAGGAACCGCCCCATGCCAGGACAATGATCCCAATGGGTTTATTGAGCGATTCATGAAGGTTTCGTGCAAAATAATAGGCTATTGCCGATAAGTCGGCTACTGTTTCTGTCGAACAAATTTGCCAATGAGCGTCAAAATCGCGTTCCGGAGATTCTGAACTTCGAGCGGGAACGGCGAGGAAGCGAATTCGTGAATAATTTGCGGAGGCGATTTCTTCTTTACTGTTTGTTACCCTTTTAACGGGGAAACTCATATTCGACTGACCGGCGCAAATCCAAACGTCGCCCAAACAGACGTTTTTGAACGTTATTTTATTCTTCCCCGTAATTTTTAATTCATAAGGTCCCCCTGACTCTTGAGGAGGTAGGGAAACTTTCCACTCGCCTCGCGCGTCGGCTTTTGTCGATACTTTGTTTTCATTGAGTTCAACGACAATCGATTCGCCCGAATCCGCCCAACCCCAAACGGGGATAAGAGCGTCGCTTTGTAGAACCATGTTGTCGCCAAACGTATGAGGAAGCTTGACAAAACCGAAAGATTCGTCTTGCGTCACGAACGACAAAAACGCGACGGCGACAAAAACCGAGAGACGATTGGCGACGTTTTTAACGAAGGGAAGGATCGCAGGATAAAACATGGGAGCCTCGCTCAATAAACGAAACGACGCGCGCGCGTCAATTTATTGACATGGGTAAAACCCGAAAATGTTTTAACGAGACTCCTCAATTACCAATAAGGAATTCATCGCTTCCCGTTTAGAAGCGATATTTATTAAAAAGTTCCTTACGGGAAAACGCGCCTGTCAGTCGCAAAGATTCAAAATTTCGATAATCTTCGCTCCGTCAATATTGGCGCGATCGCCCATTTTAACGTTGCGAGAGTCGATTAGCGCCGCTACTTTTTGACACACTTCGTCGGTTACGCCGTAGTTGGCGCGCGTCGCTTCGATTCCCAACGATTTGAAAAAGTTTTTCGTCGCTTCAATGGTCGCGTCGATAGCCGCGTCGAAATCTTGCTCGGTTATTCCAAAAACGCGTCGACCGAGTTGGACGATTTTTTCTCCTTTTTCCTTACGTTGCGATCGCCAAACGCCGGGGAGAACGAGGGCGAGAGACTGACCGTGATCAACGCCCGTTTGCGCCGTCAATTCGTGTCCAATACCGTGGATCGCCCAACACTGGACGGTTCCGACGTTTAACCAGCCGTTGAGCGCTTGGGTCGCCATCCAGAAGAGGTTGGCGCGCGTGTCGTAATCGTCTGGATTGGCGAAAACTTTTGGCGCCTCGTCAACGAGCGCGAGTAGCAACGCTTCGGCCTGACGATCTTGCAAAGGCGCGTTAAACGGTTGCGTTACGTATTGTTCGACGACGTGTACGAAAGTGTCGGCGATTCCGTTGGCGACCTGTTTCAGCGGCAGAGAGAAAGTTACGCTTGGGTCGATGATCGAAAATTGAGGGAAGACCGCCGTAGAATAAAACGCCAGTTTTTCCGTCGTTTCCTTTTTGGAAATAACCGCGAAGCCGTTCATTTCTGAGCCGGTGGCGGGCAGAGTAATTACGTCGCCAATGGGAATCGCGTCGGTAACGGGAACGCCCTTTTCCAAAATGTCCCAAGGGTCTTCTCCCTGATATTTTGACGCCGCGGCGATGAATTTTGTCCCGTCAAGCGTAGAGCCTCCTCCAACTGCGAGAAGGAACGTGACGTTCTCTTTCTTAACGAGGTCGACCGCTTTCATAAGCGTCGAATATTGGGGATTCGGCTCAATTCCTCCAAATTCGAGAACTTCAAAAGATTGCAGGGCATCTTTGACTTGGTCGTAGACCCCGTTCTTCTTGATAGAACCGCCTCCGTAAGTCATCAATATTTTGGCGTCTTTAGGGACAAGTTCTTTGAGCTTGGCAATTTGCCCTTTTCCAAAGACGATTTTAACGGGATTGCAATATTCAAAATTATTCATTTCGAGTCCTTTACAAATAGAAAGAGTATAAAACGCAGTTGACGAGATCTGCTTTTATAAAGCTTAAAAAACGTCGTTTCCACGTTCTCCTCCAAAGCGGCAAACGTTGAAACGACGTCGTTATTACCGAATCAGCCGTCTAATAAAAGCCGACCTTACGGAAGACGGGCGAAATCACCAACCCAACTTCTTAAGATTCTCAAGGCATTCGCGAGCGGAATCGCAAGACGTCTTCTTCCACTGTTCCTGTTCGACAATGAAGAATTCCGTTCCGGCCTTTTCGTGCGCGACTTCGAAGACGGCGGGCCAATCGACTTTGTCGTCAGAATCGCCGACGACGCAACCGTGAACGTCGCCGTTCGATTTGATATGCAGGACCTTGCCGCGACCCGGAAGAGCGGCGAGCGTTTCAACCGCCGTCAACTTGGCGCCGTTGCGGTGCGCGTTGTTGCACCACCCGACGTCCACTTGCGCGACGACGCGAGGATCGCAGTTGTTGAAGAACGTGACCCAGGCGGAGTCGTCGGTGTCTTTGATGTTCAAATAGTCGCCCGTATGACCGTGGAAACCGACAAACATGCCCAATTTGGCCGCTTCTTCAGCGCAAGCGCTCATTTCTTCGGCGCATTTCTTATTGGAGTCGTGGCTTTCACGAATACGACCTTCAAGACCGCCGGGGACGATTAAATACTTGAAGCCGACTTCGGCCGCGAATTCGGCGCTCTTCTTAAGCTCGTCGCCCTGGATTTGTCCAAAGCCGATGTGGGTGCTGGTCGCTTTAAGCCCGACGTCGTCGAGCAATTTTCTCATCTCTTTGCCGCTGTAACCGTGATAACCGGCGAATTCGACGCATTCGTACCCCATTTCGGCGACTTCTTTGATGTATTTAGGGAACGAGTCGTGGTTCATGACGTCGCGCAACGAATAGAGTTCGAGCCCGATCGGAATGCGTTTTTCGTACTTTTTATATTCGGCGATCGCAGAAGCGGAAAAAGGACTGATCGAAGCGACTGCCGCCGCATATAAGCTGGTTTGAAGGAAGGAACGACGATTAATCATAGTAACAAAACCTTTCGTTTCTATGGTTTATTTGAAAAAGGACTGAAGTTTGTGTCGCGGCCGTGGGCGTCGCGCCTAAAAACGCCAGTCGTGTCAACGCTATGATTATATCCGTTTTGGGGTCGGTTGTAAAACAAAAAACGACGAAATATCTTTTTTTTCTTGTAAAGGCGGGAAAATAACGAAAGGTTTAACAGATGAATATTGTCAAAGTTATTGGTAATTATAATGTTATGGTTTTGTTCCTGAAGTTTGCAATATAGGCGAGTTGTTATGAAGAGGAACGCGACGAATAAGATGGAAAAAGTCTATGAAACAAAAGACTAAACCAAACCGCCCAACGACCTTGTAAATCTTGAAAAGGAAAACAAAAAGAGCACTTCAAAGAACGCCGCAAGAAACACAACAATAGCGAAGGCGGGACTCGAACCCGCACGCCCGTTATGGACAGGGGATTTTAAATCCCCAGCGTCTGCCATTCCGCCACTCCGCCACACGCGCTACGCGTTTAACGTCGGCTATTCTAACGCAACCGTCCTGGACGTCAATAGTCTTTTTCCAACAAACGTCGACGCAGTAAGCGCGAATCGTTGATAATTGGGCTGTTTGACTTTCTTGCTTGTATGCGAGCCTTGTTTGGTTATAATCAATTAATCCGACGCGTTTGTCGCGTTCACAACACAATTGCTAACTGCGATTATACGAGAATTTGACTCGCGTATTTTATTCCGAGGAGTTTTATTTTGCGAAACGTACGTCCTTTTTATTTCGCGACGATTGCCGCCGTCGCTCTATCGTTCTTTGTGTCGCCGTCGTTTGCGGAGATTACGCGTCTTACCGTCGACGCGCGCGTTGTTCCTACGATCGGAGTCGATTCGACCGCGCCGGAGTTCGGCTGGGAACTTGCGACCGACCGCTTTTTTAACGTCGAACAAACTCGATATTCCCTCGAAGTTTCGTCTTCTCGAGAAGCGCTTGAATCGGGACAGGCGGATATGTGGAAGAGCGGGGAAGTCGCTTCTTCACGTTCTTTTGGCGTGGCATACGAAGGCAAACCGCTTAGTTCTTCTCAGCGTTATTTCTGGCGCGTCACCGCGAGTTGGAGCGGCGTCGACGTCGCGCATAACAAAGTCGAAAAGACAGAGAGCGCGATCGGAGAATTTGTGACGGGCGTTATGTCCGCCGACGAATGGCGGGCGAACTGGATTACTTGCGAACGTACGAACGCAGATCCGACGCCTGTTTTCTTCCGAAATTTTACGCTCGATCAGAAGAAAGAGAACGTCGTCGAAGCTTTTCTGCACGTTTGCGGGCTTGGTCAGCAGATCGTTTCTGTTAACTCAATTCGCGTGAGCGACCATTCCTCCGTCGACCCCGGCTGGACGAACTATAAAAAATCGTGTCTTTACACGACGTTCGACGTTAAAAAAGAATTGACGAGTTCCGACGATTGTTCCGTTTCCGTAGCGCTTGGCAACGGAATGTACAACGTGCCCGGCGGGCGTTACGTCAAGTTTCAGGGTTCTTTTGGACTTCCGCAACTTATTGCGCGACTCGTTGTTCGGTATCGAGACGGTTCCGTTCAGACGATCGTTTCCGACGAGAACTGGCAGACGTTGTTTTCGCCGATTGTTTTCTCTTGCGTTTACGGCGGAGACGACGTAGATTTCACGACCGGAGTCGTTTCAAAGAATCGTATTATGGCGCGGGGCAAGCCGAGTCAAGCGATTAAATCGGACGGCCCCGGCGGGGTTTTGAAAGCGCAAATTCAGCCTCCCGTCGTCGTTTGGGAAACGTTAAAACCAATCTCTGTTAAAACGTTGGACAACGGCCTGGTTGAGGCGAATTTCGGATTCAACTTTGCGGGGCGTCCGGTTTTTCGTTGCGTTCCCCGCGACGGTTCCAAGGTCGTTGTTACCCTTGCTGAAATGGAAGGCAAGCCTTGGAACGGACATAGCGATTCGTATCAATTTGCGGAGCCGAAAGCTGTCGACGCGGAAAAAGGCGAAATCGTCCTTGAAACGGCGCGCGTTCCAAAGGCCCCCGTTGAAGGTTTCGATAAAGAATTGCGGAATCTTACGATTCGTCCGGATGAGAAATTTAGTTCTGTTTTTGGGTATTGGGGGTTCCAATACGCCTATTTTGACGGAGCGGAATTTGAACCAAACCTTGAAAAAGCGCTTGAGAAGAATTCTGCAAAGACGCAAATTGTCGGAATTGAAGCGGATCGTATTGGCGCGGATCTTGAACGCGTCGGTTCCTTCGAGTCTGACGGCGCTTATTTGAACGATATTGAGTTGATGGTCGACCGATCGGTGCGCAGCAATATTGTCAGTTTAATGACCGACTGTCCTCATCGAGAGAAATTAGGCTGGCTCGAAGAGACGCATTTAATGGGGCCTTCTATTCTCTATCGTTATAATCTTCAAACGCTGTTCCGAAAAGTGTGTCAGGATATGGCTGAAGCGCAACTCGACGACGGGATGATTCCCGATATCGCGCCCGAATATACGAGATTTGTGCAGGGGTTCTTCTGGTCGGCGGAGTGGAGCTCCGCGTGCGTCCAGCTGCCGTGGTTGCTCTATCGTTGGTACGGCGACGAACAGACGTTTGCCGTCCAATATGAAACGATGAACAAATACGTTCGCTACATGGCGTCGATTCGCGACGATAAAGGTTTAGTCAAAGCGGGATTAGGCGATTGGTACGACTGGAGCCCTGAGCGCAGTCATGCCGGTTACTCGCAACACACGCCCGGCGAATTGACGGCGACGGCGTTCCTGTGCGACAACGCCCGTATTATGGCGGTCTTTGCCGACAAACTTGGCAAAAATGAAGACGCGGCGTATTATCGCGAACTTCGCAAACAAGCTGTCGACGATTTCCAAAAGGCGTATTTTAATCCCGAGAACAACGTTGTCGCGACCGGTTCGCAAGCGTCCTACGCCTTCGCTCTTTACTTTGATCTTGTTCCCAACGATCGACGTGAAGCCGCGTTTGAAAACATGCTTGCGGACGTCGAAAAGTGGAACTATCGTCCTTCTTGCGGAGAGGTCGCGTGGCCGTTTGTCATTAAGACGCTTTCGGAATTTGGCCGCGCCGACGTTTTATGGAAGATGATCCAACGCGAAGACGCGCCCGGATATGTTCATATGCTCAAAAAATGGGGGATGAAGACCCTTTCGGAGACTTGGGACGGGCCGGGCAGTTCGATGAATCATTTTATGTTTGGCGCCATTCAGGAATGGTTTTCGTCCGATATCGTCGGTATTCGCCAATCGGAAGATTCTGTCGGGTATAGGGAGAGCGTCTTACATCCGTCTCCTATGATCGGCAAGATTAACAAAGGCAAAGGGGACTATCGTTCTGTCTATGGCAAGATTGTTTCCAATTGGGAAGTCGACGAATCAAACGGCGTTTTTACCTGGAACGTTAACGTTCCGACCGGTACGACCGCGCGTTTGGAAATCCCCGTTGTTGACGAGAGCGCTTCTGTCGCGATCAAACTTGTCGACGGAGACAAACAAGCGCCGCTTGACTTCGACTCGACGTATCAAACGGCAAAGGGAGAGAATCCTTCGCGTCGCGTCGTCGCCGTCGGATCAGGGGCTTATCGCATAACGTCCCAGTTGGCGCGGCAAATTGATTGAACCCCGTTCTAAACAGGTATCGCCGCGATCTTTTCAAGCTTTTGGGAAGGCGCGGCGCTTTTTTCTTTCAGACTTGCGATCTGTCGACAGGGACTTCGCGTTATTATTGTCGTAAATAGCGAATTATTTCCATGAACGAAGAAAAGATAACAACAGAACTGAAAAAGTGGTTTGTCGCGACGCGTCCCTGGTCAATACCAGCGTCTGCCGCGCCTCTATTAGTCGTTTGCGCGTGGCTTTACGCAACGCATAGCGACGTTCGTTGGGTTTTAGCTCCCATAGCGTTTCTTTCCGCCGTTTCATTTCATTTGGCGGGCAATCTCATTAGCGATTATTTTGACTTCATTTATGGCGTGGACACTCTCGAAACGGCGGGATCAAGGACTCTTCCCGACGGTATTTTTCGTCCTCGAACTTTGTTGTATTTCGGCTTTACCATACTTTGCGTCGCGTCGGTCTTAGGTCTCTTTTTGGCGTATGAAAGCGATTGGAAACTGCTTTTTTTCGGCATTTTTGGCGCCGTCGCCGTCCTCTTCTATTATCTGATTAAGTTTCGAGGATTTGGCGTTTTTTTGATTTTTGTCGTTTTTGGCCCATGTATAGCTCTTGGCGTGGAATATACGTTAACCACGAAACTGTCTCACGCGGTTTTGGCTCTCTCGCTGCCGATTGGTCTTTTGACGACCGCGATACTCCACGCCAACGACATTCGCGACATGCCCCACGATCGTGCCGCCGGAATTCACACGTTTGCGCTCTGGATCGGACTTCAAGCCGCGAAGCGGGTCTATCGACTGTTGGTACTCGTTCCCTATTTGCTTATTGGCGTTTATGTTGCGTTGGGAACTATCACCCCGATTTCGCTCGTCGTTCTTGCGACGTTGCCGTTTGCTTCGTCAAACATTCGGTTTTTAAACGATTCAGATAAGATACAGAGTCTTGACCGTCAAACGGCAAAGTTACAGACGGCGTTCTCCGCCTTATTGATAGCGTCGATGTGTCTGGCTTCGATTGTTAAACTGTAGAAGAATTTGAGAAAATGAAGAGTCAGATAAAAAGACGTTTGTTTGTTGCAGTTGGGATCGCTTTCGTCCTCTGGGGAATCATGTTTTTTCCCATGAGCGCGCCGTTTGTTCCCTTTTGGACTGCGATGAGCGCCTCGGCGATTCTTCTGCTTTTGCTCTCTTTTCGGTTTCGAAAAGATTGGGGCGAAACGCTAAAGTTTACCCCTTTTTCGTTCCTTTGCGGAGCAGGACTAGCGGCGTTCCTTTGGGGCGTATTTTGGTTGGGAAATAAAGTAAGCGCGTGGTTTTTTGCTTTTGCGCCCGGCCAAATTGACCACGTTTACGCGCTCAAAGAAGGGGCTTCGCCCTTTTTTATCGGTTTTCTGTTGCTAGCGCTTATAGGTCCGGCTGAGGAGATTTTTTGGCGCGGCTATGTTCAACGAACCTTTTCTGATTTGTATGGGAAGAACATGGCGGCATTCCTGGCGATTGCCTCTTATACGCTTGTCCATTTGTTTTCTCTTAATTTTATGCTTCTTGTCGCCGCTGCCGTTCTTGGCGTCGTTTGGTCGACGATTTACCGTTTTTATCCCAAACAGCTTCCAACGTTAATTGTTTCGCACGCCCTTTGGGACGCGGCGGTTTTCGTCTTTTTTCCTTTTCGCTGACGTGCGCTTTTTGACTTCGAAGGAAACTAATTAGAGAGTTGCCTTTCTCTTGATATATGTGTCAAACGAACAAACGACGTCGTCGCGCGCAGATTGCGTCTATCAGTCTTGTTTTTCGGACTTCGACTGAATTGTGTTAATTGTCTGTTCAGAACCTTTTAGATCGACGCGTAATAAACGCCGCGTTCCGCTCTTGTATTAGAGAGAACGCGGCGTTCCTTTGACGTTTTCTTGAGAATTATCACGACTGCTTTAAAAAATCTACGATTCTCTCTGCGGCTAAATCGATTGGACGTCCAACGAAATCGTTTACC
>JAFZNK010000296.1 GCA_017550965.1 Thermoguttaceae bacterium
ACGATCGCTTCGGCGACGGCGACGGCTTGCGCGGCGCGTTCGCCGGGAACCGTCGACGGCGTCCCTCTTAGAATTGCAGATACGAAATCTCGCATTTCCAAGGCTAACGCGTCAAAAGTATCTTTGACTAGTTCTTCCGTTTCGTACTCTTCTTGCATAAAGGTTGGGACACGAGCCGCCATTTCTGAAAAAGAAACGTTTCCGGGAGAAAAGATTCCTTCCAGTATTTCTTTTTTGGGGCGAACAAGCTTAGCAGAACGCGCCGCAAAATCGACGAACAGCGACTGCTTTGACGTTCGAATCGTCGTTTGCCGAACAGCGTTCATTTCTACGCGAGAAGCTTTTAATCGAGCGATCGATCCGTTTTCAAACTCCAGAGTAGCAAAGGACGCGTCTTCAAAACCTCCGAATTGCGAGAATCCAAACGCCGATACGCGAGTAATTGCCGAAGGTATTAACGACAGGACTAGTTCAATATCGTGTATCATGAGGTCGAACGTCGCGCCTACGTCGGTTGAACGGAAAGTATATCCGCTTGTTCGCGTGGAATCGACAAACGCAGGAACGATTCCTGCTCGAACGTCCAGAAGATATTGTTGAGCCGCTCGCCACGCGGGGTTGTGCTGCTCGACGTGTCCGACTTGCATTACCAAATTTTTTTCTTTTGCTATACGAGCAAGTTCCAGGGCCGTCGCGCCTGTCGTCGTTGCAGGTTTTTCCACCAGTAAATGCTTTCCCGCTTTCAGAACTTTTCGCCCAATTTCCGCATGCAAGACTGACGGTGTCGCGAGAATAACCGCGTCGACGTTGAGAAGGAGTTCTTCGACGGAATCAAAACTGCGAACGCGCCATTGTTCTGCAACCCGTTTGCGGTTTCCTTCGGAAACGTCCGAAACGCCGATAAAATCAACTTCAGGGTCGTTTGCCGCTTTTGAGGCGTGGAATCCGCCAAGACGACCTGTTCCAATCACTCCCAATCGAACTTTTTCCATTGATAATCTTTCTTATTCGCGACGATCCGTATAGGTAGACTTCTTAACGTAAGGCTAATCTTGAAAGTCGGTTATCGTAATTCCTGACGTCCCTTAATACTCGGGGCGTCAAGTATTTTAACGACGAAAGAATAGTAGCGAAAAAGACGGTTCTTTAAAAGAGCAAAAACGACAATCTTACGATTGAGATTATTGTCATAGACAAGAATGATTCGCTTGTTGGAAGCGAATCATTGGAGAGTTATCGTAAGTTTTTATGGGAAAGACTATTCAACATCGAAAGCAAGACTTCCGCGTTTTGTTGATGGCCCGTTTTGGTTGCGTGAAACTCGCCTTCCCAGTCAAACGGAGCCAGAGAAAAATCTCCGATCATATCGAGTATCTTGTGTCTCGCGCATTCGTTGTCGAAGCGAAGGTCGTTGTCTATTGGACCGTCTTCTCCATAGACCAAAACGTCTTGCGCGCTTACTCTCGCGCATATTCCTTGTTGTCTGAGATAATCTGCTTCCTCAATTGTTAAGAAGGTTCGACACGGCGCGATTTCAGTTTGGAAGATTTCAGGAGCCTGTGAGAAATCAAAAAACGCCGTTTGATTTGGGATATGATTAGGGCGGTCATAATGGAGATTGTATTCGAAAATCGTTTGTTTTCGATCGTTTGGCGCGACAATAATCTTTCCGCCATTAGGATTGGAATCGTCCGTGAAAACGCCAGTTTCAAGTATTTTCAGCCTAATTTGTTCGCTATTCTGTTCTTCTGTTCCAACTTTCAGAAAAGCGTCGATAAAAACGGACGCCGAACCGTCAAGCCCCGGAGCTTCGGGAGAATTTACTATAATATCGCAGTTGTCGATTCTCGCTCCACGCAACGCCGCCAGCGCGTGTTCAACCATATCGACCTGCGCAATACCGGAAGCCAGACTGGTTTGACGCGGTTTTTTTATCCTGTTGTACACTAACGCGGGTATTGGATCAGAACCGGGGAGATCAGCGCGGAAAAAACGAATTCCAGAGTTTTCTGGCGCCGGTCGAAAAGAGAACACGACGTCTTTGCTGGACCAGAATCCAAATCCCTCCACGTCGACCTGACTTTTGATCGTTCGTTGTCGTCGAGTTGATTCAATTCTTGAAATTGACGGGATTTGAAACATTCTTCAACGCTCCGATGAGAACAAGTTCATGGTAGAATCGCGCCTGTCGCCTCACGATTGGAATGAAAACATTTTCTTTGCAAATAGGTTGCGTTTACAAACAAAAACAGCCGCCGACGTTTCGAATCAGCGGCTGATGTCCGTGAAATGCTAGCGGTTTATTTAGCGACGTTGCGAAGCAGCGGGGGTATTGGCGGTGCGATTCGCGACAGGAGCGGCCGTCGGCTGCTTGGCGGCGGAAGTCGCTCCGGCGCTAGCGCGAGCGCTCATCGCCTGGGCTCCGAGATTGTCAAGCGAAGCCCCGGATTCGGCGTTTTGTTTCGGCGTTCCCGCAATAACGGCAAGTTGGGCCTTTACCTGTTCGGTAATGTCGCAGGCGGGGTGGTTCCAAACGATTGTGTTCTGATCGGCTTCTTCCAGTGCGACCGCCTCGCGAGAAACGCTGGCGTTGTCCGGAACTGCAAGCTTGACTTTGGAGTGAACGATAATAATTCCGTTTTGTTTCGCGACCGTTTCAATAGCCTGTTGAAGGTCTTCGTAAGCTTTGAAGAGGAGCTGAGTGCGTTTGGCAACGAGCTTCTTTTGAGCCTCAAAGGCCTTGAATTCTGCGTCGCTAAATTCTTTGCGAACAACCCCGACTTTGTCTTCAAATTCGGGAGAACCAATCAGACTGTTATATTCTTTTTGGAGGCGGGCGACGTTTTTATCCGCATCGTCCTTGGCCTTGCTAAGAGCGACTTGTTCTTCCTGCATTTGCATCGTAAGCGCGGGAATCTCGTCGACAATAGTCGGATGGTTTTGCAGAACGGCACGAAGATCGACGACTCCAACGAGCAGATTTTTCGTGGCGGGGCGCGCTGATTGAGCGTTCGACGCTGGTTGGGCTTGTTGAGCTTGCGCAAAAACGCTAACGAGGCAGAGGGAGGCGCAGCACAGCGCCGTGAAAATCGAACGAGCGTGTTTCACTTTGGTTTCTCCTTGAAACGTCAAATATTCGCAAAAGAAACTATTTGCTTTTTGTAATCCATGTGTGGCAGGGAGGGCAGAGAGTATGCTTACGCAATTTCCCTGCGCAACTCAACTGAGCGGATATTGACGTTTTTATTTGATCCTGTAAAGACCGTTTCCTCGTTTTTTTTTGAAAGATGTTTTATTTTTTATGGTCTTGGTTCTGTGACAATAGTCTTTTGAACCGTCTATTTCGACAAGACTCAATAAACCGGTCGTTCGTCGTATTTACCCTCGCCTTTCGTAAAATGTCTGTCGTTGTTTTGGGCTCTCCCAACAGGTATAATGACAAGCGACGTTTTGCCGTAGTAATATTGGAAAATGGGCCCGGAAACTCCGACTGTTTCCTTCTTAAAAGATAGGAGCCATCCTAATTGCATTGAGACGACTAATCTTACGTTTGGGTTTAGTCGCAGCGATATAGCGTTAATTATTTAATCCTGATTTGCCTCGACTCATATTGGAGAACTCATGTTTGTTTCACCTTCATTACGTTTTTTAGCGTTTGCTATGGGGACGGTTTTTACTGTCGCTTTTGTGAGCGGACCTATTGGGGCGAAAGAGATTCCTCCTTTGAATCCCTCGTTTCCAGATCGTCTTCCCGCTGAAATTGACGCTCGTCCAGTTGTTCCGGACGTCGGTTGTTTTTGGAGTTTTGCTCCTGAAGGGGATTCTTATAAAGAACTGGTAGACGCTGTTGCGCCTTATGGAGCTTTCGACGTATTAACGATTACTCTTCGAAGTAATAATTCGTTGATCGGAAACGAACAAGCGTTAGAAACGACCAAAAAGGCTGTTGAATACGCGAAGGAACGTTATGGAATTAAAACGATTCTCGATATCGATCTGCGTATTGCCCGTTACGATTTTGAAAAAGAACGACCTGATCTCGCGCAGGAACGTCTGTTGTTTCAAGAAGCCGACGCTGTTGGCGACGGTGAGAATTTGATCATGAATTTTACCGCTCCTAATTTGTCCGATCATTATACGGGTAATCTTCCGTATTATGTTCGGGGCGGACGAGTCGTTAAAGCTTGGGCGTATAACAAAACGCAGACCGACGAGATCGATCCTTCGTCAATAAAAGACGTTACCGAGTTGGTTTCATGGGACAAAAATCAATATTATGTTAGCGGTAAGAAGGGAAACGAAGTAGACGGCGCGTCGAATAACAATTTGACTGTTTCCTTTACGCGTAAGGACTTAGAGACTCTCGGCGACTTTGTCGCTTGCGCCGTCGCCTTCCGTTATTCTTATCCAGATCTTTTTGCAGAAGAAACTCTTGAACTAGAACGACATATTTATGAGAGTTTTCGAGACGTACCAGCTTTTGGAGTCGCGAAAGACGAATGGGGTTTTCTTCCGAATTTTGACCGTGTCGATAATTTGAACGATTATTGGTATTCTGAAAATATGCGCGCCGCATATTCTAAAGCGTATAACGGAGACGATCTTGTCGACGATTTGTTCCTGGCGTTTCGTTCTCAGCAGAACAAAGGGGAGGAGCGAATTACGGTAGTAGATAGATTTCGTCGCCTGTGTTCAAATCGCGCGGTTGAATATGAATTTCAGAATTATGCTCTAACAAAGAAGGTTTGGGGAAAGGACGCTTTTGTTGGCGTTCACTGTACCTGGTATCCATGGCCTAACACTCTTGAAATGCGTAAAAACGGCGTCATGTGGTGGAAAGCGCCTCGCGACGTCGCTCAAACGGACGAGTTTGTGCCGTTTTGCGTTAGGAATTCATTGGCAAAAGCGAGCGATTCTCTTTGGGTAAACATGTTTTACGCCTCGCAAGTTCCCCCTTATATCTGGGAACATTGGACTTCCGCCGCGTCAGGAGGGCGCGTTCATATTCATCAAATCTATCCCAGAAACGACGACTCTCCTAAAAACGACGTCGATCCTAAACTCTTGCCGATTGTCGCTGACGGCGGCGTGGCAAAGATCCGTCAGAAGATTCGTATGTTGAATCTTGTGTCCAATTCGCAAATTGATTCTCCTGTCGCGGTAGTTTTTGGAAGATTTGCGGCCTCAAATCCCTTGCTTCCGGAATATAAAACCGTCGGATGCGATATTTGCGATCGTTTTTCCACGCAGGGATATCCTGCGGATTTGATTCCAATCGACGAGATTAATTCTCATACCCATGACGGTAAGCCGAGATGGAGCGTCAGCGACGGTTATTTGCAATATGGGAAGCAAAAATACCAGGTTGTCGTTTTAAACGGCGAAGGCGACACGGAAAAGGAGGATTACCAGGCGTTGCGAAAGTTGGCCAATTCTGTCGAGGAGTGTAAGACGAAAATTATTTCAATCTCTCCGCAAGCTTCAAACGAGGAAAAAGCTTCGATGGCGGAAGAAGTCATCGCTTTTTTGAAAGAGCGCGGAACGATCGCGCAAACGCCATGGGTTAGCGACGATTATAAATTTAGCTCTGACGTTGAGAAGTCGTCCCGCCCCGCGCGTAAATCTGTTTCAAGATTTCTGGACGGTTTAATCTTGCAGATAGCCGCAGAGGAAAGCGATTTTGGCGACCCGATCGTTTTGTGCGACGAAACGATTCCTTTAAGCAACGGAAAGTTTTCTCCGCCAGTCTCCGTTGCGGCAAACGGCGTTTTTGCGACTCGTTTTGATGAAAACGGGAATTTAACCGCTTTGGTCGCGTCTGGTCTGAAATCGTTTCAAGTCGGCGATTTTGGCGTTACGCTTACAGACGAAACGATCGCCGACGATCCTGTCGACGTCGCTATTTGGCGGGACGAGGACGGGGAGTGGCGCGGAGTTTTTCAACGTTGCAAGAATGAGTTGCCCGGCGCTCTTGAACTAGCGGTTCCAAATTGGCGCTACCTGCAACGACGTTGATATTCGTAGTTATACGCGGAGCCGGAGACGTTTTTACGTTTGCGGCTCCGCGTAAAAGATCAAAACGCTTTAAGTATAAGGCTCCAGTCGAGCGTTATCCCTAAAACGGCATGTTGCCCCCAGCCGGAAAAGATAGACTTTGTGCGATAAACCAGGAATCCCCAAAGGAGTCCTCCTACTATGCAGCCAAAAGTCTCCGAGGCGGGATGTCCATAATGGAGAGCCGTTGAAGCTAAAACTTGCGTCAGTACTGCGGGCGCTACGCCGATGTTTTGGGTTAAACCAAGCTGGATAAATCCACGGAACATGAATTCCCAAGCGAGATAGTAGAGAAAGACGTACATAAGCGAGTGTGCAAACAAGGCGTTCCAAGAGACTCCCGCTAATGGATTGAAGGGATAGACGTTATAAAATCCCCGCGTATTTCCGCTCAGCCAACCGAGGACAAGCATTATTGGGAGGAAAAGAAAAAAGTTCGTTATAGTTCGCTTAAGAATACCAGGCGTCAATCCGTAGTCGCTAAGTTTTTCTTTAAAAACAAAAACGACGATCAGCGCCGGAACGATCCCCATGAGGACGAAGGCCGTCCAAATTTTTCGTGCGTTCCAAAGAAATCCGACGGGCGTTATTCGCGACGAAAGCGTTCCGTCAAGGGGACGCACGACGTGAGACGAGCCAAGTAACGGGCCAAGAACGCACTCCCCCGACGACGAATCGGCAAAATGATCAGCTGGAGGAATATACTTCCAAGCGGTTAAAGCCAGAATAGAGTAGAGGAGGATAACGGTCGTTTTGAGATTGTCGCGCGAAACAAAGGCGTAAACGTAGTTAAATACCGAATAGTTTCTTGAACTCGCGTCGTTTTTTTCAAACGACCGTTTTAAGAACGCAAACATGAGATTCTGATAAATGGCGGTTGACTGGAACTGATAAGACGGGAACTACTTGTCCAGCGGTTGAATTTCAATACGGCGAATGAAATATTCCGCAAGTTCCGTCTGTATTTGAATACGACCTGCCGAAGGCTTGACGTCGTAGGCCTGATTAACAAGCGTTCCGTTGACGTAAACGTCGAGTGTGTCGTCCCTGCACACGACCTTCAATTCGTTCCACTCGCCTAGCGGTTTATCGAGGTCGTCTTTTCCACGAAATCCATGCGTGTCCGTCCATTCTGGGTCTCTTGCAAACCAGTCGACACGTCCTGAGAACACACGCTCGGGGGTTCCGTTAGGATCGTAAATCCACGCGCCCAGCTTTGACTTTTCTTTTTTAACTTTGGCGGTAATCGCATATTTCTCCGTGTTGTCGCCTACGACTATGAAATCTCCAAGACCGCCCTCGATAATATTGGTTTCTATGGAATAGCGCCAGCATCCGCCGTATGCTCCCTCCTGTCCGACGGAATGAAGAAGGAGACCTCCGTCGCGACAACGATCTTCACGTGGAGCCCAGGATTTATCGCCCCATTTGAATTCGACAATTATTTGATAATCACGAAACGCCCTATCAGACGCAATTCCTCCAACGCCGTTGCCGGAGATATGCAAGACGCCGTCTTCAACGGAGAAAACATTATCAGGATCCTCGCCGGGTTCTTTTCCTGCAATGAATACGCTCCAACCGTCCAGATTCTTGCCGTTGAAAAGCGCGATTTTCTCGACAACAACTTCAGGGGTGGGGTCGTCCGCATAAATGACGGAATCAACGAATAAATCAAGAGTTACGATGAAAATAGCTACGTAAAAAAGAGAGAAACCGAATTTTTGCATTGACGTCGCTTTCATGCTGAAAATAGGAAGAACCGGGGTATCAATGCGCCCATTTGCCGCACTTTACGCAATACTCGTCTTTATGGCCAAAGCCGCAGTTATTGCAAAGCCACGCTTCATAATAGTTGGAGCTCCCGATCCATTTGCCGCATTTCACGCAATTCTGATTTTTGGTTCCAAATCCGCAACTGTTGCATAGCCGTGCGTCGTAATGATTGGCTCCCGTCCATTTGTCGCATTTTACGCAATTCTGCCTTTTAGTTCCGAATCCGCAGCTATTGCAGAGCCGAGCGGGATAATAATTAGGAGCGGCGGCTTCCGTCGGAACGCAAGCAAATAGCGCTATAACAGAAAAAATGAGAACGATCTTTTTAAACAACTTTTTTCTCCCTGTGGTATAGTGGAACGAACGACTAACAGCTTAATTCTAATCTTCTTTTCTCTTATTTCGACGTCTTCTTTGCTTCTTTTTGGCAATTTTTTGAAAAACGATCTATTTACGCCTCTCTCAGCTTTTCCTTGTGCCTATAATTGGAATCAAGTATAATGACTTGGCTTGTCGGTAATAGAGCTATCTGCCGATGTTATAGCCGCCGTACGTAATGTTTTTAAAGGAGACCGTTATGTTTAAAAAGAATTGCTTTTGTTTGTTTTTATGTTTGGCCGCATTGTCGCCTTCCGTTGTTTTGCTTGCGCAAGACGCGCCTGAATATGAACCTCCGGCTATTCAGCAAGAGGGCGGGTGGAATCTCGTCGTTGTGCCCGATCCGCAGGCTTATACGCGCTATTCTCGCAATCATGGCATTTACGACCTGATGATGACCTGGATTGCCGAAAATGCTGAAAAATTAAATATCAAAGAGACTGTTTGCGTCGGCGATATGGTCGAATCAAACAATCTTCAGCAGGGCGACGGCAAATTCGCAAATCAAACGAGCAAAGAGATGTGGGAATGCACGTCTCGCGCTTTTGGAAGGCTCGACGGCGTTTGTCCTTATATCGTTTGTACCGGAAATCACGACTACGGGCCGTTTATCTACCCTGACGGCAATCATTACGGGACGCGTTCTTCGTTGAATCGGGAAACGCGATTTAACGACTATTTTCCTATTGGTCGTAATCCCTCAAACGCTCACGTTTTGTTTGAAACGTTTGAGAACGCCTATGGAGTGAAGTCTCTTGAAAACGCCGCGTATCAAATTCAGGGAACCGAAGGTCAACGCGTGGTGATTGTCGTCGTTGAGTTCGCGCCTCGCGACGAAGCTCTCGCCTGGGCGAAAAGCGTTTTTGAACGTCCTGAAAACGCCGACGCTTTTGGTATTCTTGTTACCCATTCCTATTTGCACGCCTATACTAATGGCAGCGAGCGGATTGCGAGCGAAGGATACGGACTTAACAAGGAAGGCGGCAACGCCGGCGAATCTATCTGGGAAAAACTTGTTTATCCGACGGCCAATATTCGAATGGTTCTGTGCGGACACGTCTCTGCCGCCGACAATATGGACGGCTGCACCGGTTTTAGACTCGATAAAAACGAAGCTGGCAAGAACGTCGCTCAGTTGCTTTTTGACACGCAGGCGATGGGCGGAGGTTGGGAAGGAAACGGCGGCGACGGATGGTTGCAACTCCTTGAATTCTCAAAAGATATGAAGAACGTTAAAGTGCGAACTTTTTCTCCCTTGTTTGCGATATCCCCTGCGACCCAGGAACGCGCGTGGTATCGAGACGAACGTCGTGAGTTCGATTTTAGCATTGAATAATCAAGAAACCTGGGATTTGCCAAGTACTTTCTTCCTTCGTGGCTAAGGTCGAGACGATTCTCTTTACTCCGATCTTAGCGGCGCTTTCTCGAAGAGCAAACGTCGGCGACGCTAAAACAACGTAAAAACGTTGAAGCGCCGCCTTTTTCGACGTTGGAACTATTTGGAGCAACGTATGAAAACGATCGAGTGCGCGGGGAGCGAGATTAGATTGTCTTCAATTTCCAGAATTGTTTCTTCAGGAACGACGTTGTTTTCATTTCCTACGTCGTTGTAATCGTCGGGAGATTGACCGCTAAGAATCGTTGCGTTCAGTTTCTGGGGGGCGTTTCCAAGCAGTTTTTCCCAATTGAGCGACGCTTTGACATTGTTTTCAGGATCCTTGTTGACAAGTACGATTGTGAATTTATCTTGCGCGTCGTTTGTCGTTACGATCGCGTCAAGTTTGGGCGTCGTTTTCTTACCGACTGTCAGCGTTTCTGAGTTTAATTCTATTGGAAGACAGTTCTTTTCGAGTAAATCGCTGTAAAGTTTGAAGACGTGGAACGTAGGGCGTTTTACAATTCCTTCGGGATGAACGAACAAGGCGCCGCGCACATTGACAATAGGAGAGAAACACGCAATTTCTACGTCTTCGCAGCGTCTCAAACAAGAATTTAGAAAACACGCGGCAAAAACCGCGTCCGCCATCGTATACACGGAATTGTCGTCGTTAAGGTTGCGCGCTTCCAGATCCAACGCTTTGGGATTGCCAATTCCAGGATGATACCAGCCTCTAAGATTCCATTCGTCGAAAGCGATTTTAATTTTGCCTCTGAATCCTGTTCTCTCCAACATATCGATCGTATGCAAAATATCAGACTCAGGTTCCGTTGTCAACGTCATGCAATTGGGGTAAGGAAGCGGCTTTTTATTGTTGTCGAGCCATGACCAGTATCCGTGAATGGACACGTAATCAAGAAGGTATCCCGCAGTTTTTAACAACGGGATCGTCCAATTCTCGTTGGGCAAAGCTGCGGCAAACAACTTGATATTTGAATCGGTATTAATCATTAGTTTCCCGGATTCCCGAACCAGAGGACCCCATTCTTCTACGGTCTTAGCTCCCATTTCATGACCGCCCCAGTTTTCATTGCCGATACTCCAATATTTGACGTCAAAAGGTTCTTTGTATCCATGAGAGACGCGCATACGTCCGAATTTTCCAACGTTGAGGTTGCAATATTCGACCCAGTCGCTCATTTCTTCCGGCGTTCCGGTACCCGCGTTAGTGCAAATATAAGGTTCTGCGCCAATTTTCCGACACCAGGCGACATATTCCGCCGTTCCAAACGTGTTGGGATCTTCAACATGCCACGCTTTGTCGTAATATGGCTGTCGGTCGGAACCTACGCCGTTAATCCAGTGATATGCGGAGACGAAACAACCTCCCGGCCAGCGGACAATGGGAATATTAAGTTCTTTAAGCGCTTCAACAACGTCCTGACGAAAGCCCGTTTCGTCGGAAAGAGGCGACCCAGGTTCAAATATTCCTCCATAAACCTGACGGTGAAAGTGCTCGATAAACTGTCCAAACAGCATTCGATTGTAAGGGATCGGTTGCGCCGAATCGTCAATTTTTATCTCGTTAAAGACGTTGGCGACTGCTTCGTCGGTTTGATAGATATAGTCGACTTTTATATGTCCCCAATTTCCCCCGGCTTTCTTGTCAAAGACAACAATCTTCGCTTTGTGGTTCATGAAAGATTCAACGTTCCACACTCTTCGTTCAAGACCTTCATGACCGACTTGGGGCGTTGAAAAAAGACCGGTTTCCGTAAAAACTTCTTTTCCGTCGATCAAAAGGCTAATTCCTGTTTCACCGGGAAAACAGCCACCTCCTATGTAGAAGACGATGTTTTTGCGTTCAATAGTAAATTCGGGCGACGTTAATGTTCCAGTTGACTCGTCGCCGTTTGGAACGAAGGTGTTAATTAGTTTTCTTCCGTGAAAGCCGAAAACGGATCCCATGCCTCCGCGTTTATATCCGGCAATAGGAGCGACGTCGAACGCGTCGCCCTCTACCGTCCATCCTTCGTAATCTTGACCTTCAAAATCTGAAATTACGACGGATGGGCGCGAGACGTCTTCTCCGAAAAGCGAACGTTCAGAAAAAAACGAAATAAAAAACGTCGTCAACAAGAAAAAAGCGAAACTATCTTGAAGCACGTGACAAAAGAACGGGCGATTGTGCGGTTTCATTGAATTATTCCTCACAATGTGTCAATTACAGGTTCTGATTGTTTAAGTCGGGAAACTATTAAAACTGCATTCCCACGGCATACGACGAATAATCAACGACTGTTGACAGTACGACGTTTTTTAGTTTTGTTCCCGACTGCTTCTCTACATGAAAAACCGTCCAGAAACACACGAACGAAATCGGACGATTATTCGCAGACAAATAAAACAGGCTCCCACGGTTTGATTTCAGGAACGATGAAACGTCGATATCCCGCCTCGTCAGAAAACGACGCTTTAACGGTCGTTTTTTGGCAGGAATAGTCGTAAACGTCAATAGAATCCCTGTCGGTTTTTAACATGATCGCAACTTTTTCAACAGGGTCATAGTTAGAATTAATTGCAACGCCCGCAAAACTACCGTCCGCATTGGGCGCGCGCAACCAAAAATTGATTTTGGCGAAAGAATCGACGTAACCCGGTATGCGATCTCGGGAAAGCCAACGTATGATAGCGCGGATTTGGGATTGTTTCGAGTAGTTGTAAAAATTACCCCAAGGATAATAACCATTGACGCAGATTCGGCCTCCTAACGGATTCTCAAAAATACCGACGATTGTTTCCGCCGTTTGATCTCCGCCATAATCGACGCAACTCGACAGCGTTTCAACGTTGGGCCGCGTTTTCTTCAATGAATAAATAGGTTCTCGCCAGAACGATTGACGCAAGTCGCGGGTTCTTCCGGCAAAGGAACCGTTAAGAGGATGTTCTTCAATTTTCTCAATTCCGTCGACGTGAATCTCTCCGCCATATCCCATGCCCGTAAGATCGTTTAACGCGTAAGTCGCCGGATCGTTGGCTAAATTGACGGCGTCTAGGTCGGTATAAACACCCATTTGAAAAACCTTTTTGATTTCTTCGGGCGTTTTGTGACTCAGGTAGGCGCGCGATAAGAGAACGACGTTTGTTTGATCAGGGAGAAATTTATAGGCGATTGGGACGCCTGTTTCCGAAAAACATGACGTTAAAGCTTGAACAGGAGTCCTGTTTTGATAAGATCCGTCAGTTTTTTCCCAGAGAGGGAATACCCCAATGTTGGGATTGCGCCCTAATTTTTGAACCGCTAAATCAAAGAAAGGTCTTCTTTCAGCAACTTTTGCGATCATATTTTCATATTCGTCTAACGGTTCGTTGTTATTTGTAAGTACGTTAAACGCTGCGCCTGTACATCCTGCCGCAATGTGGGAGACCGCCTCTAACGTTGTTACGTTAGCCGATTTCATTAGCAGTTGGTATGGAAAATTTTCAATTTCCGATTGAATGACGACAACTTCTGGAGGAAGCAGAGAAACTTGTCTTCCAATTTCGTGCGATTTTCCAAAAAGACCGTTCATATAAGATTGTTCGTAGAAGCCTCCTCCCGGTCGCCAGTACGCTTCCTTATCTCCATTGGGGCCCATCAACGTTTTCGCCCAACGCTCGAAGTCGTAACCTTCGTCGTAACGTTCTCCCGTCATGAAACCGATCGGCATGTCCGGTGAAATCTTACGTATTGTTTCTTCTATCAAAGCGAACAACTTATCGTAGGAATCGGAAGTAAACTCGTGAATTTTAGCCAGGACAATTGGATCGCTCATATGCGACGTCAGATAGTCGCGGTCGATTTCGACGTCGAATTTTTGCGCGAGTATTTTCATGCAATTATCGCAGAAACACACGGAACCTGGCGTTCCGCTTGAATCCAACATATGTCCGGTTCGGACGTCGTCGTCAACCCAAATGTAATCGGGATTGGCGTTTGCCATTGCGGTATAGATTCGGCGTATCCTCTGACGAAAGTTTTCGTTGTTGGGACAGAGCGTCCCTTCTGCGATTCTGCCGTCTAACGTTTGAGCCCTTGGTATTTCCGATCCGATAGAATGGGGAAGATCTTCCGGATGGTGCCCCATTGTGCATAAGATGTTGATTCCTGCTCGATATCCATGAGCATGGACTTCGTCGATTCTTTGTTTCAACAGAACGCACCGGCGTTCTAATTCTTCGTCTGTGATTGGAGTATGAGTTCCTTGCGTAAAGAAGGTAATTTCGTCGGTAGCGTCCGGATATTTATCGAACAGTTCAAGAAGTTGCGTAAAACGAGCGTCGTTCGACCAAATGTTATGTCCAATTCTGAACGATATGGACGCTTGCTCTAGTCGAGGCGTTTCTTGAGACGCCAGAGGCGAAACGGAAGAGAGAAGGCCGAGAAAAAGCGAGAAATAGAGTGTTATGAGTTTTTTTGAGAAAATCATGGCTGTTGTTAGTTCTTACCAAATAACAAAAGGAATTCTGTTTTGCAACGGTGATTTGCGGAAAAAAGGTATGTATGGAAAGCGTATTGAGGAAATAACTATCAAAAATGCGTTCGTCAATACGAGCATGCCACGTCTGCTATTATAAAAAGGCTCGCTAGGTTTCGCAAGCGTTTTCAAAAAGTTACTTTTTGACGTTGTCGTTAACGATGATAAAAGACTCGTTTATTTCAAATCAGGTTTTGTTTATGGAGAAATTGATTGATATTTCTTGATTTTGGTTGTTCTTCCCGTATGATAATCCTTGTATGTTATGATTGACGTCGTTGGCGTTTTGAACCAACAAGACTCCGTTACAAACGTTTATGTAAGGATTGATAACATGAATTTTTTCAGGATATTAAAGGCTGTGGCAACATTATTTACGTTGGTCGCAATCGTCTTTTTCTTCAATGTAATGGTAGACGCGCGTGAAACGATCCCGTTTAACGACGGCTGGAGTTTTGCTTTAGTAGAGCCGGAAAACTATCGAGCCGAACCAATCAGAACTTTTAAAATGGGAGATCAGGTCCAATGCGAAAAAACGGGAGAAACTCGACCGGCGCGTCTCCCTCACGATTGGGCGATCGAACAAGCTTTTGATAAAAAATACAATACGAACACCGGCGCTTTACCGTGGCGCGGAGTCGGCGTTTATTCGAAGACTCTTTTTGTCGACTCCAAAGACGCGGATAAAAGGTTCGTTCTTAGTTTTGACGGTTGCATGGCGTTTCCGGAGGTTTTTGTTAATGGAACGTACGCCGGAGGTTGGGATTACGGATACCTTGGTTTTCAGGTAGACGTTACTCCTTTTTTACGAAGCAATTCTGATAATACGATCGATGTGCGTTGCGACACGCGTGAACATCATTCTCGTTGGTATCCCGGCGCCGGTCTGTATCGTTCCGTCCAGTTGTTAAAATGTTCCCGTAAACTATGGCTTCCAGAAGGTTCCGTTTTTATTAAAACTCCGGAAGTCGAACCTGAAACAACGTCAAAAGGATCCTCCAAATTGAGCGTTGAAGTTACCCCGGAAGTCGCGGCAGAGTTAAAAGGAGTCGAGGCTGTTTTAGAGGTTGCCGATCCGACTGGAACAATAGTCTATTCGGAAAAGAAAACGCTTGATCTTGTTCCTAATTCTGAGAAAAACGAACGTTTGGATTCTCATAGTAAGTTCCCCGATTTTGAAGATCAGCCGGTTTGTTTTTGGAACGTTTCATTTGACGACGTTGCGCTTTGGGACGTCGATTCGCCCCGAATGTACACGGCTACGGTGAAGTTTTCCGAAGCCGACGGCGAAACGTTGGACGAACTTTCTTCGACGTTTGGTTTTCGCAAAATCGAGTGGACTGTCGACGACGGCTTTTACCTTAACGGGAGACGTTTGCAGTTAAAGGGCGTCGATTTGCATCACGATCAGGGGATCATAGGCGCCTGCGCCCATCCGACGGCGATTAGACGGCAACTTTCGATTATGCGCGATATGGGAGTAAACGCGATTCGTACGAGCCACAATCCGAATTCGTCCGCATTTATGGACGCATGCGACGAAATGGGGTTCATTGTCTGGGACGAACTCTTTGATAAATGGGACGGAACAGCTGGGTTGCGTCCCGAGGACGATTTTTATCCTTTTGCAGAACGTCAGGCGCGTCGATTCGTTCGGCGCGATCGTAATCGTCCCAGCGTTTGCGCATGGTCCGTTGGGAACGAGATTTGGCAGGTGGAACGCAACGAAGTCGGTTCTTCAAATCCGGACGACGCAGCGAAAAAAAGAGTCGCGTGGGTGCATGACGTCGTTAAAAAGTACGATCCAACGCGATTGACGGGCATGGGATGTTTTGTGTCTGAAGTCATTGGGGACTATCCGCCAAAAATCGACGTGTTGGAACCTCTTGATATTTCCGGCTGGAATTATGGCGCCAAATATCGCGAAGCTCGCAAGAGTTTTCCCAAGACGCCGTTGGTTTACACGGAGTCCGCGTCGGCTTTTTCAACTCGAGGTTATTACGATCCTTCATTTAAACGGCCGGACCGCAAGGACGTCTACGATAACGACGCGCTTCAAGTCGATAGTTTCGATCTTATTTCGGCCAATGGACCGCGCGATATTCCCGACGTCGATTTTGAGCGTATGGAAAAAGATCGTTACGTTGCCGGCGAGTTTGTCTGGACGGGATTCGATTATCTTGGAGAACCTGCTCCTTTTGAAAAGGAAGCGAAAAGCAGCTATTTTGGCGTCGTCGATTTATGCGGGACGCCGAAAGATCGTTTCTATCTCTATCGAAGTTACTGGAACGACGCCGTTCTTACCGTGCATATTTTGCCGCATTGGAATTGGGAGGGTCGCGAGGGACAAAATACGCCCGTCTACGTATATACAAACGGTGATTCCGCAGAGCTGTTCTTAAACGGCAAGTCGTTGGGGAGAAAGTCAAAAGATACGAAACGAACGCTTGAAAAACCGCGCGACGTTGATTTTGATCTTGCCGACTATTATTGGATTGTCGACAAATACCGTCTTCGATGGGAAAACGTCCCTTACGAGCCGGGCGTTTTGGAAGTCGTTGCGTATAAAGAAGGCGCTGAAATCGGTCGCGCCGTTTGTAAAACAGCTGGAAAAACCGCCTGTTTACGGTTAATTCCGGAAAAGGAACGCTTTGAGAACGACGACGATCTTGTCTATGTCAACATTGAAGCGGTTGACGCCGATGGGACTCTTTGTCCCACCGACATGATGAAATTCAGCGCGCGCGTCGAGGGATCCGCAACCCTTGTCGGCATTTCTAACGGCAATCCAATAGACTATGATTCGTTTGCCGATTCGACGCATTCCCTTTTCTATGGAAAGGCTACGCTTGTTCTGAGAAGCGGCGAGGGAGGACAGAAAGTTCGTTTAGTTGTTTCCGCCGACGGCTTGCCTGATTCGACGCTCGAAATTGAAGTCCAATAACCGGACAGGCGTTGACGTCGGCGCTATTGAAAACGACGTTTCAGAAGGAAAACACAGCGCTGAAACGTCGTTTTTGGGGCGCGTTCGCATCTGCGCTTAGAAGGAAAGACCTTCCGCGTTTTCAAAGGAGAAAGAAGTCGCCCATTGCCAATAAGTATGGTCGACTCGAGAGACAAGAATGTTCAGACCTTCTTTCAAATCGACTTCAAGTTCGTCTTTCGCCTTGATATGTCGCGGCGAGAGCGTGTCGAAGTAAATCTCTTTGCCGTTGAGATAAATTGTTTCAATAGCCGTCGTGCTGAATCCTTCGGAGTTTAGTTTCAGCGTGCAACGTTGCGCTTTGGGACTCCTGATATAGCGGACGACGTACGCTCCTTCAAAGGCGTTTGCCGGGGAAATAATTGATATGTCAACAGCGTTTGGATTGTTTGCCCCCGTCTTAAATTGAGTGGGGAAATACATCGTCCAGGATAATTTTTGACCGTCTATTGGCGATTCGAACGATTCTTTTAGGGGGTCTTTGCCGTCAAGCGTCGCTTGATCGATTTCTGTAAAAGCCTTGTCTTTCGGATAATTTTCGGGCGTTGAAAAAGACGCTCCGTCTGCAAGGACGAAGCCGGTCGCGACAAAATACGGGGCGTTGAGACGTAAAACTCGTTCTATAGAGCCAATTTGAACGTCAAGATCAGCGGGCAAGTCCGCCGTCGAACCTGATAATTCGACGATAAACTGTCCGGAGGCGTCCGTCTTCTTTACCGCGTTTATTTGTAAATTGCCGCTGGTTTTGATTTCCACAGCGTCGGCGCTTACGGCTTCGGGAATACCGCGCGTATTAACAACGACGTTGAAAAAGATTTTATCGATGTTAAAGACGTCAACCTGCGTTTTATCGCAAACGGTAAGCGACATGCCGGGCGAGGTAAAGTCTCGTATTTCCGGGGATATTTTCGTTTCGTAATATTTTTGTGCAACGTTGTCTAAACCGAGTCCTTTCAAAAACGACCAGGACATAACCTGATGGCCGAATTGATTCGGATGGACAAAATCGAGCGTGAATCGAAAATCTGGATCAAGAAGACGAACGCTGTTCACAAAACGCTTAAATTCCGCCCGCGTATCTTCGAATTCGCAATTCGTCTCGATTGCCACCTCCTCGATAATACTGGCAAAACGATCCATTAGAACGTTTTTGAAGGCATAATCTTCCTCGGTGAGCATCGTCGGAGGGGTCAGCACAATCCGTTTGACGTTGGGAACGCGTTTACGAAGATCGTCGATAAGACTGACGTATTCTTTTTTCCATGAAGCGAAACCCTCTTCGTCAGATTTGATAGAAGGCTGAAGCGCGTCGTTCATACCAAGATGAACCAAAATCGTATCGGCGCCTTTGTCGAACTCTTCTTTGACAAATATTCCTTCGATATCAAGACGCTGATTATTTTCGTAAGAGTTGGCGATAATGTTTCGCCAACTGAAAATCGTTTGTCCGCTTCCGCCAAGGGGAACAAATTCGACGTCGCTATTTGCTTCGGAAAGCGCGGCTCTGATTTCGTGCGTAAAGCCATAGGGTAAATTCATGGAGTGCCCTGTAATACTGTCGCCGACGACAACGACGCGTTCCGCTGCGAACGACGCGCAAACGCCCAAACATAAGACGCAAGAGAGCGTTCCGACGAATAGAAGAGAGTATACTTTTTTAAGCGTCATGGATTGTTTCCTCAAATAACGGGGGATAAACGTGCTTTTTGAGTTCGTTAGAAACTCGTTGGTTTTGAACAACGTTATAGTCTAGTTTATCCGGAATGCGTTTTCAAGCGAATAGGCGTTAATTTGCCTTGGTTAAGATTGGACGCTTGATATTGAGATAAGTCTAGGATGCGCTAATTGTCGGGTGAGAATGGATAATGATTGCCCCGCGTCTGTTATTTCGTTATGTAGCTCTCCAGCTATTGATCGTCTTTATGGCGAGACGTAACAGGCGTTTTCATGATCCTTCTCGGAGCTCGTTATAGACTTGTAATTTCGTTTGGGATTTAAACCGGATGTGTTCTTTTGGGACGGCTTTGTTATATGTCGACAAAAAAAGATGGTTTTTTTATTCGCCAGCGATATAATTGCGGACGTTAGGTGTTGGCGCCATGCGCCATATTGGTTCCGTCCCTAGTTCGATAGTATTTGAAAGAGTCGTCATGAAATTAGAAACGTTAAACAGCATGAAAGAACGCAGAAGCGTTCGAGGATATAAACCTGAACAGATCAAGGACGAGGAGCTGAACGCCGTCCTGGAATCTGGCGTCTACGCCCCGTCCGGACATGGATTTCAGTCGGCAAAGCTTGTCGTCGTTCAAGATAAAGAGACGCGAGATTTGTTGTCGTCTCTTAATGCAAAAGTTTTGGGCGTCGATAGCGATCCCTTTTATGGAGCTCCAACGATCGTTGTTGTCTTTGCCGACAAAAATAGACCGACTTATGTTGAAGACGGCGCCCTTGCGCTTGGAAATATGATGCTTGCCGCTTACGCAGTCGGACTTGGATCTTGTTGGATTCACCGTGCAAAAGAAGTCTTCTCCGGTGAAACTGGAAAAACGTTAATGAAGAAATGGGGCGTTTCCGACGATTATGTCGGAATCGGTCATTGCGCGTTGGGATATGCCTCCAATCCGGCGCCTGAACCCGCGCCGCGCAAACCGGGGAACATCGTTCGTGTCTGATTACCAGATCGCACGTAATGATTAATCAGGAAATTGGCTCGCGCTTGACGTCGTCTGACGAACGCGAGCCGATTCGCTCTCTCATTCTTTCTATCTGGTTTTAATTTCAATAGACGCTTTGCCCGTCGAGTGGAATTTAAAGAAGAACGTTTTTGATTCTTTGTCCCATCTTGTTTCGTCCGGGACGTTTCCGTTTATTGTTATTGACGTTGGTTCCGCGTCCAGTTTCAATAGAGAAATCGCCTCGATTTCAGAAGGCGACGTCGCTTCTATTACAACTGTTTTTTCACCGTCGTTTTGTTCGAGCGATTCAATACGACAACTGGAAGCCAGAACTGCGGGAGCTGCAGAAGTTACGCGATTCAAGTCAAGTAGCCAGACTCTTTCGCCCGGTTGAACGACCGCTTGATCAACGACGTTAAGGGAGGCGTCAAAAAGATTAACAAAGCTGCCGTTAAGAACCAGCGGCTCGTCTGATATCGATTCTGTCATTGTCGCGCCCAGAAGGTAAGGACCGCGACGCTTCAAAAAGTAGTTGCGCTCGACGAAGTCAAGTCCGACGTCTTTACTTGCGTTAGCGACGATTTCTCTAATCTCATCCGCGTTTTGGGACGACCGCGTGTAATAAGCGGGGCGCTTTCTCTCAACGTAGACCCAGCCCGATCCATACTTATATTTTCCGGTCGATTGACCCGGATTTAAACCTAAACTGGTAAGCAGATGATCGCCGGGCGTTTGAAAAGAAGGCGTCGATTCGTTCCACCAATCGTGCGCTTGATTATACGCGTCTTTTTCGGAATCTACAAAAATCAACGCGCCGCCTCGAAAAACCCAGTCGGAGAGAACGGCGTGTAAGCCGGGCGACGAAGGTTTTTGATAATCGTAACTTAGAAGAAGGATCTTATATTGATCAAGGTATCCGGGGAATCGCATAACGTTGTCCAGGACGGGAACGTCGACGGGGATTCCGTGTTTGATTAGAGGGACGGAAAGACCGAGGAAATCCGCAAGAACTGAGATTTCTTTTCGCGTCGGTTTGGTTGGATCGTCAAGATTGTCGACGGCGCACGCAGACGCCGTGGGATTAGCTCGTTGGAACATCGCCGAGTCCGCCAAGAGCGTTCCGATTCCTTCTGTCGCGCCGCGATTCTCGCTTTTTTCATTGATTGCTTGCGCGTCTAGCCATTCGACTTCAGATTGATTCATATCCCGAAGTTGTTGAAAGACCAGACTCAGCGTAGAAGCATAGTCATGAGGAATCGTCGTCGCTTCGGGCGATCCTGCCGGAAAAGAACCTAAAAAGACTCGACTTGGCCATGGCGCGACTTCGTAATAACATGAACCGGAGCGCATCAAAGAAGCGACTAGCGTGCAAAGATAGTTGGTTCGATAGTCGTTCCAGTCGTAGCGAGGATTGTCTTCAACGGGATCGTTGAGATAGTAGACGCGTTTGCCCGTGTTTCTCGTCATTTCTTGCATAACGCCGTATTCAAGCAGACCGATTTCAAAAGTTCTTTCCGCAAATACTCCGTTGTAAAAATTGCCGAATCGGGAGGTTCCAGTCCAAATCTGGGCGATGAGACCGTCTATTCCCGGAAGGTCAAGAAGCGACGATTCGGGACTTACCATTTGGATTTGAGCGTAACTTAGAAGACTGTGCGTCGCAACGTAAACTTTTAGGGGGCGGTCATATGTCTTCAGAGAGTATTCTTTGAGACTGGCGGCGACGCGATCTAACGCGCGACGATAAAGATATTGCTTGAGCTTTGAGGCGCGATATTGCGCGTCGCAACTTGAATCGGGACGAACGAACTCTTCGTCGTAAAACATTTTCCATTCGCGTTGGAACGATTTTCCAAATCCTGTAAACGCCCAGAATTCCGGTTCTTCAAGATAGATTTCGTCAACGCCCGCGTCCACGACCTTGCGGAGACGAGTTTCAAGATAATCGGTGAAAGCGACGCTTGGCGAAAGGTACGGGGTAGCGGGATCATGTTGCATTCTCTGATCGTCCGCTAGAACTTGAGCGTCGTCCCAGTGGTCGACTCCGTCGTATTTTCCATCAAGGTATTCGCCATAACCTCCCCACGCGATTCCCGTCATAACGGCGATTTTTGACCCGCTCTTCTCGCGCCAATCTTTAATGCCGTCTATGTCGGAGTCGGAAACGCCGTATACCATCACCGTATCCGTTTTTAAATCATAACGCGGGTTGTACGGACCTGCTTGTTGATACGACGTGCGTCCCTCAGAACGATCTGTAATAAGATTAGGGGATGGTGGAGACGACTGGGAAAAAGTCAATCGACATGAAATAAACGTCCACGTCAAGACGACCAGAAGAAAACGACGAAAATAAAAATTAGAAAACGACATGAGATTCTAGACTTTAGGGGTGAAAACCAACGAAAAAACTCAAGGAAAAATATTTCCATAGATTTCAAATCTGGCGACTCCTGAGAATCAGGCGTTGTTGCCAGACATGCCCGCTTGTTCTCAGACCTACTACTCGGATCGATCTGAGAATGGACGAATAAATAAACTCAACCTCTTGAAAATATCAAAGACACGTTATAATAAACGACGTTTGGGGCTGTAGCTCAATGGTTAGAGCAGGGGACTCATAATCCCTTGGTTGATGGTTCGAGTCCTTCCAGCCCTATTTCGCCCTTTTTGCGTTGCTTCGTGAAAAGGGCTTTTTTATTACGGCTGATTGAAGTTTAAACAGGAGAGGAAGGATGTCAATAGGAGACAACGGTCGTCCGGTGGCTGCGATAACGGGCGCGTCGAGCGGATTTGGGAAAATCTACGCGAAACGGTTAGCTTCCGAGGGATACGATCTTCTGCTCGTTGCTCGTCGCGAAGAAAAACTTCTTGAAACGACGAAGGAGATTAAACAGGAGCGCGACGTTGAAATCGAAACGATTTCGGCGGATCTTTCTGTTTTGGACGACATTATTCGCGTAGAACGTCGTCTTGAATCGATTCCTTCGTTGCGGTACTTAATCAACAACGCCGGCTTCGGCGGCAATCAAAAGTTTCCCGACGTATTTATCGACGTCGAGACAAAAATGGTGTTGACGCACTGTCTTGCGCCAATGCGTTTATGTCGCGCGGCGCTCGTCCCTATGAAGGCGCAAGGAAAGAAACGAGACGCGGGATATATCATTAACGTTTCTTCTGTGTCTGGTTTTCTTGCGGGTGAAGGCGCGGCGGATTACACGGCGACAAAAGCGTATTTGATTACTTTTTCTAAATCGCTTCAATGCGACGTCGGGCGATTCGGCGTGCGCGTTCAAGCGCTTTGTCCCGGTTTTGCTCGGACGGGTTTTCACGACGCGGAAACGATGCGTTACTCCAATTTGAAAGAAACTGTTCCCAATTTTCTTTGGCAGCGCGCGGACCGCGTTGTCGACGCGTCTTTGCGCTCCCTGCGTCGCCCGTTTCGTCCTAACGTCGTTTGTATTCCGACAATTGTCTATAAAATTGCGGGATATTTCGGCTCCAGTTGGCTTTTTGCGCCGTTGCGGATTTTACTCTCACGTGGAACTATTCGATGAAAACGATCCCGTTAAGCGGTATCCAACTTAACGGGATCGTCGTTTGTATTGTGGAGCAAAACGATCAATTAGAAGCCGCGCGCGGCGCGTATGTCGTCAAAATCTCTCAAATGGTAGTCGATTCCGACATAATCAAGCGTTTTGCATAACGCGCGCAACGCCACGCCGAGTCCGTCGCAACCGCTGTAGCCGCCGAATTGTCCTCCGCCCTTAACGTGCGGTTCAAGATCAAGAAAAACTCCAGGTATGCCGCGATTTTGCGAGTACTCTGTCAACGACGGGAGGATTTTTGCGAAATCGCGTAAAATTGCTTCATGCCCTGAATAACCTTGATCGCAGGGAACAAAACCTTTCATCTTGTCTTCGTCTTGCCGTCCGCCCTTATTTTCAACGACCGTCTTCGAATAATCTTTAATGTGCATCCAACCTATTCCCGGTTTCATCGCTTCATATTGTTCAAAGATTTCAGCGGTCGTGTATCCTTGAACGACGAGATTTGCGGCGTCAAAAATAAGTTTCATCGCCGGATGGTTCACTTGGCGATATATGTCGGCGAGTATCCAGCCGTTGCAACCAATAAGATTTGCCTCTACTTCCAGACCGAACGTCAGATCGGAACGGTGGCACGTTTCCGCAATTTTCCCCAAACGATCAACCGCTTGCGATATATACTTTTGCGGATCGTCCCCTTTGGGTTGATAGAAAGAAAAACCGCGAATTAATTTTGTTTCAAACATATGAGCGACGTCGCAAACGCGTTTGACGTCGTTGTTCAGGTAATCTTCAAAGGGAATATAGGCGTCTTTAGAACCGTCGTCGACGTCTAATAACTTTATTTTGCCGATAGGCGAACCGATTGACGAAACGTTCAGACCGTAATCGTTTTGTATTTCCAGAACCGATCGAATTTCCTCCGTCGTCAATTTCATGACGTTTTTGACGCCGTCGCCAAGATTGACAAAACGAACGCTATAGTATTGGAGTCCAAGGGCGGCAAAAGTCGCGAATTGTTCGACCATTGTTTTGCTATTGGAGCATTCGTCTGCAAAACCGGTTAGAACAACCTGCGGAGGGATCGTTTTTTTGATGGTCATTGGTCTTTCTTTCGTAAAGCGGTGGAAAGGTTTAGGAGCTTATTTGTTCTTTTTGTAAACGTTTAAACGACGATAGATTAAATCCCTAGTTTGCGTTTTGCGAGCAGTAAGCCGACAAGCGACTTCGCGTCGACGATCTCACGAGCGTCAATCATTTTGTCGATCTCGTCCCATGTTTTAGGTGCGGGAAGTATCTTTTCTCCGTCTTCAAGGGCAGTTTCTCCCTCGACTAAATCCGTGGCGATATAAAGGACCAGTTCTTCTTGAAGGATCCCAGGCGAAGTGTAAATAGGCGCAAGTAATTCAATATTGTCGGTTCTATACCCGGTTTCTTCAATGAGTTCTCTTTTAGCTGTGATTAATGGGTCTTCGCCGATTTCGCGGGTACCTGCCGGAATCTCAAAGATGTTTCGTTGGAACGTAATGCGATACTGATCGATGAGCAAAACGCGACCGTCCGGTAGGATTGGGACAATTCCTACCGCGCCCGGATGTTTCACGACTTGGCGCACGAGCGTTTTGCCGCTTCTGCCAATCTGCTTACGTTCGACAACTTTAAAAATACGACCTTGAAAAAGAACGGGCTCGTTTTCCATAGACGTATTCAACTCGCTCATTTACTTTCCTTTGACGTTGCGTACGATGAATTATTTCCGAAAAACGTCGGTAAACGAATCGACGTTCCGCGTCCAAACGACGGTTTCAGTATATTGCGTTAAGAAACAGAAGTCAAGAAAAACGGAGAGAATTAATGCGCGCGAACGTCCCATCGTCTAACTTCTCCAAGATCATTAGCGAAGTAGACGTGACGTTCGTCAAAAGCGAAAGAAACCGCGTCAATTGAAGTCGCGTGATCAATTGAGTCGTCAAGGGTGCGGAGAACGACTCCCTTGCGAATTTCCCAAAGTGAGAGCCTCGCTTTTTTCCCGCCTACGCCGACTACCATTTTGGCGCTATGAGGGGCAAATGCGAAATCTTGAACGACGTCGTCGTGTTCTCCCAACTCCATGCTGAGTTTTCCGTTTGCCGATTGCCATATCGTGATATAACGAGGTTCTACGCGCGCGGCGAATCGTTCTCCGGTCGGAGAGAATTTACAGAATTTTCTGGGAATAGGCGCAGGAACTGACATTTGAGACACTTCTATTGCCGACAGAGGCTTCTTCGCCTTTTCCAAGTCTACCGTTCTTGCAACGTTGAGATCCCAAATGACAATTTTATAGCGAGGAGCGTTTGTCAAAGCGCTCGAAGCGGCGTGTAAAACTGAGGGAACGTCGGGAACCGTCGATTCAAACGACAGTTCTTGTTTTGTTGTAGGGAATTGTTCTTCAACAAGCGTCGCGACAAGGTCGCCTTCGTCGGACACGGCAAGGACATCGACTATTCTCCCCTTGATTTCTTCGTCGGAAGTGGAATTATCAAACGTCATCTTTATGTTCGACGGAAACGTTACGACTCGATTGCGATCTCTAAGGAGTACAAGCGACCATTCCGATTCTCTTTCATTTGACGTGGCTGCTGAAAGATCCTCGTTATCGCCCGAGCGGCAAATAAGCCATCGCGCGTTTGGAGAAAGACGAACGCAATCTGCTTTTTTGGTTTCGTCCGCTGATTTCAGACGCTTCGTTTCATTATCGCTTCCTGTAAACGAAGTCTTTTCGTCTTGTTTGAACGATCGGTATTCCAGTAATCTTGTCAAGACGGCGTTAGAAAGCGGATTATTGCCGTCTTGCGCCCAAGACGTTTCTCTGGCTTTTTGAAGGTCAAGCGTTTCTGATTCAGAAGGCGTGGAACCTCGTAATATCGTAGATTCGTTCGCTTGCAACGCCGGAAGATTAAGCCCTTTCTGTTCGTTGTTGTACGTCCAGAAAATCCGTTCGCCTTTTTCGTCAAACGCCGCGCATCCCAATGTCGGCGCTAACAAACCGATATAGTCGGGGCAAAAACTTTCGAGTCGAGCGTCTGAGAATTCAATGTTCCATAATTCGACGCCAATCCCGCCGCGTTCTTCTTCGACAAGCGCTTTTTTTGTCAAGAACGCGTTCGGATAGTCCGGTTGCGTCTCGTCGATTCCCAGTCGTCTTTCAAGGAGAATTCGCCGAGAGTTTGCCGCAAGACTAAGTCTTTCAACTCGTCCGTTCGCATTAAGGACAAGATCAGTTTGCGTTTGAACGACTTCCTGCGATTCGACCGACTGATTTCTTCTCTCGCTCAATCTTTCTATAACGGGCCGTCTTTTCGACGCGAAGGGATCTTCTGTCTTGCGAACGCAGCCAAGAAGTTGACACAAAAGAGACGCTCCAAGAAAACAGAGTATGACGACGACAGCGGGGGGCGTATTCGTCTTATAGTCTTTCTGTTTTTGGCGGATATTGGTCATTCTTTTTACGTCGTTTGATAGTTATTTTAGCGTCAAATAGACTTAAAACGCTTCGAGAGAGTTTATTAGTTTACTGTTTTTGGGTCAAGAGATTTTTCGAGCGATAGAGTAGAGAAGGTAAAAAACGCCACGAACCGCCAATTGAGCGCGAAAAGCGGTTATGGATTCTGATTCTCGGAAGCGTCGTCCTTTCTTTCGAGCATCCCGTTGCGTTTGGCGATAATGTAGGTGCAAATATTGTCTCCGGTAACGTTGCACGCCGTTTCAAACATATCGAGAATAGGATTAATGCCGAGCGCAAGACCGACGATTGTGGCGACCTGCATTTGGGTAAATCCGCCGTTTTCAAGAATCATGAATAAAAGAAACACGCTGCCGCCTGGTATGCCGCCCGCGCCAATAGATGCAAACACGACGGAAACGAGAAGGACGAGCAAAGTCGACGGCGTGATCGGAACGTTAAAAATATTCGACGCCAAAATGACAAATACCGGCAAATGAACGCAAACGCCGTCCATATTTATCGTGCATCCTAACGGCAGGGAAAAACTGGATAGAGACGAAGAAACGCCGATTTTGTTCGCCGTTTGCATCGAAACGGAAAGAGTCGCGGCGCTAGATCGCGTTGTAAAGGCCGTGAGAATAGGAAGACGAAGCCGCAAAAGAACGCGATACGGATTGTCGCGACAAAAGAGAAAAAGCGCCAAAGGATAAATCGCCAGAATCATCCCTAAAACGCCAATAACGACGCATACGATAATTTGCAGGTAGGGGACAAACAGTTCGAGCCCGCAATTCGCAAAATTGACAAATGAAAGAGCAAAAACGCCTATTGGAAAATACTCCATGGACCAATCGACGATTCTAAACGAAATCGACTGGCAACCTTGACATAGGGAAAGGGCCAAATTGACGTTTTGTCGTTCTGAATCTGGAGTTTTGTCGGAGTCTAAAATATAACGCGCCGCTAGCCCCGTTATGATCGAAAAGACAACGATCGGCAGAAATTGACCGTCTGCCAGGGCCTCGAAGGGATTTTTAAAAAGCCCCGCGATAAACGCTTCGAGACCATGCGACGCTTCCGGGGTCGATTGGAACGCCGAAACGCCGTTTTGAAAATTCGACGATATTTCGTCAAACGAATTCATCGTCGGATTAAGACAAAGCGCTAACGCTATGCCAAAACCCGTCGCGAAGAGACTGGTAAAAAAGTACCAACCGACGACGGAAAGCCCAAGTTTTCCCGACTTTTTAAGCGGTAACGACGCCGCGCCAAAGATCAATGAGAAGAGAACGATAGGGAATACCGCCATCTTCAGGACAGAAATCAAAACGGAGCCAAACGGCTGAACGATTAATATTAAGCTCGTCCTAAAATCTTCTGGAAGACCTGAGCAAAGAACGCCGAGAGCTGTTCCTACGATAAACGACGTCAGAATTCTCGCTATGAGCGGGACGCCAAAATAAAAAGCGACAGGTTTCTTCAGGAAATTCAAGAACATTGACGGCGATCTTCAGCTTTTCGACCTTCCGAAAAAGCACGCTTGCGACGGAGCGCTCCTTCCTTGCGAACGTACGACGACAACAAAACGTTCAACGCGTTCTTTATATCGTCACAGCGTAAGCGAGATCGTTCAGGAACAACGCTTCCTATTTTTTGACGCGCGCTCGCTTTTTAGCGCGTTTCTTTGTTTTGGTTACCTCGACAACGGGCTCTACCGACAATACGGAAAAATCGACCGCGACATTAATTTTGCGTAACTCTGTAAAAACCGTTTTCAAAACGCCGTTTTCCGACCAACGCCGGTATCTCTTGTAAATAGTCGCCCATTTCCCAAATTGTTTGGGAAGATTTCGCCATGTACAACGTTTTTCGGCGATGTAAATGAGTGCGTTTAGAAAAGTGTGGTTGTCAACTTGCACGTTTCCACGTTGCGTTGGCAGTAAGGATTTGATTTGGTTGTATTGGCTTTGTGTAAGTTTCATAGCGCTTCAATAGTAGTGTAAATCTTAGTTGGGCAACCAGGTCTAACCATACCTGCATTATGAATTGTAATAAGAGAACGAAAAAAAACAAGCCTATGCTGAAAAACCTCGGTTAAAAAAGAGCAAATAAAAATGTGAGAGTTCCTATTTGCGTTTTGAGAGCGTTAAAAGGAATAATCAAAATCTGCGCAAGGAAGCGCCCATATGAGTCAGTATACAGCTGTAAAGCGTTTGTTTGGTTTTCCGCCCACAAACAACTCGTGATCATAACTTCGTTCTGTTCAGCACGGAGTTTTGTTGGACTTGAAAAGACGAGAAGGGTAAAACCACAAGCGACGTTGTTCTGGAAGAGACGGGGAATAGTTGCGGTTCTTTTGAGACTAGCGCGAGGACTTTTCGGTAATGAATTTTGTCGACGGAGGCGCGTCTGGCAGATAGGGGAGGAGATAAAAGGGAAATTACGAGGGGAAAAAGAATTTTCGAAAGATGAAATCTTGACGCAAAGAAAAAGAAATGCTCTGTACCGGAAGAACACTACCTGTACAGAGCAAGCACCTTAAAAAACCAGATTTTTCTTTGTTTCTAGTGCCTCAGTTTCTGACTTCAAAAGAACCGAACTGCAACTAAAACTGCAACAAAAAGTGGTTTCACTCGTAAAAATACGGGTAAAAAATACCCCCTAGGGGGCGATATTAACACTACAACTATCACATTTTAAACGAACGCGACCGCTTTTCCGACCTCTTATTTAAGAAAGTCTGTTCAGATTATTATTGTTCTTTTGGAATAAGTTTTTCTGTTTTTACCGGATTTACTGGATTTACCGGAGGCGCGGAAGTCTCGCCAAAACGCGTCCCCGCTTCGTTAGGTTTTTCCGGAGAAGCTCCAAATAATTCAGGAAAATCTTCTCTGTCTTTGAGAATCTGCTCACGAACGTCTTCCCAATCGTCAAACGGATGAAATTCGCGCCATATCTCTTCGAGCGTCGCCTGACCGGCTTTGACGCGGATCGCGTTTGTTCTTGCCGTCGCCTCCGCGTCGACAAGAGGCGGTTTTGGCCAGAGCCATTCCCAATCGACGTCGACAGGACTTGGAGCGGATTCGAAGCGCGCAAATAAATCCGGAGCGATTAAACGATAAAAATACAAAAATATTTTGTCGACTAGCGAACGTTCGAACATGTCGCGTTGAAGTTCGTCAATTAGCATTTCGAACGGCTGATTGTCAAGTCGTCCGGACGCGAAGTTGTATTCATGGCTCGAACCGGTCGCTTTGTTGCGCGGCAAGCCCATCGAATATCCGATTTGAGAAAGCAAATTTGCCGTATAAGCGTCTGCCGCGGTGGTCGGTTGCGTCGGCGTGAAGCCTTTGAGCGTCGTTCCAACCGGAAGATGAACGAGTTTGCCGTTGGGCGTGTCGAAAGAATCGTACGCCTGATATTGATAGGAACCCGGCTCCAAATAATGTTCGTCGACGCAGTCGAGCGCGTATCCGGTTTGCGTTTCGACCGTCGCGAAAACTTTGGCTCCCGCCTTCGCCGCTTCCACCGTCGCTTGCGTGTATTCCCGGAGCTGCTGCAAATACGGCAAGACGGGCGCGAACCAGGACACGCCCCGCGTTTGTCCGGGGAGATCGCGTCTAAAAAGACAGAATACCTGAGAAGCCGAAAAGTATTCGTAACGATTCGAGTCGTAATACGCGTGTTCGAGATTGGGCACGTCGTAGACGCAATAACGTCGAACGTTTCCGAATTCGTCGAGCTCGACGCCGTCTTGTTCTCGTCGCGACGACGGCCGACCGTTTGGGTTGCCGACGCGTTGCGAATCGATGAGAACGGCGTCGACGCCGACGCTGATCGCGGGATTGGGAACGACGGCGACAAACGCTTCTCCGTCGACGACGACCGATTCCATCGCCTGACGCAGAAGGACGGCAAGTTCGATTTCGTCGGCGAAACGTTCCCAACGAAATTCGACGTATTGTTCGAGTTCTTTATCGATTGGACGTTTCAAATGTTTGCAAAAACCTTTAAAACGCAGACGCGGACCGACTCCGACGACATATAAGCCGAACAAACGCGCGATTCCCGCCGCGTGCGGATTGTTTTCGAACTCGAGTCGCGCCTGGCTACGCAAACGGGCGCGCGTTTGCGCGTTCTGCGCTCGGAGCGTTGTTTCTTGCGGCAAAGACTGCAAAAAAGATCGCAACGTGTCGGACGAGGGGCGCGCGGCTTGATAGGAAGCAGCAACCGTCGCTGCTTGATTATTTTTTTGCCGAGCTCGACTTTTAGCGGCGCGTTTTTTTTGTTTTTTCATGATTCTCACGGATAAAATTTCGTTATTCTGATTCCGCGTTTCATCGACGCGAGTTTCATTTCTTCCTCTTCGGCCTGCAATTCGGCAAGCCGACCTCTTGCCGCTTGCTCTTGCGACTCGATCGAATACGATTCGCCAGCGGTCGAAAAACTGAGAATTTTCCGACCGTCCTGAGTCGTCAGGTCGTTTTGCGGCGTCGCGTTATTTACGCTGATCGTCGGTTGTTCTTCGCTCATATCACGTCTCCTTTGGGTTGTATTTCGTATAAAACTTGACGCGGTATCCTGGACGCAAATAGCGCCAATCCCAATAGCGACCGGAGGTCGCGTCGCGAGCGCAGTCGTAGCGCAACGACGAGCCGTCGTCGGAAAATACTGTTAGAACGTCTCCCGCCGCCGGATAAAAAATCTCGTCGCCGACAATAAAACTTTCGACGTTGCACGACCATTCTCGAACGACAAGAGCCGAAGGAACTGTCGCGTTGAGATTTTCCGACGCTTTTGTCTCCGGCTTGACGTACATATTCAAAGCGCGGCCGTCGTTTTTCGTCAACGTTGCGCGATGAGAAAACACGCCCGCGATTTTACTCAATTGGTTGTACGGATTCATAGTTTTTCTCCCATAGGCGCATTAACTTCGTCTCGCGCGAGGGACGCGCCCGACGCGCGGAGTTCGGCGCCGGCGCCCGATTCCGTTTTCGTTAAATCGCTCGACGACGTCGGAATGACGCAGCGATTCGGCGCCTGGAATTTCGCACCCGACGTACTCCGCCAAAGCGCGGCACGCGGCGTCGGTGTCAAGATACTCGTTGTCGGAAACGGCGGGGCGTTTCATTCGCCATCGTCGATATTCGAGTCCTGATTTTCGCGCGGCAAAAAATTCTTCCGCAGTTTGGTGTCTGCAAAATTCGGCGAACGCCTCTTCGTCGTCGCGTCCGTCGAATATTGTCGCGGAACCTTCGCGGTCAATCGGGAGCTTCCAGGCGGAATCGCGCCTGGTCTTCGCCGTGTTCGCGTCGTAATTCAGACACGCGTAAACGTTGGGAAAGGCCCGTTTCACATTTCGACGCGCGTCCGGATTCTCGATCCAGTCGTAACCTGCGCCTGTTTTGCGCTGACGTCTCCATTCTCCGGTTTTGAGATCGTAGTAGCGCATTAATCGCGACGCCGCTTCCGTACCGTACGTCGGAATAGATCTTCCAAAAAAACGACCGCCGTCTAAGCGATGGAAAGCGTCGCACGCTCCCCATAACGCAAGTTCCATTTCGCCGTCGCCGCAGTCGACTCCGCATAGCGCCAGTCGGCAAAACTGTCTTGCGAGTCGCCCGCGAGCTCGCGCGTGTTGTTCGAACGCGGTATGCTCGTCGACGTCGATCGGTTCGCCGTATTCGTCGAAATACGTCTGACAAAATATTCTGATCAGCAAGTCAAGCGTCGCTTCGCGCAATCGATCGAATTTGTCTCCGTGAGAATACTCGTCCTGAAGATCGACGGCGTATCGTTTTTTGGACGCGACGTTTCCTGGTTGTTCCGGCCAAATTCCAAAGTCGACGACGTGCGCGATTCTAAAGTCGCGGGAATAAGCGACGACTTCATAATTGAGGTAATGTTCGCCGGCGTCGATATGCGCGGTCATAATTTCGCATTCGTTAGGAACCCAGCACCGTTTGAGCGTTTCTCCGTCGGCGTTTTTGCGAATCTTTCTCGCGACTTCCACCGCCGTCAATCCGCCGCCTGTCTCAACGGCCGCGCGTCTGGCGTCGTTTTGAAACTCGCACCAAAAAGACGACTCGCTCGCCGCCCAATAATCGACCGCGTAATGAATCGCGTCTGCCTGCCAATTTTCTTTCATACGCGGATCGTCGACCTCCACGCCAGCGCCGATCGTCTTTGCGCAGGACTTGTAATAGTTCGTAATGATTCGACGCGCCGTCTGGACGTCGCTTGCTTTTCGAAGCGTCGCTTCTCGGAAGTCGCGATATTTTTTCCAGGCGTCGAACGAATCAGGCAATCGCTTGACAAAAGGCAAAACGATCGTGTTGAATTCGGGCGTGTCGGCGATCATGCGCTCGGCGACGTCGCCCGGTTGGTTTTGCGTAATGGCGGAAAGGACCGTTAACGATTCTCGCGATCCGTCTTTGCGTCGGCCGGCAAGACCTCGAATCGTCTTTTGAATCGTTGTCATGATGGAATCGACTTCGACGACGCTTTTTGCCGTCGAGTCGTTTTGAACGTCGTCGAGCATTACGCAACGCACGCGAAACGAACCGACTCCTGGGATCGTATGATTCGCGCCGCGTATGCCGCCGGAGCTTATCGAAGTGAATCGCAAGAGCGAGCCCGCGCACCGACTGCCAGGCACGTTTGGAAAAACGATTCGATCGCTTTTCATCTCGATTCGGCACGGAACTCCGTCGCATGTGAGCGGACGTTGCGCTTTGCCTTCGCGGCGTTGAAGCGGATAGGAGATTTCGGGATAAAGCCTGGTAAAAAGTCGCGCGTCTTTTCCCTTGGCCTGATAATCGTCGTACATCGCCGCAAAGAACCACGTCGCCGCTTGAGCCGCGGACGCGCCCCCTTCGGCTGTAACGTAAAGCGCGTGTCGAACGATTCCCTGACACATCGCGTCGAAAAGCAGACCGGAAAGAATCGACGTCTTGCCGAATCCACGATAGCATTCGCTGTTCTTCCACGCTCCTTCGACGATCGCCTGCCAGCTCAGTCGAATAAATTCAAGTTGACTGTCGGTGAATTCTGTAAAAAAAATGTCGGGCAAAATTTCGCGAAGCCATCGCGCCGGATCCGCTTCCAGCTCTTCGCGCAGCGAAGGATCGGAACATTCGGGAATCGGAGCGATTTCATTGAGTCTGGTCGTTTCTTCGGACGACCGCTCGTTTTCATAGTCGCGTTTTTTCTGTCCGAACAGCGGCACGTCACACCTCGAACGGACTCGGAAGATCTAACGCGGTTAAATCCGCGCTGGGATAAACTTGATAACTGAGCATATACGGATTAACGGCGGCTGTCGGCGAAATCGAGTCGAGTCTTGTTCCGTTGGCGGAAAGCAGCACAGGTTGTTCGGTCGGCGAACCGTCGTTGTTAAGCGCTCGAACGACGGCGTTCGAACTGTTCAGACAATACAAGCCGGAATTCGCTTTGACAACGTTCCACCCCTGACCTGCATACCCGCGTTTGTAGCTGAATTTATAAGTTACGTCGTAAACGTTGTACGACTCGCCTTCGCCGTCGACGAGCTGAACCGTAGTGAACGACGCGTCGTCCAAAAGAACCGTTCCTGCCGGAAAAGTCCAGAGCGCGGAAGAATTGACGCATTTGTAATAGCTCATTAACGTCGTTAGCGGATTGACCGTTTCCCGACGTTGATACGTCATCGACAACACGCCGTATTTGAGCATTAACGGATCGGCGAAGAATTCCCCAAGCGACGAGCAGTTCGGATATCCGCGAACGTCGACGGCGGACGCGTACTCTTCAACCCCCATGCTCGTCGAAAAACGAAACGTCGTCGTTTCGGTCGTTTCGTCGCCTTCTTCGGTCGTCGGTTTTTCGACGGTCATTCCGTCGACTTCGTACGTTACTTCCCAGAGCCAAAGCGAACCGCGCGCGCCGACAAAGCGCGGAGTCGCGGACTTGAAAAAGACGTTCGGAAAAGTTCGACGTTGTAAAACGCCGTTCAAATCGTAGTACGGCTCGACGTATATGTCGCCGCAGCGGGGAAGGGAATTATTGTTTTCATAGAGAATTTGCAGCGGCGATTCGATTGGCTTCGTACAGTAGACGCAATAGACGATTTGTCCCGAAACTTTTATATTAGGGTAAGTGTAACGAACGGTCGTTCCGCCGGACGTGATCACATACGTCGTCCAGGTTCCGTTCCACGTCTGTTTGACCTGGCGACCGTCCTTTTTTAATTCGGCGTGTTTTATCGACATATTTTAGTTTCCTTGCGCCTGCGTCAAAAAAGCTCCCAGCGTCCGTTCTGCTGAAACCTGCCCTGCGTCTGTGAGAAGCCGGGGGCCTGACCGCACGCCCAACGTCGAAGCGCGTAGCCGTTTAGAAATCCTGATTCCGTCAACGAACCTAGCGCGTAGTCGACTTCCGCTTCGCTTTGACCGGTTTTTGCGTCGCGGAAGTTGTGCCCCCAGTCCCAATGTTCTTCAAACCAGAGGATTATTTTCGGAAGAGAAGACAGGCGCACGCAATACGCGTGCGTCCGGTTGACGTTGTCGACTTTGTAAAGGTTCTCAGAAAAGATCAACGGACGCGGCCGACCGTTTACGCAGAGCTGTCCGCCAGCGTAAAAAATATCCCAGTCGTCGGGGAGTTCCAAAAAACCTTGTTCAACGCGGGAGAAGAAATCGACGTCAAATCGACAGTCGTCCTCGAAGAAAAACGCCGCGCAACCCTTGAATTCATCGTCGTGTTCGCCAAGCGCCTGCCTCCATTCCTGAACGTGCCCCCAATAACAAGCTGTGTGTCCGCGCCGATCGAGCCCGTTGCCGGTCTGACGGTCGGGGAGTTCCGCGCGAACCGCGCCGACGCGCCACCATGGCGAACGCGGGAAACGTTCAGCGTTCATGCCCCAGACCGTGTCGATTTTGAACGAATCGAGAGAGTCTGGGTTTTTCTGGCAATAGTCGGCGCGAGCGGCGTTCCACGAATCGAAAAATCCCCGAAGCCTGTCTTTTGTCCTGGAACAGGTTAAGACGTAAGAATAGACGTTCATTGTTCCCTTACTTCATGCGTCGCTTAAAACGACAATCTCTTCGGTTGCGGCGGTTACGTTTCCGTTCGCGTCTTGCGTCACGCCGGTAACCACTCTTTTTCTTCCCGTTTTGAGCCAGAGTTCCTTCTTGCCGACAATGTCGAGCGTCGAGGGAACCCACTTGAAATAAGTTCCGCCAAGATAAAGC
>JAFZNK010000297.1 GCA_017550965.1 Thermoguttaceae bacterium
ACAATAATAATAACCACAACAAGAACAACAACACGACCGCCGATACCGGCTACATCGGCCCGTACGCCGTCTTCTACAAGTACGTCGCGTCGAACGCCGCGACGAGCGCCAACGCGGAAATCTCGATTTCCTCGAAGTCGACGCGCTACTCGACCGATTCCTCGACCGCTTCCTCCAACGGATTCTACCGTCCGATCGAAGCGCTTGTCGAAACGGTCGCCGCGATTCGCGCGGACGCTCAACTTGCCGACACGACGACGTTGACGATCGACGGAACCGCCGGAGACGACTCCGTCGTCGTCGCGACCGCCGCCGGCAAGCTCGTCTCGATTACCGTTAACGGCAAGACGACGAAAGTCGGCTCCAATATCGAAGCGGTTTACTTCAACGGCGGCGCCGGAAACGACTCGGTCGTCTACAACGCGACCGGCAAAGAATCCGCTTCGCTCGATCTGAAAGCCGCGAAAGTTCTCGTGGTCGGCGAACAGGCGTTTGTCGCCGCGAACGTCGAATCGTTTGACGCCAACAACGTCGGCGCCGTCGACGTCGCCGCGTACGCCGCTTCCGATTACGTAACCGCAGCCGCCGGAACCGTCGAGGTTTCGACCGCCGACGGGTTCGTCTTCAACGCCAGCGGCGTCGCCGAACTCGTCGCCAGGGGCGGCGGCAAAGCGGTCGCCGTCATGGCCGGATCTTCCGCGGTCGACTTCCTGACCGCGACCGGCTCCGTCGCGATTCTCGCCGGCGAAGGCTACAGCTATCAGGCGAGCGGTTTCGCGACCGTTCGCGTCGACGCGGGCGAAGGCGCGGACGTCGCTTCGCTCTCCGGAGTTCAAAAGCTTGACGCGTCCGAATCCGCCGTCATCGCGTCGGTCGGGTCGCAAACGATCGTCGCGGTCGGATTCGAACAAATCGACGCGTCCGGAACGGGCGCGGGCGTTGCGAACGTCTTTGGCACGAACAAAGCCGACTACGTCTCCGCGAACTCGCAGACGGTCTCGATGCTTTTCTCGACCGGCTCGACGTTGAATCTCAACGGGTTCAGCGACGTCTCGATCGACGGTCGCGGCGGAAACGACTCCGCCAGCCTCGTCGCGGGCGTCGGATTCAACACGTTCGACGGCTCGCTCAACGGCGCGAAATTGACCAACGGCTCCTTCACGCGCGCTTTGGCGAACTTCTCCAAAGTCGCCGTCTTTGGAAACGAAGACGAAAACGTCAAGTCGACCTTGGTCGCCGACCTGCACGACACCGCGTTTGCCGACGCGTTCGCCGCGTTTGGCAATACCGCGACGATGGACGTCGAGGGCGAAAACCTCTTCACGGTCGTCGCCGCCGATCAGGTGAACGTCAAGCGCGACTTCGCCAAGGGCGCCGACACGCTCGACGAAGCCGCCGCGATCGACTTCGTCTTCTCCGTCGACAATTGGGACGACTGATCTCGCGTCAAGCGGCTCGCGATTAGCGAGCGATAACTGAAACGAAAACCCCCTCGAGCGCGCAATGCGTTCGAGGGGGTTTTCGCGTCGGCAAACGCCGTGTCGACCAACGCGTCGTTCCAACGCAAAATGAAAGCCGCAGGCAGAAGCGCGCTTTGTCGCGCGAATGCCGCCGGCAACCCCAGACGGGGCCGACGGCGGACTCCCGGTTCGCGCTAACGTTGGCCGCTACGCGTATAAGAGCCGCAAGCGGGTCCGACGGCGAAATCCGCCGGACGCTGCCTGCAAACGGGGCGGCGCGTTGTTTGAGAAGTACTGTGTTGACGGGGCATATTGCGCGCCCCGCCGCCGGACTCCGAGCCGCAAGGCTTTTTGGTATTGCCGCTCGTTGGCGGTTCCGCGTTCTTTAGAAGGCGGCTTGCGAACTGGAGGCTCTGCGTTGCGTTGGTTGAGAAACGCCGCTCCAATGTTCGAGCGAATTCTCTGTAATATTCCCTACTTGACCTAATTTTCTAATAATAGTAGAATTAAAACGGTTTTTTCCCTTTTTAATTCGTTTGAAAGGGAACTGGAGACGTTTGGCGAAGTCGGCGTTTGGCGCGGAACGGCGCGCGACGGCGCGTCAAACGTCTGGAGCCTTGTTTTTTGAAACAAACCTAACGGCGCCGTTTTTGCGTGTTGACAAACGACAAGACCGTCGATTGCAATTTGGCCGCGACGACGGGCGTCGGATCGTTTTGACGGTTCGACGTCGAGACGCCTGTAAGCAGAAAATATAATAAACAGCAAGACTATGGATTTACAAGATTCCCTTGACGGAGTGGGCGATTTTTTTGGTTCGATTTCCAAGTGGATGGAAAATACGATCACCAAGTGGTTCGGCTCTTCGAACGAGCGCGAATTGAAGCGCATCACGCCCCGCGTCGCAAGGATAAACGCGCTTGAGCCGACGTATCAGGCGATGAGCGACTCCGAATTGCGCGATCAAACCGCCCTTTTCCGCAAGCGCCTGGCGGCGGGGGAAACGCTCGACGATATTTTGGAAGAAGCGTTCGCCGTCTGCCGCGAAGCGAGTCGCCGAACGATCGGGCTTCGTCACTACGACGTTCAGCTCATCGGCGGCATGGCGCTTCACGAAGGCAAAATCGCCGAAATGATGACGGGCGAAGGCAAGACGCTCGTCGCGACGTTGCCCGCGTATTTGAACGCGCTCGAAGGGAAGGGCGTTCACGTCGTCACCGTCAACGACTACCTTGCGCGCCGCGACATGGAATGGATGGGTCCGATCTATCTTTCGCTGGGATTGACGGTCGGCTCGATTCAGAGCAATATGTCGACGCTGGATCGTCAGCACGCGTATTCGTGCGACATAACTTACGGAACGAACAACGAATACGGTTTCGACTACTTGCGCGACAACATGCGTTACGCGCGTCGCGGAGACGAAAACTTCCCCCCGGAAGCGCAGCAGTCGCAAGGTCGGCTTCACTACGCGATTATCGACGAAGTCGACAACATCCTCATCGACGAAGCGCGAACGCCGCTTATTATCGCCGGCCCCGCGCACGACGACGTGAGCAAATACCGCGAAGCCGACAAAATCGCGGCGCAACTTACGCCCGTCGTGAAAGACGACAAAGGGGAAATTATCTCGGGCGACTTTGAAATCAACGAAAAAGACCACACGACGAACCTGACCGACGAGGGCGTTCGCCGCGCCGAGCGTCTTGCGGGCGTGGAGAGCTTCTACACCGTCGGGAACATGCATTGGCCGCACCTGATCGACAACGCGTTGAAAGCGCGCCACTTGTATAAAAAAGACGTCAACTACGTCATCAAAGACGGCGAGATCGTCATCGTCGACGACTTTACCGGGCGTTTGATGGAAGGGCGCACGTGGAGCGACGGCTTGCATCAGGCTGTCGAAGCGAAAGAAAACGTCAAAGTCAAAGAAGAGAACCAGACCCTCGCGACGATCACGCTCCAGAACTTCTTCAAGTTGTACGACAAGATCGGCGGCATGACCGGAACGGCGATGACCGAAGCGAGCGAGTTCTGGAAGATCTATAAGTTGGACGTGCTCGCGATTCCGCCGAACCGACCGGTTCAGCGTAAGACCATGCCCGACTTGATCTACCGCACCGAAAAGGAGAAATACGACGCGGTCGTCGACGAAATCGAGCGCGTCCACAAATGGGACGAACTTACCGACGACACGGGCGCGGTCTTCCACGGCCTGATCAAAAAAGAGTCGGACGAAGAGATCGAGTTTCTCGAAAAAGGTCAGCGCGACGCCGTGCGCGTGCCTCGCGCGCGCATCAAGGAGATTCGCCGCAAGGGCCGTCCGATCCTCGTCGGAACCGTCTCGATTCAAAAGAGCGAACTCATCTCCTCGAAGCTGGCTCAACGCGGAATTAAACACCAGGTCCTGAACGCGAAGCCGGAGAACGTCGGGCGCGAGTCGGAAATCGTCGCGCAGGCGGGCCGCCTTAACGCCGTGACGATCGCCACGAACATGGCGGGCCGCGGAACCGACATTATCCTCGGGGGCAACCCCGAGACGCTCGCGTGGTCGATTTTTCAGACGAAATACCCGACGCGACTGGACGTTCCGCAAGACGAGTGGAAGAAATGCGTCGAAGAGATCGAACAGCGCGAACATATGAAAGAGGAAGGCGAGCTGGTTCGCTCCCTCGGCGGGTTGCACATCATCGGCACCGAGCGTCACGAAGCGCGTCGTATCGACTTGCAGCTCATCGGGCGTTGCGGTCGTCAGGGCGACCCCGGCGAGGCGCGGTTCTACCTTTCGCTCGAAGACGATCTCGTGCGTATTTTCGCCGGCGACTGGGTCAAGAACCTCCTGACGCGGCTGGGCATGGAGGACGGACAGGCGATTGAAAGCCAGATGGTGACGCGCCGTATCGAAGGCGCGCAGAAGAAACGCGAAGAGTTCAACTTCGATATTCGTAAGAACCTGCTCGAATACGACGAAGTCATGGACATGCAGCGCAAGCGCGTCTATTCGTACCGCCAGCGCATTCTCGACGGGGGCAACACCAAAGATTTTGTCATGCAGATGATCGAATCGCAGTTGGATCGTCATCTGTCGGAGATCCTGTCCCCGACTTACGGCACCGAAGCGTACGCCGCGTTTGCCGCCAGACAGCTGAACGTCGAATTCGAGCCGAAGAATTTCCGCGCGATCAGCGCCGGAGAAGCCGCCGAATACGCGATCGAGCACGCGCGCCATATGTCCGAGGCGGCCGTTCTCGACGCGGTGGAGGAGAATCTCTCGGAAGACGCGCCGGAAGAGGAATGGAACTGGCAGGCGCTCGCCAAGACGGCCAACGCGCGTTGGCGAACCGCTCTTCGCGACGTCGACTTGAAGAAGGTCGGGCGCGAGAACGTCGCCGAGTTCCTTCTGGAAAGAGCGAATCATTTCTGCGACTCCGTCAAGCTCGACGCGGGCGCGCCGCTGCTCGAACCTCATTATGGAATACGCGTCGCGTGCCGCTGGCTGCGCGACAAATTCGGCGTCGTAATCGACGAAGCGACCGCCGTGACGATGGAGCCGGACGCGTTCCGCGCGCTGGCGCGTCAGAAGACGATCGAAGGGTACGTCGAACGCGAAGCGCGGTTCCCGGTCCTCGCGGGGTTGGCGCACTTCACGATCCGCGATCAAAACGGCAAGCGCTACGACCGCGAGGGCGTCGCCGAATGGGCGGCGGAGCGGTTTGGCGTCGACATGGGCGTCGACGATCTTAAAAACAAGCAGCGCGGGGAGATCGAAGAAGAGCTCTTTGCGGTCAGCCGCGTCGCCGCCAAACGCGTCGAGCCGTTCTATGAACAGATGCGCGAGAAACTCGACGCGCTCTTCAAAGAGGAAGACGTCGATATCGACCTGCTTCAAAAGAAGCGCGACGAGAAGATCGCGCGCAACGACCGCATTACGTCGAGCGATATTCGCAAGATTCGCCGCGACGCGCCGAAGTTGGCCGAGCTTTGCGACTGGCTCAACAACGATTTGAACCAGCATTTGACGGTCGAAGAACTTTCCGATTGGGACGTTTTGCTTCTGAGAAACCGCGTCGAGTCGATTATTGAAAATCAATTCAATTCGGAAATGCGCAAAGTTGAGCGTTCGCTGATTTTAGGCATTCTCGACGCGTCCTGGAAAGAGCATCTGCTCGTCATGGACCACCTGAAGTCGAGCGTCGGGTTCCGCGGCTACGCGCAAGTCGACCCGAAAGTCGAGTACAAGCGCGAGGGCATGCGCGTGTTTGACGCGATGTGGGACGGCGTCTTCGAACGCGTTACCGACTACGTCTATCGTATCGAGCAACTTGACGAAAACTTCATCAGCTCCACGTGGTCGTCCGCCAATCGGCCAAACGCCGCCGTTAAGGAAGAACAACAAGCCGCCGTCTCGGCGGAAGTTCAGCGCACGCAACGTCAGCAGGAAGAAGCGATCGAAGCGAGCAAAGAAAAGAAAGTCGAGACGTTCCGCAATAAGACGCCGAAAGTCGGAAGAAACGACCCGTGCCCCTGCGGCAGCGGTAAGAAATATAAGCATTGCTGCGGCAAGAATTAATGGTTCGTTCAACAAGAGCCGCGTTGGTTTATAAGAGCCGCAAGCGGTAGCGCGCGAAGTCGCGCGGACGCCGCAGGCAAACAGGGCGGCGCCAAAATCACGACGTCCGGGGCTTTACAGCCCCGGCTTCTTTTTTATGGAATTGTCGCGTCGCTTGATGCCGCGCCATCCGGGGCTTTACAGCCCCGGCTTTTCTCGACTGGGGGTCGCTTATGGAAAAAGAACGCGAATTTGGGGCGATTTTGGGGCTTTAAACGCGCTGTTTGTCTTGAAGAACGGCGCGTTTTTGCTATAATAAAGGCAGGAGATTGCGAGCGCGCATGGAAACGCCCTTTTAGCGTCGCGGCAAGCGACGGGACGGCATGGAAGCGAGGGACGCGCGTTCCTCGAAAGCTACTATTCACGCAAGGAGAGTTCCCTTGGCAGACGAAAACGACAACAACAACGACGAAAACCTCAACGACGCCAACGACGACGAATTGAACCAATCGGGTTCCGGCGCCGACGATTCTTCTTTTGACGGCGATCTCGACGACGATCAGGCGCCTAAGCCGTCGAGCGACAAGCCGTTGACCCCGGTCATGAACGCTTACGGTCAACTGGTTTTGCCCGACGGTTCGAAACTGGTCAAAATGCCGATCGACGAAGAGCTTAAGGGCAGCTACCTTACGTACGCGATGAGCGTTATTGTGAGCCGCGCCATCCCCGACGTGCGCGACGGTCTCAAGCCGTCTCAGCGCCGTATTCTCGTCGCGATGAACGACCTGGGAATCGGGCCGCACAGTCAGCGCGTCAAATGCGCGAAGATTTCCGGCGACGCAAGCGGCAATTATCACCCGCACGGCGAAGCGATTATCTACCCGACTCTCGTGCGTATGGCGCAGGAATGGAACATGCGTCACGTGCTCGTCGACAAGCAGGGCAACTTCGGTTCGATCGCCGGCTTGCCCCCCGCCGCGATGCGTTACACCGAAGCGCGTCTGTCGAGCGTCGCGATGGCGTTGCTTGAAGACTTAAATCTAGACACCGTCGATTTTGTGCCGACTTACGACGAAACGCGTCTCGAGCCGACCGTTCTTCCGTCGAAAGTCCCGAACCTGCTCGTCAACGGCGCCAACGGCATCGCCGTCGGCATGATGACGAGCATACCGCCGCACAATCTCGGCGAAGTTTGCGACGCGGCGATCGCGGTTATCGACGATCCGGACGTTTCCCCGTTCGAACTGCTTAAACTCTGCCCCGGTCCCGACTTCCCGACAGGGGGCGTCATCTGCGGAACGCAGGGGATTCGCCGCGCCTATTTGACGGGTCGCGGGAACGTCGTCGTTCGCGCGCGCACGCATATCGAAGAGGTCAAGAAGAACGGCAAGTTGAAGCGATTCCGAATTATCGTTTCGGAGATTCCGTATCAACAGGCGCGCGACCGTATCGAAGAGAAAATCGCCGAAATGGTCAACGAAGGGCGCATTACCGGCGTCGCGTCGATTCGCAACGAGTCCGACCTTAAAGAGCCGGTGCGCCTGGTTTTGGATTTGAAGACCGACGCCGACCCGAACGTCGTCCTCAATCAGCTCTATTCGTTCACGCCTCTGCAGGACACCTTCTCGATCATCTTGCTCGCGCTCGTCGACGGCAAGCCGCGCGTCATGACGTTCAAAGAGTTGATCGTCGAGTTCCTGCGTCACCGCCGATCGGTGATTCGGCGCCGCACGACGTGCCTGCTCAACAGAGACATTAAGCGCCAGCATACCGTCGAAGGGCTGCTCATCGCGCACGCGAACATCGACGAAGTCATTCGCGTCATTCGCACGTCCGCGAACCAATTCGAGGCGAAACAACGCCTGATGCAAATCGAATGCCCCAGCGCGCTGCTCGAGCGTTGTCTGGGCGCGGGGTTCGAGTCGTTCCAGCAAATGCGCGGCGTGAAAGAATCGTACACGCTTACGCCCGTTCAGGCGGACGCCATCCTGAAGATGACGCTCGGCCAGTTGGTCAATCTCGAACAGCAGAAACTCGCCGACGAATACAACGCGCTTCTCGACCGTATCGCGGATTATCGCCGCATCCTCTCGGACGAGCGCAATATTCTCGCGATCGTTCGCGACGACTTGATCGACGTCAAGAACAAGTTCGCCGACAAGCGCCGCACCGCGATCGATCAAAACGAGATCATGGACGTCCTCGACGAAGACCTCATTCCCGAGGAGACGATGGTCGTCACCATCTCGACCGACAAGTATATCAAGCGCACGCCTTTGTACGAATACAAAGCGATGGGCCGAACGTCCGTGGGCGTGCGCGGCGCCAAACTGGCCGACGAAACGGCCGTTTGCGACATGTACGTCGCCAGCACGCACGACTATCTGCTCTTCTTCACGAACAAGGGCAAAGTCTATTGGCGCAAAGTTTACGAGATCAAATCCGGCTCGCGCGACGCTAAAGGCCAGTCGCTTGGCGGCTTGTTGGAAGGTCGGCTCGACGAGGAAAACGGCGAACAGGTCGTCAACTGCCTTCCGGTGCGCGATTTCATGCAGGAAGACGCCTATCTGTTCATGGCCACGCGCGAAGGCGTCGTCAAGAAGACGAAACTCGCCGCGTTCAAGCGCCCCATCAAAAACGGGCTTATCGCGCTGCGTCTGCGCGGAGGAGTCGATCCGGACTCCGTCGACGAAAATGGGAACCCCGTCCAAATCGACGGGCAGGAAACCAAGCCGCTCGAGTCGAAAGACCGCGATTCGCTCGTCGCCGTCGCCGTGTGCCACGAAGGAGACGAAATCTTTCTGTCGACGGCCAACGGCCGCACGATTCGGTTCCGTCAGTCGGACGTTCGTCCAATGGGTCGAACCGCGTCCGGCGTTCGCGGAATCCGGCTCCGATCGGGCGACGTCGTCGTCGGCATGGCGATCGCCGAAGAGAACGCGTATTTGCTGTCCGTATGTGAAAACGGGTTCGGCAAGCGCACGAAGATGGGTCCGAACGCCGCGCCTATCGCGGAGGCGGAAGCCGCCGACGACGACGCGGAAGCGGACGTCAAAGAAGACGCCGAGCCGATCGAAGAACTCGACGAGGGAACCGAGGGCGAAGGCGGGTCGTCTAACGTTACGTATCCGACCAAACGCCGCGGCGGACAAGGCGTGATCGACATCAAGACGACTAAGCGCAACGGCAAAGTCGTTTCGGTCGTGCGCGTCGTCGACGGAGACGACGTCATGATTATCACTGCCAACGGCCAGGTCAAGCGCATGACGATCGACGACGTTCGCGCCACCGGGCGCAACACGCAGGGCGTCACGCTCATGAAGTTCCGCAAAGGGGAAGACGATTCGATCGTTACGGTCAAAGCGGTTCCGCCCGAGAAGGAAATCGAAGAGGTCAAAGAAATCGCCGGCGTTCAGGCCGGGCCGGTTCCCGAGTCCGCGCCGGAATCCGCCGAGGAACCCGTCGACAACGGCGACGTCGCCGCCGACGAGGAGTCGACCGGCGCTGAAGCGGAAGAATGAGTCGTTGAAAAACAGAGTTTTGCTCCGGTCGGAGTTTTTCGACCGGTTTGAATCATAAATACGTTGATAAGGAGCGTCGGGCGGGCGTTGCGCTCGCAAGACGGCGAAGAGTATGAGTCTTTGGAAAATCGCTTGGAAAAGTATTGAACACCGATCGTTGGCGTCGACGTTGACCGCGCTGTCCATGGCGTTGGGCGTCGCGCTGGTCGTGTCGGTGCTCGTCGTCAACGGCGTCGTTGGAAAGTCGTTCCAACAGGGCGCGCAGGGCTACGACCTGATCGTCGGCGCCAAGGGGAGCAAATTGCAACTCGTCTTGAGCACCGTCTTCTACAATCAGGACCCTATTGGGCTGATCCCCTACGAATATTACGATCTGATGCGTTCGTCGCGCTATTCCGCCGAAGTCAAAACGGCGATTCCGATCGCGCGCGGCGACAACTATCAGGGCGCGCCGGTCGTCGCGACCACGCCCGAATATTTCAAAGCCGTTACGAAATCGGACGGCAAGCCGTACACGCTTCAAAAGGGCGAGTTCTTTAAGAACGTCGACTACAACGGCGCGGTCATCGGCTACGCCGTCGCTAAGAAAAACAAGTTGCAGGTCGGAGACGAAGTTCGTTTTGGCCATTCTAATTCGCAAGACGAACGCGACCTTCACGATCCGTTCAAAGTCGTCGGCATTCTCGATCATACGGGCAGCCCGAACGACCGCGCCGTCTTCGTCAATCTCGAAGGGTTCTATCAACAACACGAACACGCCAACGGCTCCGAAACGGTCGACTATTCTCTTCGCGACGAAGAACTTGCGAAGAAACGCGCCGAACTTGGTCTCGACGACGTTGCCGCTGAAAACGAAGACGCCGACCACGATCACGACCATGAAGGGGAAGACGCCGACCACGATCACGAGCACGAGGGGGAAGACGCCGACCACGACCATGACCACGATCATGAACACGGACACGATCACGCGCGTCGCCTGACGGCTATTTTGCTCATCACCAAAGACCAGGAAATCGCCGTCGGCGGCACCGTCGATCAAATCGAAGCGGCGACCCAGCGTCCCGGCGCGGAAATCGCCGAAGACAAACTTGTTACGGCCAATCGTCAGGCGGTTATCGACACGGCGGTTACGGCGTTGCCCGCGAAAATCGAAGGCGAATTGCTCGAAGCGCAGGCGGTCGCGCCTGTTCAGGAAATCGCCGCGTTCTTCCAGGACGTCATCGGCAACATCCAAAGCGTGTTGATTATCTTCGCGATCCAGGTCGTTATCGTCGCGGGCGTGGGCATGATGGTCAGCATCTACAACTCGATGAACGAGCGCCGTCAGGAAATCGCGATTATGCGCGCGTTGGGCGCGCGGCGCGGCACCGTCATGGCGATCGTGCTCTTCGAGTCGATATTGCTCTCGCTCGGAGGCGGCTTGCTCGGCGCGATTATAGGCCACGCCGCGATCGGCGGTCTGGCCCCGTTCATTATGTCGTACGCGAACGTCATGGTTCATCCGTGGGACTTCCAGCTCGTCGAACTCGTTTTGATTCCGTGTCTGGTGATTCTCGCGTCGATTGTCGGCTACTTGCCCGCGGTCGTCGCGTATCGCACCGACGTCGCGCAGGCGCTGCAGTCTTGACGCCGTCAGTCGCGGCGATTCTCATTGGGGCGGAGCCGGCGCGTTCGGCTCCGTTTTGATCAAACACACTCGCAGAAATAGAACGACCATGAAAGACGTTATTTTTGACGACGCCTTAAAGGGCGGATACACCGATATCGAGGTCGCCAATCAAGTAGAAGAAACGGTCGACTATAAACAAGTCGCGACGCTTGGCGTCGAATCGCTCGTCGCGGCGATTTTCGGTATTCTGGGGTTCTTCTGGAAGCCGTTTATTATCGCGTCGCTGTTAGGGCTCGTCCTGGGAATTTTGGCGAAGCGCAAAATCATGCGCGCCCCCGACGAGATTTCCGGCGGAACGCTCACGACCGTCGCGCTCGCGTTGAGCGGCGTGTTGTTCGTGACGTCGATCGGGTGGCAGGCGTACTCCTTCTACTATTCCGCGCCTCCGGGATACGCCGTGTTGCCGTTCGACAATATGGCGCTCGACAAAGACGGCAAAGTCGCGGAAGAGATTCTGGCGCTCGACGGACATAAAGTCTATATCGAGGGGTACATGTACCCGACCAAACAACACGCCGGAATCGAGAATTTCACGTTGGTTCGCACGCTCGGGCATTGCCAGTTCTGCTCGCCCGGCACGAATCCCGCCGACATGATCGGCGTGACGATGGAGCGCGGTCAGACGGTCAAATTCCGCGCGAATAAGCTCGTCGCGGTCGGGGGGGTCCTTTCGGTCAATCCCGACTTTAAAGACCAGCCCGGCATGATTCCGTACACGATGAAAGCGAGCGTCTTCCGCTAAGAATAAAAAAGGTTTGGCGATTCCGACAAGAGCGTCAAACCTTTTTTTACGCCCCGACGGCGCGTCTTGATGAACTTTGGACATGCGCTACAATAACGGGGTCTTTACAATAAAAACGTTCGCGAACGACGCGCGGCTTTTCCCGGACTCTATCGAGGCATAGAAGGCCTGCGGAAGTTGATTTGGTCCGCCGGTCGAACCGCCGACGAGAAGCGCGCAAACGACGCGAACACGAGGCGCTCAGGAGCGCGAAAGGTTGAACAATGGCATATGACGTTACGTTAATTACCGGCGACGGAGTGGGGCCGGAACTTGCTGAAGCGGCGCGCAAGTGCGTCGACGCGACCGGCGTTAAAATCAATTGGGACGTTCAGGAAGCGGGCGTCGACATTATGGAGCGCAACGGCGGCAATCCTCTTCCGGAATCCGTGCTCGAAAGCGTTCGCAAAAACCGACTTGCGCTCAAAGCGCCGATCACCACGCCCGTCGGAACCGGGTTCCGCAGTTTGAACGTCCATCTTCGTCAGGAACTCGACCTGTTCGCGTGCGTTCGTCCGTGCAAATATTATCCCGGCGTTCGCTCCTTCTTCAGCTCCGTTCCCGTCGATCTGGTGATCTTCCGCGAAAACACCGAAGACCTCTACGCGGGCATCGAGTTCGAAAAGGGCGCCGAAGCGACCAAATCGCTTATCGACGAAGTCAATCGTCTGGCGACGGGCCGCAAAATCGCGACCGGGTACGAAGAGACGGGCGTTTCGTTCAAGCCGATCAGCGTTTCGCGCAGCGATCGTCTCGTGCGCGCCGCGTTCGAATACGCGCGCGACAACGGCCGCAAAAAGGTTACCGCCGTTCATAAAGCGAACATTATGAAGCATTCGGACGGTCTGTGGCTCGACACGGCGCGCAAAGTCGCCCAGGACTTCCCGGAGATCGAATTTGAAGACCGCATCGTCGACAATATGTGCATGCAGCTTGTTCAGAAGCCCGAGCTTTACGACGTCGTCGCGTTGCCGAACCTTTACGGCGACATTTTGAGCGACCTTTGCGCGGGGCTTGTCGGCGGTCTTGGCGTGGCGCCCGGCGCGAATATCGGCAAAGACGCGGCCGTCTTCGAAGCGACGCACGGCAGCGCGCCCAAGTACAAGGGACTCAATAAAGTCAATCCCGTCGCGCTGATTCTGTCCGGCATGCTCATGCTCCGCTACCTCAAAGAGACGGAAGCCGCCGACAAACTCGAAACCGCCGTCGCCGAAGTCATTAAGGAAGGCAAAGACGTCACCTACGACCTTAAGCCGAACCGCGACGACCCGACCGCCGTCGGAACGCAAGAGATGGCCGAAGCGATTTGCAAAAAGATGCGCTGATTTTAAGCGCCGCCAACGGTAGGCGCGAAGTCGCCCGGAGCAAGAGCCGCAAACGGTAGGCGGCGAAGTCCGCCGGACGCTGCAGGCAAACAAGGCTCCGCGCAGATTTTATAAGAGCCGCAAACGCCGTCGGACTTTTCGCTTGACGGCGTTTGAGACTGGCGCTATAATAACTTCAAAGGAGGTTGCGCCATGGCTGATTTCTTTTCCGCGTCCCACGACGTTGTGTTTAAAGCGTTGTTCGTCCGCAATCCTTACCTTCTCAGAGGATTTCTCAGCGACACGCTTGATCTTGGGCTCACTAACGCCGACTCTATCGAGATATTGAACCCCGAAATGATTCCCGATAGGTCCGACGGCAAAACCAGTCGACTCGATCTTCGCGTTAGAACGCCTAATCGGAAATACAACGTCGAAATGCAGGCGAGAAGAGACGGATTTGCTCCCGTGCGCGTCTTGCATTACTGGTCCCGTCTTTTCGGCTCGGATATCAAGGCGGGCGAATCTTACGAGAATCTAAGCGTAACATATTCCGTAAACGTCCTTGGCTTCGAGTACTTTAACTGCGAAAGTTGTTATTCGACCTTTGAGATTTTGGAAAAGAAACGACACGAGCTTTTTGCCAAAGAACTGTCGATTCATATTTTCGAATTGCCAAAGATAGCGAGGGACAGGGAATTGAGCGATCGCGTCCTTGATTGGTTGAGAATTATCCAGGCGGACAAAGAGGAGACTTTGAAGATGATTGGCGAAAAAACAGACAATCCGATGATCCGCGAAGCTGCGGGCGCCATTCTGGAGTTGAACGCGGACGAAAAGTTGCGACAACAGATTTTTGACCGTCAAAGCGCGATCAACGACTATAACAGCGATATGACCCGAAGCAGGGCGGAAGGTCGCGCGGAAGGTCGCGCGGAAGGTCGGGCGGAAGGTTTTATTGAAAGTAAGAAAGATACGGCAAACAAACTTCATCAAGCGGGATGGACGGTCGAACAAATAGCGAAATTACTGGACGTCGCCGCCGTCGACGTGGAAATCTGGCTTAACGATCAATGAGCGTTCGACGTCGCTCGGACAAAAAGGAAACGTTAACGATGATTGGCGAAAAGACGGACAATCCGATGATCCGCGAAGCTGCGGGCGCCATCCTGGAATTAAACGCGGACGAAAAGTTGCGACAACAGATTTTTGACCGTCAAAGCGCGATCAACGACTATAACAGCGATATGACCCGAAGCAGGGCGGAAGGTCGCAAAGTCCGCCGGACGCTGTCGGCAAACAAGTCGACGCGTTGATCTTATAAGAGCCGCAAGCGGTAGGCGGCGAAGTCCGCCGGACGCTGCAGGCAAACAAGGCGGCGCTTGGATTTCATAAGGTTTTGGAGCGCCGCAAACAAGGCGACGCGTTGACTTTTTCGAACAACGCGTCCATTTTTCTTTAACGCATAAATACTGGTTCGTTACGTTCTCTTCATTTGGCAGTCGACTTCCCGGCGACGAACGCGGGTCGTATCATTGAGACGGAAAGTTTATTCCGCCCAGTCCAATGTTGCGCGGCTTTGTTCAGGCGGGTATGCGCAATTCGAGTGTTAAGTTTATCAACGATTTCGAACGTCGACTTGTTTTCAGGCGATTGTGGAGATATGCAAAAAGCGCGACTGGCCGATAGGAGCGTTGAACGTTCGAACGGATCATGTTCATTTGCTTCTTTTTACTAAAACAGACGTCGCTTCAGATACGATCGCCCAGGCGGTTAAGTCGAAAGTAACAATGCGACTGCATAGGAACGTCGAACGCTTTAAAGAAGTCTCGCCGATTTGGAGTCGGGGTTACAACAAGACGCGCGTCGACGATCTGGACGCGTGGAGAGATTTGGCCGAATACGCGTTGCCGAAACAGGGCGCGAACGATTATTTGAGTTTGGAACAATGGTTGAAGTATAGTCGATATTGGATCGCTAATCCGTATCGGCCCGAACAAACGCGCCAAGTTGCGTTTGACGGTTCGACGTTGACGTATCCGTTGAAAGATTAGTGAGATCGATGCGTCGCGTTGTTTGCCTGCAGCGTTCGGCGGACTTCGCCGCCTACCGCTTGCGGCTCTTGCATTCGTCGGACTATTCGTTTTTCAACAAGTACTTATTGCTGACGACTTTCATCGACAGGGGCGCGGAAAGAAGCGCGCAATACTCGGGCTCGACCGTTCTGATCACGATCCCTTCTTTGGCGCCGCCGTTGGGGTACGCCCCGTTCGCGCGTTCAAGCAGCGCGTCGACCGTCGGATAGACCGACGGCAAGTCGAAGCCGACTTCTTCAATGGGCACGGTCGGCGCGCCGATCGCCGCCGCGACCTCTTTCGTCTTCTCGAGCCCGACGCGTTGGCCGTCGATTCGAACCGTAAACACATACCACTCGGGGCTTCGGAGCTTCAGCCGGTTCTTCTGGACGCCGGGTCCGCAAAATTCTCCCTGGATCGTGAGCGTCTTGACGCCGAATTCAGCCATATAGCGTTCCATCGCCTGTCGGTAGTTTCGCTCGTGAACGAGGTTGTAGAAGGAGCAGACTCCGTCGTCTTTGTACTCGTAGTTGTGCCCGGTTACGTGAAAACCGTCTTCGTCGAGCGAGATCGAATGAGACGATCCGTCCATCTTCGTACTGACATAGTACTCTTTGCCGCGAAACGCTTCGAGCAGGTCCGGCTCAGCCTGAATTCGCGTCTCGTCCGTATGCGGCACGTCGCGCGGAAGTTGTCCGACGACCGTGTCGCCCGTGGTCGCGCGCTCTTCAATCTCCCACTTGCGCACCCCGAGCGCGTCCGTGACGTCCGCGCCGACGTCGAGATCGGACCCCAGTTCCGAGAAGACGCTTACGGGCAGCGCGAGTCCCTGCGAAAGTTGTCCGCGAAACTTCATCGTTTTCAGACGGAACCCTTCGCCCAGCAAATCGCTGTTCTTATAGCTTGACGCGCGCATAAACTCGAATTCCGCTCTAATCGGCAGGAAACTGTCGATTTCAAAATAGACGCAAAGATCGCCGGGCCTGAATTGATTCTTATTGACCACGCACTGCCAGCCCAAAATATGAGCCAGTTCAATACGATCCGCGTCTTCAATCGGTTCGACAGATTCTATTCGCTGAACGCTTGCCAATTTACGATTGCCGCTCATGATATTGCCTCCCGTTGTTTTTCTATTCTGACGACGAAAACGCCAAGAGTCGCTCGTCGAAGAGAAATATTAATCAAACTTGTTCAAACGTTTAAAATCCGGCCCTGATTGTAGCGACTTTTGATATTCGTTCAAGTCTGTCGCCGCTTTTGACGTCGATTTGGCGAAAAAAGGCGTCTTGCTTGATTTGGGAACGGGAACGGGGTAAAATGAGGGGGCGTAATATAGCGACGCTATCAATTTGGAGCCGCAAGCAGTAGCGCGCGAAGTCGCGCGGACGCCGCAGGCAAACAAGGCGACGCGTCGACCTGTGAACACGGCGTCGACGCGTCGCGTCCGGTTATCGTTGGACTGAGTCATGGTTTGTTTTTGGGGTAGAAAACGCGCGAAACAGGAACGCGAGGACTTTCAACAAGAATTGCAAAACGCGCTTGACGCGCAGGACGCCGACGCGCCGGAGATTCCTTCGTTTTTCGGCTCGTTTGTCGTCTGTATGAAGAAATATTTCGATATTTCGGGCAGGGCCAGTTGGAAAGAGTTCTGGTCGTTTTTCGCGCTTACTTTCCCCTTTGCATGGCTTCCTCTTCCGTTTTACTTTATGTGGGTTCTTGATCCGGAGTTTACGCCCGACCCGTTGACTCGCGGCGTCTTTTTCTGGATCGGCGTTTCCGGTCTTTCTTTTGCGGCGGCGACGTTTCTGCCTCTCATGGCGGCGACGGCGCGACGCGTTCACGACGTCGACGTCTCGAGCGTCTGGTTGATCTTTCTCTTTCTTTTATGGGGAGTCGGATGGATCGCGACGCTGGTTATTCTTTTGAGACCCGGCTCTAAAGGATGGAACGGCTACGGCCCCGCGCCCAGGCGGCGTCCCAGGAACGAGCAAATCGACCGCGAGGACGACTTTGAAACGCCCGTTCGCGACGGGCGACCTTTGCGTACGTTTTGGTTTGACCCGACAAACTTTCACGGCGTCGCGGATCGATTCGAATATTTCGGCTCTTTACTGATCTATCTTGCCGTCGCCGCCGCCCTTTGGGGCGCGTTTCGGTTTTATATCCTCGGACGTTTGGACGCGCCAGTAGGATCGGTCGTCCCTCCTTTGATCGTCTTTATGGGGTATCTTGTTATCGGCCTGACCTTTTCCATTCTGGCGACGACGGTTCGGCGATTGCACGACGTCGGCTATTCCGGTCTTTGGGTTCTGACGCTGCTTCCCCCGGCGACGGTTTTCGGACTGCCGTTTCTGGCGTTTCTTATGTTTCAGTCGCCGAAGATTGTCGGGAACAAATACGCGAGACGTTTTATTTAGCGCTCGGGCGGCGTTTCCTCAAAATTGGTCCCGGTCGCTTGATTTGCCGTCGCGAATCGATTAGAATTTTGAAAAGCGACCATAACGAGTCGACGCTTTTTCAGGAGACGCCATGTTGAGTCCAAAACTGTTGAAATATGTTCTTTACGTCGTATTATGTCTGATCGGCGTCGTTTCGCGCGGCGCCGCGATTCTTTACGCGCAGGACAAGCCCGCGATCGACGCGCGGCACGATCCGTCCGACGACGACCTGATCTTTCAGCTGGGCGTTCCCGACGCGCGAAGCGGCGAGTTTCGGCTCGGTCTGGACGACTGGCGCAAAGCTCGCGAAGAGAAGGGCGAAAAAGTCTGGCGGCAGATTATTGGCGAAACGCCCGACAAACTCTGGCCGGCGCGGCATTTCAGCACGATGGAATACGGCGGGCTGGGGTATCGCTACGCGTTGGAAATTCAATTCGAAAGCGCGCGCGATTACGATAAACCGCTGTGTCTTGTCGTCGGAATCAGTTTCTCGCACTGGTCGGAGCCGTCGCTGATTTGCGTTTCGACCAACGGAGTCGCGTCGGAGAAGGTTCGTCAGCCGATCGTCGCGATCGATCAGCCCGGTCAGCTCAACTTGGAGAAGAACGACCTTGGCAAATTCGAGTCGGTTCTTATCGAAGTCCCCGCCGGCGCGGTCAAAAAAGGAACGAACGTCGTTGAAATCGCCCTTGAAGACGGAAGCTGGCTCTATTACGACTACGTCGCGCTGCGCGAGCGTAAAGCGCCGCTGAAACAACTCGACGCGCCCCCGCCGCCGGAGCTGCTGAAAAAGTTCAAAGAAGACGGGATGGCGGGCGTGGACGAAATCGTTTTCGCCGTGCGCAAGCCGAGTATCGACGGACATTGGTACGCGAATTTCGGCTACTACGCCGCCGCGACTTGCGAAGACCGCCCGTTCCAGCCGCACAGCGGCGGCTCGCTTCGCGCGCTTAACCTCAATACGGGCAAGGTCCGAACGCTTCTCGACGATCCCAACGGCGCCGTGCGCGACCCCGTCGTTCATTACGACGGTCAAAAGATTTTGTTCTCTTACTTGCGTTCGGGGACGGAGCATTACAACCTCTTTGAAATCAACGTCGACGGAACCGGCCTGCGCCAAATCACCTCGGGCGACTACGACGACGTCGAGGCGTGCTACCTGCCCGACGGGGATATCGTCTTCTGCTCGACGCGCAGCGACCGATACGTTCAGTGCTGGCTGACTTACGTCGCGACCGTCTGGCGTTGCGGGCCGAACGGCGAGAATCCGCGTATGCTTTCGGCGAACGTCGAACAGGACAACGAGCCGTGGGTTCTGAACAACGGACAGCTCGCGTACACGCGCTGGGAGTACGTCGACCGCGAACAGGTGACGTATCATCACCTCTGGACGATGAACCCCGACGGAACGCGTCAAACGACGCTCTTTGGGAATCAGTTCAAATATATGCTCTTCATCGGCGTCAAGCCGATTCCCGGCAGCGACAAAATCGTCGCGACGATCTCGCCCGGCCACGGGATGCGCGAGCATTACGGGCGCGTCTCCGTGATCGATCCGAAACTTGGCCCCGACGATTTCTCCGCCGCGACGTATATCTCCAAAGGGGACGTTCATTCGGATCCATGGGCGTTTTCCGAAACGGAATTCATGGCCGCGAAGAAGAGCGAACTTGTTCTGCTCGACGAAAACGGCGTCGAAGACCCGATTTACGCGCTGCCTCCGGAAGAGAAGGCGAAAGACTTCTGGATTCAGGAGCCGCGCCCGATCATTAAGCGCGAGCGCGAATCGCTCGTCGCCGACGCGACCGACTACTCGAAGACGACAGGAACGCTTGTTCTTTCGGATATTTACGCCGGACGTCGCATGAAAGACGTGCCGCGCGGAACCGTCAAGGAGCTTCTCGTCATGGAGACGCTTCCGGAGCCGATCCACTATTCGGGCGGAATGGACATGGCGTCGTATAAAGGCACGTTCACGCTCGAACGAATCCTGGGAACGGTTCCGGTAACGCCCGAGGGCGCCGCGTCGATCGAATTGCCCGCGAATCGCAGCGTCTTCTTCATCGCGCTCGACCATGAGGGGCGTTCCGTCAAGCGAATGCACAGCTTTACGTCGGTCATGCCCGGCGAAACGACCTCGTGCGTCGGGTGTCACGAAACGCGCACCGAAACGCCGGGCGTCGACTTCGACAAAAACGTCTTCGCCGTCGCAGGCAAGCCGGTCGCGCCGACTCCAATTGAAGGAATCCCCGACGTTTTCGACTTCATGCGCGATATTCAACCGCTGTTCGACAAGTATTGCGTCGAATGTCATAACGCCGACCGAACCGACGGGGGCGTCGACTTGACCGGCGACTGGACTCCTTTGTATAACCGCAGTTATTGGGAGATTTCGCGTCGAAGCATGCTTGGCGACAACCGCAATCGGCCCGAGAGCGACTTCGAACCGTACGTCATTGGAAGTCAGTCAAGCACTCTCTATAAAATGATTTGCGAGAATCATCAGGGCGTTCGATTCTCCGAGGAGGAAAAGCGATTCGTTCGGTTTTGGCTCGAGTCGGGCGCGCCTTACGCGGGCACGTACGCCGCCAACGGGACGGGGCTGATCGGATGGTTCTATCGCAACGTCAACACGCACAACGACAAAGACTGGCCGGAAACGGCGGCGATGAAAGAGACGATCGCGCGGCGCTGCGACGGATGCCATACGCCGACCGACGTCGACAAGAATTTGCCGCATACCATGTCGGAGGATCGCGAAGACGTTCATCAGTACGAGCGTTATATTAAGCGCGTCGACTACTACAACCTTTCGCGTCCGGAAAAATCGAAAATACTGCGCGCGCCGCTGGCGAAAGAGCGGGGCGGATTCGGCAAATGCGTCGAGACCGCCGAAGACGGCTCGCAACGCCCCGTTTTCGAGAATACCGACGACCCCGACTATCAGACGATCCTCGCCGGAATTCAGCGCGGACGCGACTATATCCTGAACGAAAGCAATCGCTGGACGATGAAGCCGTTTGTCGCTAATCCCGCGTATATCCATGAGATGAAGCGATACGGCGTCCTGCCCGAAGATTTCGACGAGAAAACCCCGATCGATCCGTATGAAGTCGACAGGAAATACTGGGATAAATTTGATTTAACCAAATAAGCCGGGGCTGTAAAGTCCCGGATGGGCGCAATAACGCTACGGATGGAAATATCAAAAAAGCCGGGGCTGTAAAGCCCCGGATGGGCACAATAACGCTACGGTTGGAACAAATGAAAAAAACGCTCCCTCAAACAGAGCCCGAACCTATAGGTTTTCAATCGTACCACATAACGTTCACAACGTACGGTTCGTGGCTTTTGGGGACCTGTCGCGGCTCGACCAGACACGGAGGAGCCAAAGTCCGACCCTGCGATCGTCTCGAAGGTTGGATGCGAGAGCGCTGCGCTTATGCGGAAGTAACTCTGACTGAGGAAATGCGCCAAATAGTGTTTGACGCTATTTTGCAAGTAGCGGAGTATTACCGTTGGCATATTCGTATCCACAACGTTCTCGCTCAACACGTTCACGTCCTGATTTCAGCGCCGGCGACGACGCGTTCGTCCGTTATCCTCGCAAAGTTAAAAACGGGCGCGACCAAGGCGTTAAGAAGCGCCGGATATTTTAAAGATCGTCCCGTATGGACGAGTAGCGGAGACGCTCGTCCTATAAGAACAAGAGAGTACTTTGAAAAAGTGTGCGATTATATTCACAACGAACAGACCCATACGCCGTTCGATAGATAGGTTTCAACGATAAGCGAACCGTAGCGTAGTTTTTCCCATCCGGGGACTGGCGTCCCCGGCTTATTATTGGTAAGCGAACCGTAGCGTAGTTTTTCCCATCCGGAGACTGGCGTCCCCGGCTTATTATTGGTAAGCGAACCGTAGCGTGGTTTTACCCATCCGGGGACTGGCGTCCCCGGCTTTTTTCAGGAACCCAACAATGTTTTTTCTAATTCCCAAACGCAACGTTTTGGCCGAGACAATCGACTCCGCCAAAGAAGAGTCGCTCGATAAGGAGGTTCGTTATTCGACCTATAAGCGCAAGAGAACGATTCTTTTTCTTGTGAAAATCGTATTGTTTGTCCTACTTTGGACGGCGTTTCGGAGTTTTCTCTTCGCAATGACGAGGAACGGAAGAGACTGGCCAACGGCTCTAATGATTTTACTTAGTCCATTTGTCGCCTATGCGCTTGCGGCGTTGATTTGCGCGCCGTACAAAATCAAGTTGACAAAGCGTCGGCTTCGCGCCGTCGACGCGCCGATTTCGGCTTGGTTTCGCGCGTGGATTTTTACTATCGTCGCGCGACTTTGGCTCTTTGCCGCGTGCCCGGTCGCGTTTTTTTTCGGCGCGTTTAACGACGAGGGAAATCCGGCGATTACCTATATTGTCTTGTTCGTTCTTATTACGGCCCCGTGGCTGACGTCGCGCGCCTATTCGACGGAACGAGTCGCTTTACGCGCGCCGGGCTCGAGAGTCAAACGAACCTCTAACGCAACGGAGCGCCAGTCATGACAATTTGTCCTCAATGCGGAGCCGAACTTCCCGGCGGTCGTTTTTGCGTTCAGTGCGGGGCTCCGCTTGCGTCGACCGTCGCAGTTCCGCCTCGCGAATCGAACGGATTTGGAGCGTATATGCTCAAAAGGACGGTTCTATTGGCGATCAAAATCGTCCTGTTCGCTCTGATCCTTTTTTACTGTTGGAAGTTCGATCTGTTCAAACGTCTTGCCGAATTCAAAAGCTTGCCGTTTTTGGTGTTGCTTATTCCTCACGCCGCCTACGCAATCGCGGCGTTGATTTGCGCTCCTTTTAAAATCGCGTTGTCGGAACGCCGACTGCGCGACGTAGGCTCGTCGAGGTCGCTTTGGTTTCTGGCGTGGTTTTTGACGATCGTCGCGCGGTTCTGGCTGAGTTTGTATCCGGCGGGTTTTTTTTTTGCCGCCTTTTGCGACTCCGGACCGACGGTCGTTCCTTTTATTGTTCTCCTTGTGATGAATCTGGCGCCGCTGGCGACGGTCGCCGCTTACGCGTTCGAGTTCTCTTTGTTGTGGAAGCCGAGAGTGAAAAACGGCGATTTACGAAACGACGTTCCGAGCGTATAATAGAAGCGGCGGCGTTTCGGTCGCTACGGTTTGACGCGTTACGGTAGAATCAAAGGTTCGACATGCGGTATTGTTCCCAGTGCGGTTGCGAGATTAACGACTCGGCGTTTTGTCCCGAGTGCGGCGCGTCGACCTCGCTGGCGCAGACGATCGATTCGTCGGGCGTCGCGCGCGGGTCGAGCGCGAACCCTTACGCGCACGTTTCCGCTTTGTCCGGGGATCAATCGCTCGACGAAACGGACGACGCGATCATACCGACGTTCAAAGGTTCTTACGCCCGGTTCTGGACGCGAACCTCGCGCGGCCGCGCCGGGCGAACGGAGTTCTGGTTCGTCGCGTTGTGGCAGTTTTTGATTTTTTTGCCTCTCGCGGCGTACTGGGCGCTGATTTACCTGCTCGCCGAATTAGGCGATACGTCGGCGGTGGAAAACCTTTTGGTTCCGATGGCGGTTATTGTCCCCGTCTATTTCGTCTACGCGCTTCTTTGCGTCGTTCGCGGCGTCAGTTTGTTCGTTCGTCGCCTTCACGACCTTGGATCGTCGGGCTGGTTGTGGCCGATAGCGCTCGTTCCGTTCGTCGGAGCGATTTTCGCGCTGATCGTCGGACTCTCGCCGTCGGAAAACGCAGACAATCGGTACGGAAGGAAACCGTTTATTAAAGAGGAAAAAATCTGACGAGGAACGCGTTTTTCCTTCGTCGCCTGATCGTTAATCGCTTAAAGGGAGAAGAATATGCCTTATTGTCCACAATGCGGAACGGAAATTTCCGGAGGGCGTTTTTGTCCCCAACGCGGCGTTTCGTCTCTTTCCGGCGAGCGTCCGCGCGAAGAGGTCGACGACGCGATCATACCGACGTTTAAAGGTTCTTACGCCCGGTTCTGGACGCGCAACGCGCGCGGTCGCGCCGGTCGAACGGAGTTCTGGAACGTCGCGCTGGCGCAATTGTTGATCTTTTTGCCCTGGTTGACCTACTTTGTCGCGTATTTTTGGCTTCGCGAGATTTTACGCGTCAACCTCGACGACGTCGCGCACATAATTTACGCCGTTCTGACGCTCGTTTCTATGATCTACGCGATTCTTACGTTTGCGCGTTGCGTCTTTTTGTTCGTGCGGCGTCTGCACGACGTCGGTCTTTCGGGCTGGTTCTGGCCGCTCGCGCTCCTGCCGTTTGTCGGGGCGATCTTCGTTCTGATCGTCCTGTTCGTTCGGCGCCTGTACGGCTTCGGTCTTTCGGGCTGGTTCTGGCCGATCGCGCTCCTGCCGTTTGTCGGGGCGATCTTCGTTCTGATCGTCGGACTCTTGCCGTCTGAGAACAAAGACAATCGATTTGGAAAGAAACCGAGCGTCAGGGAAATAAAAGAATGAAACCGAAGTCGACGATTATTAACCGCCGATATTTAAGTTGATTAGGAGAAGAGAATGCCTTATTGTCCCCAATGTGGAACCGAGATTTCCGGAGGTAGTTTTTGTCCCCAATGCGGCGCGCAAATAGGCGCGTTCGGCGCGGAGAATCCTTACGCGCTTGGAACGCAGACGCAATACGTAGGATCATTCGCCGATCCCAACGCGCCCCCGATTCCTGGGTTCGTCGGAGCGTACGCAAAATTCTGGAAGAATTTCGGAAATATCGAGGGGCGCGCGAGCCGAAGAGAGTTCTGGTACGTCTATATCTGGAATTTCTTTATTTTGCTCCCGTTTGTCGCCGCGTTTATATACGTCCTCGTGCGGGCGCTCACCGAAGGGGGCGTTCCTTTTGACGACGCCGACGATTATTTCGAACATTTCGACCCTTCCATGTTCGCGCCCGGTCAACTGGCTGTCGGCGTCGTGTCGCTTGTTGTCATAGGGCTGTACTCGCTTGCGCAGTTTGTTCCGTGGGTTTGTCTTTTGGTACGGCGCGTTCACGATTTCAACGTTACCGGATGGCTGACGATCCTTTGCTTCGTTCCGAGAATCGGCGGTCTTGCCCAACTTATTTTCGGGCTGATCACGCCTACGCGCGGACCGAACAAGTACGGGCCGGCTCCTGCGAAAAAACGATAAATCGTCGCGAACCGGTTTTGCGTCGTCGCCGTTTTACCCTGGCGTCGACGTCTGGAGGGTCTTGTCGTGTCGTATTGTCCCTATTGCGGCGCCGAAGCGGGCGACGGTAATTTTTGCGCGAGTTGCGGCGCGCAACGCAACGCCGACGGCGCGGAGAATCCCTACGCCGTCGGTTCGCAAACGCAAACGAGCGGCGTCGTTTCCGAAGATCCGAACGAGGCCGCGTCCGAAATCCCGACCTTTCTCGGCGCGTATCCGACGTTCTGGAAGAAACGGTTCGTTTTTAACAAACGCTCGAGCCGTCGCGAGTTTTGGTACGTCTGGTTATGGCAGACGATTATCTTGACGCCTTTTTGCGTGATTATATCGGCGACGGCGGGAGAGCCGTCCGGCGTCCTTGCCATTTTGGCGATACTCTACTTACTGTACGTTGTCGCGTGTTTTATTCCGGCGATAAGCCTCTTTTTCAGAAGAGTCCACGACTCCGGTCTTCCGGCGGGGCTGCTTCTCCTTTTTCTCGTTCCCCGAATCGGCGTGATTGCGTCGATAATCTTCGGTCTGACGCCTCCGACTCGGGGCCCGAACAAATACGGCCCGCAACCGAGAAAGCGAGCCAAAGAGTAAGAAGTCGCGGATAATTCCGCTTTTCATTGTTTCCATTTAGCAACAGAAAGGTTTTGTCATGTCTTTTTGTCCCTATTGCGGCGCCGAGTCTGGCGGCGGCAATTATTGCGCAAGTTGCGGCGCGCAACTCGCGACGGACGGCGCGGAGAATCCCTACGCCGTCGGTTCGCAAACTCAGGCGAGCGGCTCCGGTTACGCCGGATCCGACGCGAACGCGCCCGATATTCCGACCTTTCTCGGCGCGTATCCGACGTTCTGGAAGAAATGGCGCGCGTATCACGAACGCTCGAGTCGCAGAGAGTTTTGGTACGTCATGTTGTGGCAATTAATTATCCTGATTCCCTATGTCGCGCTCGTCGTCAATTACGCGCTCAATAATCCCGAGGGCGCGCCGAAGCAGGAACCGTCCGGCGTTTTTGTCGGCGTGATGGTATTTTACGGCGTGTACTTGTTGGCGTGCCTTATGCCCGGACTTAATCTTGCCGCCAGAAGACTTCATGACGCCAATCTTTCGGCGTGGCTGCTTCTTCTGTATTTTATTCCTCAAATAGGCGGACTTGCGCAGATTATCTTCGGTCTGTTGCCTCCGACGCAGGGACCGAACAAATACGGCGCTCAGCCGAGAAAACGCCGGAGCTAGTTCCAACGCGCCTTTGCCGGGAGAAAAGCCATGTCTTACTGCGAACAATGCGGCGCGGCGCTCGGCGGCGCCAATTTCTGTCCGAGTTGCGGGGCG
>JAFZNK010000298.1 GCA_017550965.1 Thermoguttaceae bacterium
AGACCCAGCGCTCTCAAATCCAAAACCGGGAGACGGCGATGGCGATGCTCCGCGCCCGGTTGGCCGAACAGCAGGAACAGCAACAAATCTACGCGGAACTGCTCAAAGCGCAATCTCAACTCCAGCAAATGGAAGCGACGCAGGGTCAGTTCTCGGCGTACCGTCAGGAGCGCGACCGCCAGGCGGGCGTTTCCGGGCTCGAGGCCGCCGCGCAACTCAACGCGGATCCTTCGGATCCTCTCAACCCGCTCACGGCGGCTCAACGTCAAAATCGTTTCCAGGCGCTCGGCGAATCCGGGCTTAACTCCGGCGCGATCGCCGCGAGAACCGACATGGGCGCCGGCCTGACGCCCGCCGAAGTGGCCATGTTGAACGAGCAAAAAGAAGGGTTGCTCCAGCAGTACAATCAAATTCAGCAGACGCTTCGCGCGTTGCAACCCGGCGACGCCGCGCTCGCCGACAATTTGAAACAGGAACAGGCGACGCTCGCCGCGCAACTTCGCGATATCGACGCGCGTCTTGCCGCCGCGCCCAAAGCGTCCCTCGACGCGCAGCGCGCGCCGCAAGTCCCCAACGCCAATCCGTTTGTAATTCCTCCGGCCAATCAGCTCCCGCAGCAAAACTTCCCCGCCAACGGGACCAACAACATTTCCGCGCGCATGCAGATGGTCAATCAGGCGGCGCAGCTCCTTCGTCAGGCGGGGCTCGCGCAACTGGCCGACTACGCGACAAGCGAAGTTCCGCGTTTAGCCGATCCGAACTTTACCGAAACGAAACTCGTGCCCGGCGCGTGGGCGGATTCCGACGGCGTCCCCGGCGCGAAAAACAATCCGTTCAAACAAATCGACGCGAAAGAGATCGAGCAGATCAATACGAAAATCGACGATCTGACGGCGCAAGTTCAAAAACTCACGCAAACGCTTGCCGACGTTGAAACGCAACTCAAATTGCTCACGCGCAATTCGATTATCGCGACGCAAACGCCCGAAAACGCCGCGCTGCTCGACGCGTTCTCTCCCGCTCCGATCGATCAGGAACCCGCTCCGATCGACGCCGGGCTCGACGCCGATATTGATCCCGCGGCCGCCGCGATTCCGCAGTCGTCGACGATTCCCGCCCCGGCCGAAGCGCCCCTGCCCCCGATCCCCGGCGAAGAAGATATCGACGCCCCCGAAGGAAGCGACGCCCCGATTCCCGAAATGTAGTCGCGACGTCGCGACAGGACGGTTCGCGCTACCGCGCGGATATAACAGCCCCGCTCCCGTTGGTCGCTGGCGTATAGGAGCCGCAAACGGCAGGGCGGTCCGACGGCGGACTCCCGGTCCGCGCTTCCGCGCGAGGCGTAAATAACCGCTCCCGTTGGTCGCTGGCGTATAAGAGCCGCGTCGATTTATAAGAGCCGCAAGCGGTAGGGCGCGAAGTCGTCCGGACGCTGCAGGCAAACCAGGCGACGCCAAAACTCCCGACTAACGCGGCGCTAAAACGCGCGATTCCCAACAACCCCAAACCGCAGACCCGACAATTGTCGAGCCTGCGGTTTTTCGTACAAATCCCGGCGGAAACGATGAAAAACGGTAAGAAACCCGATCCCAACGCGATCTACCCAATACCGGGCTACAATAAAGAAATCTACGTAAAGCCCGTCGTTGCCAATCCTAACGCTATTGTCGGCGACTTTACCTATATCGCCGACTCGGAATTTGACAGTCACGTAACTCATCATTATCCCTGGCTCGGCGACAAGCTGATCATCGGCAAATTCTGCCAGATCGCCGCGGGCGTCGAGTTCGTCATGAACGGCGCCAATCATCAAATGAACGCCGTGTCGACGTTTCCGTTCTATACGCTCGAAGGCTGGGACATGGCTCCGCCCGACAAGGCCGATCTTCCGTTCAAAGGGGACACGGTCGTCGGAAACGACGTCTGGATCGGCCAAAACGCGGTTATACTCCCCGGAACGCGTATCGGCGACGGCGCGATCGTCGGCGCGAACAGCGTCGTCGGAGGAACCGTCGAGCCGTATGCGATCGTCGTCGGAAACCCCGCGAAAACGCTCAGAAAACGATTTGACGACGAACTGATCGAATTGTTGCTCCAATTCCAATGGTGGAACAAAAGCGTCGAAGAAATCAACGATCTCATTCCGCTGCTGACTTGTAGCGATCTTGCGAAAGTCAAAGAAGCGTTGAAAATGAAACTGGCGACGACGCGCCGTCTCGCCGCAAATCGTAAATAACGTCAGTTTGACCGAACGTTACGACCGTCCGGGCGCCCCCAGAAACGGCGTTATTTTTATTGACTACTCGCGAGCCGTCCAAAAGCAGAATTGGAGCCGCAGGCAGAAGCGCGCCCTCGTCGCGCGTATGCCGCAGGCAACGACGCGTTGCATTGAAGAACTTTATTCCCTTAGCGGCGTTCGTCGTCGTAACGACGGCGGCGTCGAAGAGGTCTTTGAGCTTGTTCGCGGCTCGTTTTTCGGCGGCGTCGACCGTCGCGGCCGAATCGGTCAGATAATCGCGATACGCGGCGGCGGTCGCTATATCGAGAGTCTTCTGCGCGGCGGAACACGCGTTGCGGTTCGTTTCCGCATAGCCGTAAAGCGCGTCGAGGTACGTCGCCCACGCGGTCGGCGTTTCCGGATCGTTTTTCCATGCGGTTACCGCCTCGCGAACCTCCGTCCACGAATCTTCGACCGCCGTATGCGCCGCGCTTGCGATGGCGTTGCGATATATTCTGTCAAAACCGTCGGACATTTATATGATACCAGACGAAAGCTTATAACCAAAGCGAATGCAACGTCGAATCTTTTCAATCATACCAGAAATCTTGACAATAACTCTTATCTCAATAGAGCTGATATGGAATGTTATTCTCTTTTGCATACGCTTCCGCATAGGAGCCTTTTTTGACTTGAAGTTTTAGCAAAGGACAGATAGAAAAACTTGAGGTGTTGAATATGTCGTTTACGCTCTCTGGAATAACAAGCGTTTCTAACGAAGGACAGTAATTAAACACACTGGATTCAATTTTCTTAAGTCTATTTGGTAAAACTACTGATTTCAGCTCATGACAACCGCAAAAAGCGCTTGGTCCAATCGTCGTTACGTTTCGTGGGACGACAACTTCTTCCAACGACATACAATAATAGAACGCAAAAGGTCCGATGGAAACGACGCTTTCAGGAATAGAAACAGACCTGATCGAAAATTCACAGGAAAAAGCTCCTTCGATAATTTCTTCGACGCCTTCTGGTATCACGATCTCTTCAGAAGGATAATCGCGCATAATTCGAACAAGTTTTTTTCCATCGTTAGCGTAGAGTATTCCATCCTTTACTGAATATTTGTTTGATAATTCTCCTCCTTCTCCGCTTTCCATTTTGAGTTGATCCATCGAACGACGATAAGCCTTTCTTAAACGTTCTTCTTCCGGATGTTCGGGACTTTCACGTTCTGAACGTTCGACGAGCTGTTTTTCAAAATTGTATGTCTGATTGCTATGGGGCAAGCAGGGATTAGCTCCGCCTCGTAACAACACTGAAAGACATTCGGGGAAGAGATGGTTGACATAGTACCTTACCGAATAATCGAGAGGAGTTAAGTCATCTTCTGACAAAACATTTGGATTCGCTCCGTTGTTCAATAATAATTGACATAATTCTGGACTTCTACGTAGAGTTGCAAAGTGTAACAAAGTAAGTTGATATTTATCCTGACAATTAGGATCCGCTCCCGCTCTAATTAAAGACTCAATGAATTTAAAAATCTTTTTCCCTTTCTTTTGATTCCAGTCGTAGTATTCGAGTACAAGGAACAACGGATTGCGACCTTTGGGGTTTTTCGTATTAGGTCCTATCCTGTATTTATGGGCAAGAAGATTAATGGCGGCTTCGTAATTCTCTTGATCAACGAATTCATACGCTTCGTGCAATCCGGCGATCATATCCTTAAGTTTGACTTTACCTAAATATTTTTGTTGTTCTTTCATTTGACAGAACTCCTACATTATTTTGAATAAATCTTCTTTTGATCTTGACGCGGCCACGTTGAATAAATGTTTTACAAAAAACGCATAGTAGCAAGCAATGCAAACATGTTAAGCGCTTTAAGTTTTACCATTGTTTCCACTTTTTGATTTTCCATGATCCGATTTTTTAATCGATCTCCGAACAGTTTTTTTATTCGAAACATAGTAGTTTCAACCAGTGAACGTTGATGGTATTGAACCTTTTCTTTCCACGCGTCCGAACCGGATAATCGCGTTGTTACGACGGCGTCGTTGCGATAACAACCGTTCGTCCCCCAAGCTCCGACGTGGTCAAGACGAGCGTTCTTACGAGGAGGAATGATCGGTTGAATTCCCCGTTCAGAAGTCGCTTTATAGACTTTTCGTTTGTCGTACGCGCCGTCGCCGCGCAATGTCTTAATCCTACCGTCGCAATGAGACAGAAGATCAGGAACAACGGAAGCGTCGTCCACGTTGTTTGAGGCGGTTTCAGCGGCTACAACCTGCTGAGTTTCAGCGTCGATCATGACGTGGAGTTTGCGCCAGGTTCGACGCTTGCTTATTCCATGTTTTTTAACCTTCCATTCGCCCTCTCCATAAACCTTTAAACCAGCGCTGTCGACGACGACATTAAGAGGTCCGCGCTTATTGCGCGCTTTAAGGGACGCGTTCAATGTTTTGGATCTCTTGCAAATGGACGAATAATCAGGAATTCGGCTATATTGAACGCCATTCGGCAAGCGTATGATAAGGAAGACCTAACTGAACAGTCGCTCGCTTTAATCCGATTTCGTCTGAAAGCTTTAACGCCTCTTCTATAAACTGTTTGCCGTATCTACTCGTCACAAAAACTCCCGGTACTGAAAGGAACTTCCACTACAAGAATTTTAGGATTTTTCGACTTTACTTAAAAGACGCCGCTCCAACCGTCATTCAAGAATAGAATCCGGCGAAACATGGTTGAGGTACGCCTTTTTCTCCGACGTGTCTTTGCCCCAGATCATGAGATTCGTAAAGCGTCCGTTTCCACCCTCTTGTCCTTCTTCCAGGATTGCGCTCTGCAATCCCTCTCGGTCGCGAAGCGCGACGTCGAAATTCGAGAAAATCGACCGAAACGCGCCGTCCGCCTGTATAGCGACGAGCTTCGACGCGCTCCTGTCGGTATACCACATGCAGAAACAGCCCTCGTAAATAGACCGCGTGTTCTCGCCGTTGCGAAAACCGACGCTGAACTGGTCGTTATAGCAGTTCTGATAGAAGTTGTTGTTTCCTCGGTCCCAGAACCCGATACTGCCGTCGAATCCGGCGTTCCACGCGGTAAAGAGCGGATGAATATTCCGCAGCATATTGCCGCCGCTCTGGACGTCAAATCCGATAAAGACGTTCGCAATCCGCATATAGGAGAAAGAGTTGTCGTAGCCAATTACCTGAACTCCAATCGAGTCTTTCGCGCCGTTGCCGACGATATTGACGTTCTCGATATCGCTGTCGGACGAGCCGGAGTTGGCGCCTTTCTTAATGAGAATCCCGATTTTCGTATGTTTAATCGACGTGTTCCGAATGTAAGTCTCGCGCCCGCTGTCGATAGAAACGCCGTTCGCGCGGTCGTCGCCGTCGATGATTCCGCCGTCAAGACCGTAATTGCTTCCGTCGATCGTAATCGAATTGAACGGGTCTTTGCCGCCCAGACGAATCAGCGCCTCTTCAGACGACCAGTCTTTTGTCGGCTTGATAATCGCAAAATCCGCCATGTCAAGAGACACGGCTTTATTCGGGTCGGCGGGCGTCGCGATCGGCTTCGAGAGGAGATACGTTCCGTCCGGGAACCAGAGGGTTCGGTGCGGATTCGCGTCGATTACGTTCTGCAAGGCGTCGGCGACGTCGGTCTGACCGTCTGCAACGACGCCCGCGCACGTTGTAACGTCAAGGATTCCAACCGATTTTCCGGGAATGGCGTCTTCCGCGAAAAGGATTCCGGCAAATCCCAGGAAGGCAAACGCGGCAAGCGCCGCGCGTAACTTAAAGTTTTTCATATTTTTTCTTTCTACGAGGCGTTGTTGAATAATTTTTTCAAAAAAGTCGCAAATAGGCGACGCCTTACCCGTACATGATAATTGACAACACGACCAGAATCCAGTATCGCGAGGTATAAATATGTAAAAAGTTCACATTTGGGCGCAATACGATAAACCATTACTCAAAGTGTAAATGAGGCGAGTTTCTTCAATATTGACATTGCGTAAAAAACGGAGTTTCCTTGAAAACGAGTAAAAAATCCGTCACGACAATTTACCGCGAATTCCAAAGAAACTCCAGCGCTGGTTGTAAATCATTTTCTTCGACGGTTCAAGGACTTTTTCCGACAGTTCGCAGAAAACTCGAAATCAACGCTGACGTATACGACTGTCTTTGGCGAATAGTCCTTGCATTGGCTTGTCTTGAAGAACGGGTCAGTTTGAAGAAAATATCGGCGTTTACCGGCAAATGGCGAACACGCCGGTCGTTTGAAAGATTTTGAGTTAATCAGAGTGGGATGAGCGCGACGCCCTCTGCCGAAAAGCTTTTACCACATTGCGACAATTGGGTTGGACAGTCGGGCAGCCGCTTTGTTTGGCGATCGACGATTCCCTCCCCGGCCGAAGCGCCCCTGCCCCCGATCCCCGGCGAAGAAGATATCGACGCCCCCGAAGGAAGCGACGCTCCGATTCCCGAAATGTGACGCGCTATTTTAAGATTCGCTTAATCGAGAAACCGCCGTCGTGGAACTGTCCCGCGACGGCGGTTTTTTATTGGAACCGGACGACTTTTCAGTCGAGCGCAAACGTTTATCCCAGCTTGCCGTATTCCTCGTCGCTCACCGGTTCGAGCCATTCGTTGACGGTCTCCTCGCCGGGAATCTCCTGCGCGATATGTTGGAACCACGAATCTTTCGCCGCGCCGTGCCAGTGTTTGACGTTCGCGGGTATGCTCACGACGTCGCCGGGCCGCATCTCGATCGGTTCTTTGTCCCATTCCTGATACCACCCGCGTCCGTAGACGCACACGAGCAGCTGACCGCCCCCCTTCGACGCGCGGTGAACATGCCAGTTGTTGCGGCAACCCGGCTCGAACGTTACGTTAAACGTCGGAATCGGTTCCAACGTCAGCGGTTTCAAATAGCTCTTGCCGATAAAGAACCGCGCGAACGCCGTGTTCGGCTCCCCGATCGGCAACGCAAGCGCGGGCTGTTCCGCCGCGCCGTCGTAAACTTCCTCGATCATCGGAAACGCGCTCCACGCTCTGGGCCAACCGCAGTAAAACGCCAGTTGCGTAAATATCTCGACGACTTCCTCTTTCTTAACCCCGTGCTCTTTGCCAAGCGCCAAATGCGCTTTCAGTTGCGGATACTGCCCCGTCGCAAAAAGCGCGGAAATCGTGATCATACTCCGATCGCGCGGCGAGAGTTTGTCTTCACGCGACCAGACTTCTCCGAACAACACGTCGTCGTTAAATTCAGCAAATTTTGGCGCGAGCGTTCCAAGACGATCGCGCCCCGCCGTTTGTTTCTTCATAATCAGGTTCTCCCGTTTTCACCAGCGTCTATCTAATCGATTTGCCCATTTTGTGCGCCTCGGCAAACGCGGGCGTTTCTTTAATTTCGCCGATTCCATAAGCGCCGCAACCGTAAACGACGCCCTTCTCGACCGCGCCCTCGACGCACGCGGCGTAACCGCGAAAACATTCGAGCGTTCGCTCCAGCGACGCCTTTTCTTTGTCGGCGCACGTCGCGATGTAGTAAAATTCCTTGTTTTTAACTTCCAGCCAACGCGCCACGGTGCGATCGATAACGGTCTTGAGTTGCGCGTCGATCGAATAGAAATAGACGGGGCTGGCCAGAACAATAACGTCCGCGTCGATCATCTTTTGCAAAAGCTCCGGCATATCGTCTTTTTTAGCGCAGACGCCGCCGGACTTTTGGCAATAGTAGCAGCCCGTGCAATACCCGATCTTCTTTTCCGCGACGCGAATCTTTTCCACGTCGTTTCCAGCCTCCTTCGCGCCGCGAAGAAACTCGTCGCAAAGCAAATCGGAGTTGCCGCCTTTACGCGGGCTGCCGGAAAGAATCAAAACTTTCTTACTCATTCTACCGTCGTCCTTTAATATTAAAAAAAGCGCGTTACCAAAAAGCGATTTTAACCTGCGCGCACAGTCGATAGACGTTAAAATAATCGAAAACGTCGGCCGCGTCAAGAAAAAAACGCGAGGTTTGTTTTGAACATGTCCCCGACGTTCGCGCCTCGACGCGCGGACGTCGAAACAGCCTTTGCAAAATTTCGCGATCATGCTAAAATTCGTTTTGAGAAACAGGAAAAGCCGTTTTAAAAAACGCGAGCATTTTAACGACTTATGAGACGAAGAACAGGAGAATAACGATGAGAAACATCTTAACGTTGTCGGCGTTGACGCTGACAGTCGCGGCGTTTGCGACGTTCGCCGGATGCGGTGATCGCGCGTGTCAAAACAGCACGGCGCCCTCGGAATCGACGACGAACGTCGGCGAGCAGGCGTCCGAATCCGACGCGTCGGGCGAAACGGCGCCGAACGACGCTGTCGGCAAGGCGCTCGTCGTGTATTTTTCGCGAACGGGCGAACAATATTCGGTCGGTAAAATTGACAAGGGCAACACGGCGATCGTCGCTGAAATCATCGCCAAACAGACCGGCGCGTCGCTCTGGGAAGTCGTCCCGGAAAAAGACGAGTACCCCA
>JAFZNK010000040.1 GCA_017550965.1 Thermoguttaceae bacterium
ACAAGGCATGGGCGGCATGGATATGACCGGCGGCATGGGCGGCATGCAACAAGGCATGGGCGGCGATATGACCGGCGGCATGGGAGGCATGCAACCCGGCCAGGGCGGAGGCATGAATCCCGGCATGGGCGGAGGCATGAATCCCGGCATGGGCGGAGGCATGAACCCCGGCATGGGAGGCGGTACGAACATGAACGGCGGCGGCATGATGTAATCGCCTGACCCGCGTTCGAGAGTCGGGCGCGGGCTTGTTTTCCGCAGTCGTTTTCTACGACGCGTTTATTAAACGACGCGATCTGAGGTTGCGCTCAGGTCGCGCTTTTGCGTATTAACGTATGACGACGCAACGTTCGGAGCCCCCTTTGCCGAACCGCGTCGACGTTCCCTGAACGATCGATAGAACTTGATCCGAGGTTAAAATGAGAAGACCCGCGTTTACGCTGCTGGAGCTCTTGCTCGTTTTAGGGATCATTATCATGATCGCCGGACTTGGAATAACGGGTTATCAGCGTCAGTACGCTCGATCGGAATTCAAAACGGCGTCGTTCAACTTCAGGTCGATTTGTCTCTTGCGCGACTTCTCGCGATGCATACGGGCAATACGTACGTCTTTCGCTACGCGCCCGGTTCCGGCGTTTATGAAATCGCCCCGTTGAAGACGCTTCAGGAGACGATCTATCGCATGAACGGAGATTTCGACGACGAGAACGACTCGGACGCGTTGGGCGGCTCGCTTATCGGCGGCGGGCTGAATTCGACGCCGTCGACGTCCGCGTTTGGCCTCGGCGGTTCGTCGACGCTAGGTCTGCCGGGAACGACCGTTTATACCGACGACCTTTTCTCCCCGGAAAACGTCGCCGCCGATATGGCGTACGCGGCGCAGGCGAACGCGCGCGAAGCGCGAGCCGGAACGACGAACGTCGACTTGACCGGCGGTCTGGGCGGCAGTTTGACGTCTGCGCCCGGCGCCCCTTTGGGATACGATTCCGCGCTTGGCGGGACGGGGTTCGACTCGACGTCGGGCTACGCGTCTCCCTACGACTATTCGACCGACTATTCCGGGACGGGCGGGGAGTTCTCCATGGGGTCGGTTCTCGGCTACGACCAGTCCCAGACGCCGTTGACGACCCTTCGCGAACTTGACTCCACGGAAAAACTTCTTGCCGACGAACGCACGCTCGCGTCGCGCGTCAACCTTGACGGAGTCGTTATTCGCAAGCAGGCGTCGGGGAACGTAATCTTTACGTTCATGCGCCTTTCCGATTCCACGCCCACGAAATTAAAAGCGCGTCGGTCCAAAGGCGTGAAAAACGACGCCGTCGATCCCGTAACGGGGATTGACGAAGGAGAAGACTTAGGCTCCGTTCTCGGCGGCTCGCTCCTTTCGATTCCGTCCGGAACGTCCGGAGAGGGGCTTGGCGGCGGACTCAATTCGATTCCCGGTTATGAAGACGAAGCCGACCCGCTCCTGGCGGCGACGCTCGAAGAAGAGCGCGGTTACGTCAGTTTGTGGTCCGAACCGTTGCTCTTTTTCCCCAACGGAAAGACGTCCAACGCGATTCTTGGATTTGCAAGCGTCGGCGAATACTCGTTTTATTCGGAGATCGCGTTGCGCGGCATGACGGGCGTGGCGCGGATTTCGGGCGTCTCGGGAATTCCGCCCGACATGGATCCCAACCAGACGGCGTTGACGCGGGAACAGCTCATGAGATTGCAAAATCCCGGCCTAGCGTATTCGGGGGACGAGACGCTCGGCGCAAGCGTCGGAGGCGCGTTAGGGAGCTCGTCAAAGCAGTACGGCGCGCTTGGCGCGTCTCAAAACGACTTGTACGACGCGAACGAGTTGTACGGCGTTCCGACCGGCGTCGACGACGCGTTTGGCGGCGATCTCAACGCGAACGCAAACAGTTACGCGCCCGCTTACGGCTCGTCCGACCGTCGATCCGGCTATCGTTTCGACGAAAGCTCGTCCGGTCTGGCCGCGCCTTTGGGGACGACGCCCGGCGCGCCCGACGCCATGGGAACGGGCGCGTTTGGCGACGCGGCCCCCGCGACGTCCGGATTTCCCGCGGCGAACGCCCCAGGGGGCGGATCGGGATTTGGAACGACCGGTTCGGGAGCGTTGAACGAAACGCCCGACGCGAATCCTTTTGGCGCGATCGACGCGGCGACGTCGCAAGCCGTCGAACAAGGGAACGCGTCGACGCGGCGGGAGCGTCAGGATCAGGACGACCTTACGAATATGGGAGGCTCGTTATGACAAAGCGCGGATTCACGTTGCTTGAAATTCTCGTTTCGCTCGCCGTTCTGGGCATGGGGCTGGCGCTCGTTACGCAGATGACGGCGGTCGCCGCGCGCCATTCGGAGCGCGTCGAAGAAGACACGACCGTTCAACTGGCTTGCGAGAACATGATGAACTCCATCCTCGCCGGGAATACGACCGCGACGATAGGCGTGTCGACGCCGATCCCTGACGCGCCGAATTGGGAGACGACGATCGAGCTTCTCGACGGACCGATCGACAACCTCGTCGCGATTCGCATCACCGCCCAACGCTATCAAATCGACGAAGTTCCCTCGCCGGACAATCCGAGCGTGTCCGTCGTAACGCGCGTTCCGGATCTTGGGCGGCGCTTTGTCGTCAAAGAATGGGCGCGTCGCGCGGAAATCAAGACGCGCGTCGTTCGAACGAATTCGACGGGCGAGACAAGCGCCGTCGACGGAACCGGCGAAACGGTCTGGAACGATCTTGGCTCTTTCGACGGCCAGTTGGGTGGCGATATGGGAATCCCGTCGCCGGGAGGGTTCGACGTCGCCGATCCGTTTGCGGAAATCGATCGCGCGTCGAACGCGGCGTCCGGCGCGCTTGGAGGCGGTTTGAACGCGCCCGGCATAAACATGGGCGCCGCGAACGCCGGGTACGGTTTTGGACCAAGCGACGGCGCGAACCTGGGGGGCGGACTTGGCGGAGGTTTTAACGCCCCCGGCGCGGATTCCGGCTTCGATTACGGCGGCGGTTTTTAAACGACGGCGGTTATTGGAAATGAACGGCAAAACGAACAATCGGCGATTGAAGCGGCTCCGGGGGTTTACGCTCCTGGAGATGCTTCTCGTTCTTGTGTTGATCGTCGTTATGCTCGGGGGCGTCGCGGCTCTGGTTCGCGTCTTTTCCAACAGCTACACGGCGGACGAACGCAGGGTCGGGCGCGCGCAACTTGCCCGTTCGATTTCGCAAATGCTCGACGAAGATTTAGGCTCCGCCGTCCAGGACCCGATTCAGGCGGTCGCCGAAGACTCTAACCGGCAATTTATCAGGCACTTCGGCTTGCGCGGCGACTCTCGTTCTCTCCAAATCGACGTCGTTCAGCCGAGTCTTTTTGCGAATATCGCGACGACGGAGGAAAACGCGCGCGTGTCTTCCGGAGGCGACAAGTCTCCCAACGCGCGGCAGGTTCCGGAATTAAAGACGGTCTTTTACGAATTTGTTCCGATTAACGCGACGGAGGGCGAGTCCGACGAACAAGACGCCGCGTCGTCGTCGCTCGGTTCCGATTTCGGCGAAGATTTAGGCTCGACGTTAGCCGGCTCTCTTTCGAGCGTCGCCGGCGACGAATTGAGCGCGGGGCTTGATTCGTCGCAGAATCTTCCCGGCTCCGACGCTTTTTTTGACGGAACGCGCCCGCTCGTTCAAAAATTCGGCCTTTCGCGGCGCGAACTCGACTACGAGACGCCCGACGACAAAGAGGAAGAAGACGATTTCTATTCCGGCGCGAACGGCGTGTCGATCGATCGGGAGACGCGCGCGGCGAACGTTTCGCTTTCCGGTTCGCTGACGACTCCGCCCGACGCGCGACAGTCGCAGTTGACGTCGACCGACCCTCAAATCAACGCGTTGTTGGGCGTTCCCGACGATTCGCAATACGTTTACAAAGAGCCGATGACGGCTCTTCAAATCGCGATGGATTCCGACGACGGAACGACGTGGGCGCCCGAAGTTCTCGACTGCCGATTCAGCTACTTTGACGGAACCGACTGGCAGGATTCGTGGGACAGCATTGAAAAGCGCGGACTTCCGATAGCGATTAAAACGGAACTGAAGTTGGCGCCCCTGGACGACGTCGACCTCTATCGCAGTTCGCCGCTCATTTACTCGCTTCCGACCGCGCCCGACCCGGAAACGCTTTCGAAATTAAAAGCTCAAATTCAGGGCCGCGACGGGGACGACGTCGTGAACACAAGTCGTCTTGCCGGTTCGTTGACCAGATCGGGCGCGGAAACGAAGGGAACCCCGGTCGACGTTTTCAATTCGTACCGGCCGTTGGACGCGATTCGCGCGGCGCTCGAAGGGGTTCGCCTCGACTCGATCAATTCGTCCGCTTTTTCGCAAATAGCGTATTCGTCGGAACTAACGCGCGCTTTTGAACAAGAGGCGGAAAACGCCGCGTCGCTTGACGGCGGCGATTCAGACGACGCGCTCGAGCTGGGAATGGGAGGCGGTCTCAACGATTCGCCCGACGCAGGTTCGGCCGCGTCGGGAGCTCTTGGCGGCGCGACGATCCAGGACGACGGCGACCCCGCGCTCCGCGCGATTCAGGAAATGGTCGCCGGCGGCGCGGTCTTTAACGAGTCGGGCGTGTGCGTCGACTTTTCTAACGACGGCTCGTATATTACGCTCGAACAGATGGCGGCGGAAATTGGCGTCGCCGAGCCGATCGTCTACGAGTTGATCGTCTATTTGCCCACGACGCCGCTGAGCCGCGCGACGACGTTCGAACGAAGAAAACCGACCGTAACGCGCGCCGGCGTCGTTTCGCAACGGCGCAATCCCAATCAAAACAACGCGCGGGCGCGTCGCGAACGCGGCGAGAATCCTTACGCGACCGGTCGAGCGCGCCAGTTCCAGGAACGCAATCGGACGGAACGAACGGCGACCGAGCGCACGGCGCGCAATCGAAACGCCGCTGATCGACAGGTCGCCGAGCGCGGCGCGAACAATCGGCAAGTCGCGGGCCGCGGCGAAGTTGCGCAACGCGGCGCCGCCGAACGCGGAACGCGCGAGCGAACCGGCGGACCCGAACGCGGCGCGGGAACGCGCAGTTTCCAGGAGCGCCGCGGCGCCAACGGCGGCTGGACGGAACCGGCGTTGACCGAGTCGCCCGGCCCGACGCCCGGCGTGGTCGACGGTTCGCGGCCCGGCGGCGTTCCCGTCGATCCGATAGCGTCCAATTCCGCGCCTCCGACGCCTCCCGCGTCGACGGGCGGCTTGACCGGCGGACTTGCCGGGACGGGCGGAGCTACCCAAATCGACGGACTAAGCCCGTTTGCGATTGTCGATCAGCAAAACGCGGCGATACCTTTTGCGAGCGCAAATTCCGATTTCGATCCTATCGCCGGGGCGACGACGCCTGGCCTGATCGAAGAGCCTTCGGGCGCGCCGACCGTCGTCTCTCCGACGTCGACGCCCCAGGCTCCGCGTCAACAACAGACATGGATTCGCGGCAAGAAATAACCGGTTCCGACGGACAAAAAACACAACGCGTCAAAACGCGAGGAGACGAGAATGAAAGACCAATCGAACGAACTGTCGACGAAGAAAACGTCGGAAGCGGCTGCGGCCGTCCCCGTGCGAAAACTTGTCTACCGTCTGTTGATCGTCGTCGCGTTAGGCGTCGGATTCGGCAAGATCGTTTCCGTCGACTCCGTTTACGACCGCGCGATTCAGAACTATCGCCTTCAGCAGATCCCCAAGACGCTCGAAAACAAAGCGAAAGAACTGACCGACAAGGGCGTCGAGGGGGATCGTTTCAACGCCGAGATGAATCGCGTTTATCAGGCGGCGTTGGCGGACGCGAACAAGGCGCGCCCGACTCTTTCGGCGAACGACCGCAGTCGCTGGGCGACGATTCGCGCGCTTGTGGAGCCGAAAATGCGCGTCTATCGCTACGCGCCCGTCATGGACGCGGCGGAGACGTCCGCGAGAATTAAAGAACTCAACGACGCTAATCCCGAAAGTTTTAGAACGATAGGATTTAAGTACTATCCTTCGGAACTCTTGCGCAACACGACGTTCGACTGTCCGGAACAGTTCACGAAAGAAAAAGCGGAAGCGAAACGCTATCGCGCGAAATACGTGCCTTACGCGATCGACGCCGTTTGGGAAACGCCCGGCTGGGATTCGATCGACGTCGTCAAGCACGGCCTGAAAGACGAAGTTTACGATCCGTCCAACCCCGCGTCGGGCTACGTCTATTCGAGCAAGCCGACGCTCCTTCCGACCGTGATGGCCGCCCCGTATTGGATTCTTTACAACGTCTTTCACGTGTCGCTTGCCGACAAGCCGTTTGAGGCGGTTCGCATTTTGCTGATCGTCTACAACCTTATTCCGTTGGGAATCGCGTTTTTATGTCTCGCGTCGATTGTCGACTCGTTCGGCAAAACCGACTGGGGGCGTTATTTCGCCCTCGCGTCGGCGCTGTTCGCGTCGTTTGCGATTACCTTTGTCGCGACGCTCAACAACCACCTGCCGGGGTTCGTTTGCATTTCGATTTCTCTTTGGGCGGCGATGAAGATTCTTCGCGAAGGAAAGACAAGCTGGCTTTATTTCGCGCTTGCGGGGTTCTTCGGCGCGTTTACCGTCGCGTGCGAATTGCCGTGTCTGGCGTACGCCGGGCTCTTGTGCCTCGTTTTGGCGTTTCGCAAGCCCCTCAAAACGCTCGCCGTATCCGTTCCGTTCGGTCTGATCGTCGCGTGCGCTTTTGTCGCGACCGATTATATCGCGCATCAGTCGATCGTGCCCGCCTACGCGCATAAACGCGATCATATGGCGCTCGAACAGGAGAACGCCGCGCAAACCGAAGACGGCGAAACGCCGAAGTTTTCGTTCGATCCTAACGACTGGTATTACTACGTTTATTATCCTGCTGGAAAAGCGCGCGACGCAAAAAACGCGCGCTTGTGCCACTGGGCGAATCGAACCGGAATCGACAAAGGCGAGCCGTCGGTCGCCAGATACGCGTTCCATTCGACGATCGGTTCGCGCGGAGTCTTTTCGCTTGCGCCCGTGTGGATATTGAGCGTGTTGGGCGCGTTCGCGCTCCTTGTCGCCAAAAAAGATCGCTCCGGGCGGCGCGAGCTTGGCGTCATGGCCATCGTTATGACGCTCGTCTTCTTCGCGTTCTTCCTCACGCGCGATCAGGGCGATCGCAATTACGGGGGAATGTCGTGTTTTCCGCGTTGGTTCTTCCCGCTAATACCGTTGTTCATCCCGGCGATGACGCCGATCGTCGACGTCCTCTCGAAATCGCGCGTCGGCAGGGCGATCGCTTATGTCGCGCTCTTTGTCGCGACGGCGTCGGCGGCGTACCCGACGTGGTCGCCCTGGGTTTCGCCCTGGCTTTATCAACTCGCCGTCGACTGGAATTGGATGAAGCCGTATTGAAATATTTTCAAAGTCGAGTAAAACTATGACGCGCGGCGTTCGACGCGTCCGCGCCATATGACGTTACCTACATATTAAAGACTGCGCATGGCGAAAGATAAAAAAGAAAAGAAAAAAGAAGACGACGGAATCGAGCGCGTCGTGAGCGAGAATCGTAAAGCGAAATTCGACTACGACACGCTGGAGACGCTCGAATGCGGCGTCGCCCTTGTCGGCAGCGAAGTCAAGAGTTTGCGCAACGGAACGATCTCGCTGGCGGAGTCGTACGCGCGCGTTCGCGACAACGAAGTCTATCTGGTGAATTGCGACATTCCCGAATACATTGACGCCAATCGCTTCAATCACAAACGCAAACGCGACAGAAAGCTCCTGCTCCACAAGCGCGAAATTCAACGTTTCGCCAAACGCGCGACGGAAAAAGGACTGACGCTCGTTCCTTTGCGTCTTTATTTCCGCAACGGGCGCGCGAAGTTGCTCCTTGGCTTGTGCCGGGGCAAGCAGGATTACGACAAACGTCAGGCGATCAAAAAGCGGGAAGCGGATCGCGGCTTGCGTCAGATCAAGATGTTTCGCCGTTAATGGCGTCGACGAGAACGAATGCCATGAATCATGCGGAAGTCGCGGCGGCGTCCTTCGATTTTCAACGCGCTCGCAAAGCGCTGCTGGGCTGGTTTCAGACGAACGGACGCCGTTTTCCTTGGCGCGACGATCCGACGCCCTATCGCGTCTGGATTAGCGAGATCATGCTCCAGCAGACGACCACGCAGACGGTTCTTGGTTATTTCGAGCGCTTTCTCGCGCGCTTTCCCACCGTCGAGACTTTGGCGGCGGCTTCTGAAGAGGAAACGTTAAAGTATTGGGAAGGATTAGGTTACTATCGCCGCGCGCGTTCGTTGCGCGCCGCCGCGATCGAGATCGTCGACCGGTTTGACTCGCAGTTTCCGTCGAAATACGCCGACGTTCTTTCGTTGCCCGGCGTCGGACGCTACGCCGCGGGCGCGATTCTCTCTTTTGGATTTGACAAACGCTTTCCCATTCTCGAAGCGAACACGACGCGACTTCACGCGCGTTTGATCGGTCTTCTCGAAGAAACGACGACGGCGTCGGCTCAGCGACTTCTCTGGAAATTCGCCGAAGACTGGCTGCCGCAAGAATCGACGCGCCGCGCGCCGGGCGTCTATCGTCGTATTAACGGCGCGTTGACCGATCTTGGCCGGCTCGTTTGCGCGCCCGTCGAGCCGCGCTGCGACGACTGTCCGCTCGCAAAACAGTGCGCGTCGAATCGATTGGGGCTGCAGGAAAAAGTCCCCGTGTTGAAGAAAAAAGCGGAGCCGATTCGCCGCGTCGACGTCGCGCTGTTGGTTTTTCGAGCCGATCTCGAACGCGCGACCGCCGTTGACGAGATCGACGGCAAAACTCCTCGCGCGCCTTCGGACGTCTTGTTGATTCGCCGACCGCAAAACTCGCTATGGGCCGGGTTATGGGATTTTCCGCGCTTTGAAGTCGTCGACGCGCGTTTCGCCGACGCGCAAGACTTTTCCGCCGACGCGTCGTTAGCCGAGCGCCTCCAGTTCTTTCTCGAGGAGGAAGTCGGCGCGCCGCCGCGCGATTATCGCGTCGGAAAGACGATAACGACGGTTCGCCATTCGGTGACGCGTTATCGCGTGGCGCTGCGCGTGTGCCAACTTGTCGGATCGGCGACGAATCTCGCTCCTCGCGAGGAGCGAACGCTGTTTGATTCTTTGGAACAGCCGGAGCCGTCGGGCGTTCGCGGCGATCTGGAAACTCGGCTTCGCTCGGAGTCGTTTGCCGCACGCCAGGCGGCTGAATCGCGCTGGGTTCCGCTTGCGTCCTTGCCCGACTTTCCGCTCAGTTCGCCTGGGCGTCGCGTCGCCGACTGGCTCGCGAAAAACGCTTCGAAAAAATTTTTTTAACAAATCTTCTTTTTTTCGTCGTCTTTTGTTGTTTTTTCTTTGCGTCAACGTCTTGTTATGGTAGAATAACGACGTCAAATCAAGGCGTCGCGCGTCCCTTTGGCGCGCGATTATTCCCCCCTATGTTCTTGGAAAGGACGATAACTATGAAATTTTGGGCTACTTTAGTCGCGGCCGTCGTTTTGTGCGGCTCGGTCGCGTTTGCTCAACAAGCCGACGGCCCTCGCGGCCCTCGTCCCGGCGCCGGTCAACGCGGCGGCATGGGCATGCGCGGCGGCATGATGTTCGGCGGCGCGATGGTCAATCCCGCCAACAAAGTCTCGCTCTTCGGCGACAAACTGGAAAACGCCGATTTCCCGGAAGGCGTTTGGTATCTTGACGACGACGGATGCCTCTGCGCGAACAAAGACGCGGTCATCTGGACGAAAGAAAAGTATTCCGCGTTCGTCTGCTCGTTCGAATTCTGCCTGTCGGAACACACCAACGGCGGTTTCCTGATTCAGTGCACCGACAAAGACAACTGGATCCCGAACACGATCGAAATCCAACTTCTGGACGACAACGGACAAGAGCCGAACTATCATTCCTGCGGTTCGTTCTACGGTTTCCAGGCGCCTCGTCAAAACGTTACGAAGAAGCCCGGCGAATGGAACGAAATGACCGTTACCTGCAACGGCCGCACGATCGCCGTTATGCTCAACGGCCAGTTCATTAACTTCATTAACACCGCTCAATGGACCGACCCCGCCAAGAGCCCGGCCGGAACCGACATTGAAGAAAAATTCCGCGGCCGCACCCTCGCTTCGTTCGAGCCTTATGGCTATATCGGGTTCCAGGGCCTTCATGGCAACGCCCCGATGAAGATTCGCAACGCGACGATCACCCCGATTAAAAACGCCGACACGACCGGCGAAGGCTGGGAATATCTCTTCGGCGAAAAACTTGAAAACGCCGACTTTGATCCTGAAGTCTGGTCGATCGACGACGAAGGCGTCCTTCACGCGACCAAAGACGAAGTCATTTGGGCGAAAGACAAGTATGAAAACTTCGTTCTCGACTTCGAATACAACGTTACCAAAGAAGCGAACAGCGGCATTGTCATTCAGGCGACCGAAAAAGAAAACTGGATTCCGAATTCGTTCGAAGTTCAGATCTTCGATTCGTTTGGCCGCGACGTCGACATGAGCGACTGCGGCGCGATTTACGGCCGTTGCGCGCCTGAGTTCAACGTCTGCAAACCCGCCGGCGAATGGAACCACATGACGATCACCTGCATGGGCCCCATGATCCAGGTCGTTTTGAACGATCAGCTCACCACCGTCATGAACAAGCGCCTCTGGACCGAAAAGGACAAGAATCCCGACGGAACCGAGCCCTATGGCTGGCTGATTAACAAAGCCCCGTCGGAAACGGAAAACGCCGGTTTTGTCGGCATTCAAGGGCTTCACGCCGGTCAACCGGTCGTGTACCGCAACGTCAAAGTTCGCAAGCTCCAGTTCCCGCAACGTCCTCGTCCTCAAAACTGAGTTTGACTAAGCGCGTCGAAGCGCTTGTCGATTGGACGTAACTCAATTAAAACGGGCTCGCTCTCCCGACGATGGGAAAGCGAGCCCGTTCTTTTTGTTTGCGCGATTGACCAATAAAAAAGCCCGACCCCAAAAGGGATCGGACTTCGTATATGATCAACAAACGAGGACGAGCCTCGTTTGCGCTAGTCGACTTGCGTCAAAATCATTCGGCGGCGTCGGCAGCGGCTTCTTCGACGGCGTCAACAGCGTCGGCGGCGGCGTCAGCAGCGGCGTCGACAGCGTCAGCGGCGGCGGCGTCAACAGCGTCAGCGGCGGCGTCGGCGGCTTCTTCAACGGCTTCGGTAGCGGTCGGGGCGGGAGCGGCGGCCGGTTTGTCGGCGGGTTTGCAGCCGAAAGAGCAGAACGTCGCGCAAGCGGCGACGAGCGTCAAGGCGATAAATTTTTTCATTGTTATTTTCCTTTTAAAGCGCTTTTTAAAACGTTGCGACATAAACGGTCGGCGCAACGCATAAAACATGTCGGAAGAAACATAATCTTCACGACCCAAATTTTACGCAGATATGATAATATCGTTTCCTCTTTTATACAAGCGCCCCTCGGCGTTTTTTTGATAAACGTCAGTATCAAAAGACTTGTTTTAACAATCAAAAAGGTTGAGTAAAATAAACAGAATAGCGCAAAGAGACGTAAGAAGAATCAATAAAACAAGGAGAAATCAAAAAGCGTTTTGACGCATGCGTCAGGAACGCGTTTTTCAACGCCGCCCCAAATCGCTCCGGCAAAACGCCCCAAATCACTCCGGCAAATTGCCTCAAATCACTCCGGCAAAACGCCCCAAATCGCTCCGGCAAATTGCCCCAAATCGCTCCGACAAATTACCCCAAATCACTCCGACAAAATACCTCAAATCGCTCCGACGGTATTGCGTAAATTGGTTTCTTGCTGTATAATAAAGAAACGACAAGAATGCGCGTCAAAAGGAGATTCACATGGAATATTTGCATAGGATGATCGACAATCAATTCAACCTGCTAATGGACGCTTTTGGAGCAGTCTTGATTGTCGGACCGAAAGGCTGTGGAAAAACGACGTCGGCGAAACAAAAAGCAGGTTCTGTGATAGAATTCCAAGACGAAGAAAAAAGAGAAAATTATCTAATGCTTGCAGAAAACAGACCCTCGCGTCTTTTGCAAGGAAAAAAGCCGGTTTTGTTTGACGAATGGCAGGACGCTCCCAAAATTTGGGGAACGATCAGAAAAGACGTCGACGATAGCGGCGAGACAGGTCAGTATATTCTGACCGGCTCGACGTCTCAAACCGTCGAGACTCCGCATACGGGCACATTACGGATCGCGCGGCTGAAAATGTATCCGATGAGTCTTTATGAAAGCGGCGAATCGAACGGCCGTATTTCGCTCATGGAGCTGTTTAATAATAAAGAGGTTGACGATCAGCGCTGGGAATCCTCGCTTTCCGTCGATGATTTGATTTTCGCAATTTGCCGGGGAGGATGGCCCAGGGCCGTCGTTAATCAAAAACCCGCTTCCAAATTGGTAGTGGCCAAAACCCTGTTTGCTCAAACTGTGCAGACAGACGTTTCGAACGTTGATAAAGTGAAACGAAATCCGTTACGGGCAGAGGCGATTCTTCGGTCTTATGCGAGAAATATCTGTCAGCTCACGGAAATGAAAAATATTTACAGGGACGCCAAAACGGAAACAAACATGGCGGAAAGCGTCTTCTTCGACTATGTTGAAGCGCTGCAAAAGCTATATGTTCTTGAAGACGTAGACGCATGGAGTCCTTCGATACGTTCGAAAACGTCGATACGTTCTTCAAAAAAGAAAAACTTTGTCGACCCGTCTCTCGCCGTCGCGGCGCTTGGCGTCGGTCCGGATTATTTTGACAAAGACTACAAAACGCTCGGCTTTTTATTCGAGTCGCTGGTCGTTAGAGATCTGAGAATATACTCGTCTGAACACGGGGGGAGGATTTCGTATTATCGCGATCGATACGGCCTGGAAGCAGACGTAGTATTGCATCTTGAAGACGGCAGATATGCGTTGATAGAGGTCAAACTTGGACAAGGGGAAATAGAGGAGGGGGCCCGCCATCTTTTGCAAATAGAGGAATTGATTAAGGAATACAATAAGAAAGAAGATCAGATTCCACTTCGTCTTCCGGATTTGAAAATCGTCGTTACCGGAACGCAATACGGATATAAGCGTCCCGACGGAGTTTATGTTGCGCCTATCGGGTGTTTGAAAGATTGAATGAATCTGACGTCGCGCCGTTGAGCGGCAAACGTTAGCTTATGCGACTGATTACGCGCGGTCGCCGGCGAATTTAGCGCCGTTTGAACGGCAGGGAAAGAGCGTAAAAGAAGGCGACGACAAGAATGATCACGGGCCCCGTGGAACAGTCGAGTTCCGCGCTGAGCCATACGCCGAGCCAGGAGCCGACGAAGCACACGAGAATCGACGCGACGATCATCGTGTCGAGCCGTTTGGCAAAACGACTGGCGGTCGCGGCGGGCAGAGTAAGGAGCGCGACGATCATCGCCATGCCGACAAGTCGGAGCATCAGAACGACGGCGATCGACGTCAGCACGAGCAGAAGTCTGTTTTGCCTTCCCACGTTGACGCCGCGCAACAGGGCGTATTCTTCGTCAAAACAAACCGCCTCGAGTTTCTTGAAGTTGAAAAAGACGGTTCCTAAAATAATCGCGCCGAAAATCGCGGAAAACCAGACGTCGCGCGTCGAGACGAGCAGTATCTCGCCGAAAAGGTACGTCGAGACGTTGGAATTGTTGCCCGATACTTTTTCGAGGAAGATTAACCCGACCGCCATGCCGATCGCCCAAATCGCGCCGAGTATCGTTTCTTCGCGTTCTTTCGCATGACGCCTTATCCAGTCGACAAGCAGCGCCGCGAGAACCGCGAAAATCAACGCGCAGACGACCGGATCGATATGCGCGCCGAGTTTCTTGCAGACCTCTTTCGCCGAGGCGTTTCCGACAAAAAAACTAACGAGCGCGACGATTCCAAACGAACCGTTGGTAAGAATCTGCTGAAGCCAAAGCCCTATGCCGACGCCCCCGAACGCGCAGTGAGAGACCGCGCCCGTGAGATACCCGATGCGTCGCGCGACGACAAACGCGCCGATCACGCCGAACGTAACGCTCGACACGGCGCTCAGCAAATAGACGTTTCTCAGAAATTCGGGCATGGTTTCGCGTGGAATCGACGTTGTCTTCAGCGATAAAAAACGGGAGCCGCTTTGCGCGAGGCGCCGGACTCCCGTTTCTTATTCAATTAATCGGATCGAGAAAACGCGGAGCGTTTCAACGACCGACGAAGCGACTTTTCAGTCGCCGACAAATCACATGTTGCCCATGCGATAGATGAGGTCGGCGGCGCGGGTGCTGTAACCCATTTCGTTGTCGTACCAGGACAGAATCTTGACCATGTTTCCGCCGATGACCATCGTCCATTCGGGGACGAAGATGGAGGAATAGGATTGGCCGACAATGTCGGAGAGGACGATCGGGTCTTCGCAGTAATCGAGGATGCCCTTCATCTTTTCGGTTTCAGACGCGGCTTTGACGGCGGCGTTGACTTCTTCGACGGTGACGTCGCGAGAGACTTCGCAGACGAGGTCGACGATCGAACCGGTCGGGGTCGGGACGCGGAGGGAGATACCGGTCAATTTGCCGTTGACGGCGGGAATGACGAGCCCGACGGCTTTGGCGGCGCCGGTGGTGGTCGGGATAATGTTGACGGAAGCCGCGCGACCGCGATAGATGTTCTTATAGGGCTTGTCGAGCGTAACCTGGTCGTTGGTGAAGGAGTGGACCGTGGTCATCAAGCCTTTGACGATGCCGAAGTTGTCGTTGAGGACCTTGGCGACCGG
>JAFZNK010000299.1 GCA_017550965.1 Thermoguttaceae bacterium
ACGTTAGCGCGAAGAGGATTAACAAGCGCGGAAATTTCAAAAGACTTGGTTCTAGCCAATATCCGCGTTAAACATTGGGAACGCATGGACAATCTATATCTTCTTCTTAACGTTTCCGGCAGTTTCGCAAGTCATATTTCTACAACGATTCACGATTATTATCAAACGCTTTGCCGAAGCTAACGCCGAAACGACGACGCGGAAAATCTGCAAACAAACGCCGTCATTTTTGGCGGCGTATTTTCAACCAAAGAATATCGGAGCCTGGAACTATGAAAACGTTGGAACGAACTTGGATTGAAGGAAACGAGCCTTACAACGCGGAAGAATTTAACGACTTGTTTAATCACGTTGGAGAAGATTTCATCAACGAGCTGGAGCTAGACTTGGCGCAAGAGACAAGCATAGGGACGTATTACCCTATTTATTCACAACCTATTATTAAAAGACAAATACTGGAAACGGCGCGAAACTTGCGGAAACACTACGAAGGGGCGGAACGTCCTTGGCGATTCAATAAAGAATATTATTGGGAGCAATACAGGGAACTTAGAAAGAGACTCGTTCCCGTTTTGCGGTACTGGAAACGACGCTACAACGAAGAAAACCCCGTTGCGATCGACTTGCCAGAATGGAACTTGAACACAACGAACGAAGAAAAGAAACATTACCTTGAATCGGCGTTTGACAAGTTGGTGAAATATCGAAACTTCATTACTAACGTCTATCCGAATAACCCGGAAACATATAAAGAATCGATCATGGAAATCGAAGAACGGTTGCGAAACTCCCTGAACCCAAACACGCGGACGAGACGCAACCGGGAAAGATTAATACAGGGCGAATTAGTTTCCTTGTTTACTTCGATTCAAAGCGCTTTTGAAAAACTATTAACGTCGGAAACGATAGCCGTTTTTTACGACTGTTAAACGCTATTTCTTCCCGCGTTGTTCAACTTATGTCAATTAACCTCGATTGACGCGCAACCGTATCCCCGTTAAAATATTTCCTACTGTCAATACTTTTGGCGGTAGGAATTTGATTTTTCTATAAAGGGCTAGGAAATGCCACGCAATAAAATAATGAAATCGTTTGTTTTGTCGCCGAAATGCATTGAACGGCTGGATAACCTTTCTAACGTTCTTGGCGTCAATAAAAGCGTTTTGGTGGAACAGGCGATCTTCCAATTAAACGAGGCGACGGTCGGAAACTCGCTGACTCCGCAGGAAACGTTGGCGCAGTTGAAACTCGACGCAATAATGCGCGTTCTTAACGGGGACGACGTAAAGTTTGTTTCCGACGAAACGGACGCTTTAAAAATCTCGCTCATTAAAAAAGTTTTTGAAAGTTAAGGCAATGACTGACAACTGGTATAAACTCTCGAAAGAAGTAATTCTGATTATCGCAAAACTCAACAAGGAAAAAGCCGATCTTGACGCGATCAATCTATTTATTGACTTTAAGAACAATCAGCTGGAAACGTCGGAAACCGACAATCCGCCGACGTTGAAAGACGCTCAATTATTTGGAACGCTCGGACAAATCGACCCTTCTCGACTGCTGGTGGAAAAGGACGCGGAGAGTGAGTTTGTGATTGATTGCCTAGCGGATATTATTGAATCGGCGTCTGATTTCGCGGAGGAAGGATAATGCCGGAGAGCAATATATTAAAGATAAGTCTTCCCCGAAAGAAAATCGACGCGTTTAGAGCCTACGCTCTCGCGGAGAATATGTCTTGCGAGGAACTTGTCGTCAAGTGTATTGAACGTTATGTCGAAGTCGTCGGAAACACGGAAACCGACGTCGTGGAAACTAAAAAACGCCTCTTACAAATCGCCAACATACTGGAGATACCAACCAAAGAGGCGTTTTATTCCATGACGGAAAAGACAAAGGAAGTCAACGATCAATTTATGCGTTTGCCAATTTCGCCCCGGCAGGAAACTAGGGTTAGAGAACTGGCGAAGGAAACCGGCTTCACTCTTACCGCCTTTATTAATAAAGCTCTTGATTATTACCGCGTCGGAAACGTCGACTATTCAAGCAAGCTGGCGACGGTGCGAAAGATTGTTTTTGCCTCCGGCAAAGAGTTGCTGGAAATGACGGGGGAAAAATAGTATGTATTGATATAGTAGTCAGTTGAGGCAAATCGTCGCGCTTTATAATTCTGTAATAAGATATGGGGTGAAAAATGTTTAATGTCTATGATCTTATCTCTGAAAGGCAAAAGTTTGACATCGGAGTTCGTCGTCCGCGTAGTTGTGAAGACTCCCCCCTGAGCAAACCTAATATTTGTGGAGACGAACTACTAGCGCATGTCTTAGAGAAAAATGAAAGTGAAATTGCTTTCATTACCGGTTCTCTTTTCACTAACGAGAGGGTTATTAAAGCCATTAAAGAGAAATACAATATCGTCGGCGTTTATAGAATCGGGAGAATTTTTACCAATTGCGGAATTCAATTTTACATTGTTCATTTATCAAAGACTCAATCAACGAATCTTAAGTTTGCTTTTTTTAGAGGAAAGTGTTACGAAAAACAAACTGAAATACCAAATAGACATCGTCTTGTCGTTCCTGATACTTATTCAAAGGAATGGAAGCAGTATGTTATCCTTCTCGAAAATTGGATGAATGGCGGCGACATACCTGAAAGCAACAAACATTATGAGTTTAACTATGTGGAGAACAGTCTAATTGTAAATGATCGTTTATTTCCAGAATACTATCCAAGGGAATACATAGAGTTTAGGGAACTCTTAGATAGACAAAATACTAAGAAGTTATCTGAAATTGCATACATACTCGAATCATCCCCTCTTCTTAATCCATATGATGATGACATTGATGATAACGAAACTGTCAAAGTCCTCACTCCTGATAATTTTAAATATCCTCTTGATGTTTCGACACTTGAACGAAACGTCCCCACAACTGTTCCTCTGCGGAAGGGTGATATCGTATTTGTTCCGGGGGGTCAACCCCAAGCATATCTCTTCAACTATGATGGTGAAGAACAAATTTACGCTATACATTCCCTTGTAGTACTAAGGTGTAGAAAAATCTTACCTGAGTATTTATGTCTTTACCTCAACAGTAAAACAATTTTAAAAATTTTCGATGTAAGGCACCTTAATATACTTCATGGGTTGCCAAAAGGAGGCGTGGAAGACCTTCCTGTTATTATACCGACGCAGGACGATCAAAAATACATTTCAGACTTTAACATTCTAACCAATATTGGAGCTAGAACATACGATCAAGCACAAAAAATAACAGACTACGATGAGCATCTACATAAGATACGTGAAAAGAAGGAAAAACCTGAATCTATTGAGGATATTCTTAATATAGAATTTGCCGACGAAATTAAGGCTTACCGAGAAGACCAACTGAGAACATTTCTCCGCGACGATCTCAAAGAATTGAACACTTGTTATCGACATAAAGCATACAAGGCGGCTCTTATCCTTGCGGGTTCAATACTTGAAGCAGTATTGATTGACTGGATTTCAGAAATTGAAGGTAAGAATTACTTCGAGGAAGATTTAATGGTTAAAGACTGGAAAGGTGACTATCAAACGGCTAATCTATGTGATTACATTAATAGAATCAAAAACTTGAAAAAGCCACGTTGGGCGAAAGAAGCGAATAAAGCTCATAAAATCAGATTGAAAAGAAATCTGGTTCACGCCAAGCTATGTCTTGATCCAAACGTAATAATAGACGAGACTATTTGTAGAACGATTATCGCTTATCTAGGAGATGTACTTAAAACAAGAGGTGTTACAACAAACCAAGAAGAATGATTTTCACTATTTCACGTCAGTAACAAAAGCTAACTCTTCCCAAACAAACGCCGGTGGAAACAATGTTCTACCGGCGTTTTTTATTTCTTATCAGTTCCGCTTTTAGTCGCAACCTGTTCGACAGCGTTCTTCTGAGGCGAAATATCAAGGCTCATGGACGCGGAGGAATCGAACTCGTCATAAAACTCGCGGAGGGCGCCGAGAATCATTTTTTGCTGTTTCTCCGTTAATCGAACAAAGACGTCGCGAATAAACTTCTCTTGAAACACGTCTCCGACCCATTTATTGCCGCCGGTCTCAAAGATACTCCCTTCTCCCTTTTCAAACCATTCTTCCCTGACGTGAAACGTAGTGCAAATCTGATAAATACGCGTTTTAGGAATTGGCGCGACGCCAGATTCCCAATTGCCGATCAATCCGGTTTTCACTCCTAATTTGTCCGCCAATTCTCTTTGTTTTAATCCCATAGTGGTGCGGAGCTGTTTCAACCGATTATTCATTTCAAAAGACCTTTTTTAAAAAAATTTTTTGACGACACAAGCGTCGTTTCGACCCGCGATTCTACAATGTTTGTTGTAAAAGTCAACTTTTTTCATGGGAAGTTTTTCCAATATTTATTGTTTTTTCTCTTGTTTTTATCTATGAACGTGGTATTATAACGATCGTAACAATTATATCGGTTACAACGATTGTTAGGTTTATAAAAAACTACGAAAACATTCTTTACTCGCGGGGGTCGTAGCTCTAACACGTTCAGATGATTATTGTTATCTTTCTTTGAAACGAGGCGCTATGGAAGAATTTATCGAACTTTACAGGAAATTGCCCGAGTCTGCGAAAGCGGCTTTGTACTTTGCAATGACCGTGATCGCCGCAACATTACCCGATATCAACGAGAACAGGGGGAAAAAACAATGATTATTGTAAATCGAACCGATCTGGAACAATTCGTCGAGAAGAACTGTTTTGAAAACGCCCACGAACGATTTTACAACGCCCTGCGTCGTCTTTTCGTTCTCTTCGCGGCGGCTCTTCACAAAGAGAAATTCGCGACGGAAGACCTTTACAAAGACGACACGCACAAACTCAACGGCGCTTTGAAAGGTTACGCGACAATCATCGTCGCCACCTAATAAATCGACTCTACCCAACGCCAATTCTTTTATCCGCTTGTCTTTATCTCCTTGGAGAAAGGACTTCACGTTATCGAAGTTTCCGAAGACCTCATGGACTCTCTCTTTAATTCCAACGGAGAATTACGAGAAGCGGAGGCGGTCGAATGTTCCAAAGAGTAACGCGAAAGAACATAGCGCCCAAAATCGCGTTGCAAGGCGTGAGCGGAAGCGGCAAAACCTTTTCCGCTCTGCGCTTTGCGCGAGGCTACGTCGGCGCCGAAGGAAGAATCGCCGTCATCGACACCGAAAACGGCTCGGCAAGTCTTTACAGCAACGTTACGGACTTTGACGTCGTTAATATACGTCCGAAACAACGCGGCGAAACTATCTCCTTTTGGTGGGCGGACTTTGAAGAAGCGATCAGCGCCGCCGAAAAAGAAAACTACGATTTTTTAATCATCGATTCCGCAAGCCACATCTGGCAAGCGACGCTCGATTTCAAGGCGCGGCTCGACAAGCAAGGCGGGAATTCGTTCACGAATTGGGGAAGCGCCGGTTTGCAATTCTCGGCGGTTCAAAATCGAATTTTGCAGACCTCCCTTCCCGTTCTGTGCTGTTTCCGAACGAAAGTCGAATACGTTCTGGAAGAAAACGAAAAAGGCAAGCAAGCCCCTCGAAAAGTTGGATTTGCGCCAATTACAAGAGGCGACGCCGAATACGATTTTTCCATAGTGTTCGACGTCGGCAGAAATCACGAAGCGACCGTTTCCAAAACGCGGTGTAGCGCTTTTGGGGACGACTTCAACCAAATAATCACCGAAGAAACCGGAAGAACATTAAGGAACTGGATAGATGAACTTCAATAACCTTAACACAAAAGAACGCGACCTCTCGAACGTTCAAACGCAAACTTATCCCGAAATCCCGCAGGGCTGGAACAAAATCGCGCTGACGGAAGTCGGCCCCAAGACGGAAGAAAAAAGCGGCGCGGCTCACGGAGCTTTGTTCACGTTCAAAATCGTCGAGGGAACCGGCTCCGGCCTGACGTTCAAAAAATGGTACGGAGTCCAGGCGATCAAGACCGAGGCGAAATGGCGCCAGACGCAATTTGAAAACACGATGATACGAATCGCGCAGTGCGTCAACGTCGACGTTCTCAACAACGTCGCCCAACTCATTAACAAGCCGTTCTACGCGTTTCTCTCCGTTACGGAACGCGAGTACGAAAGCAAAGAAACCGACCGCGAGGGCAACTTCCTGAAAAAAAAGACGACCGACGTCGAATTCGCCAAAGGACTTCTCACCGAGAACCTCCTTTCGTGCGAAGAATACGCGAAACGAGAAGAAGCGGACGCGGCTCTCGCTCTCGACAATCCTTTCTGACTCAACGCAAACAAACCTCCCGCAAACGTTCTGTTTGCGGGGAATATAAAAAGGATTTTATATGGGATTCTTATCATTGGACATCGTAAAAGAAAACGGCGTAACCATTATCAACACGGACACCGGCGAACGAATTCGTATCGTCGTCTCGAAGCGACATCACGGAAGGACTAAGTTGTTGTTCGACGCGCCGAGAAATTACAACATACTCAGAGACAGAGTTTTGCAACGCGAGGACAACCCGCGACATCCCCGACAATACGTCAACACGGACTCTTTAATTAATAGGGATTACATAGGGTGGAGTTGAGATATTATCAAAAGAACGCAATCCGCGCCGTTTTGGATTATCTCAAAGAGTCCCCAACCTCCAATCCGTGCGTCGAGGCGCCGACCGGCTCCGGCAAAACGCCGATCATCGCGACACTTTGCGACGTATTTACAAAAGCCGGGGCCAGAACCCTTTGCGTCGCTCATCGTAAAGAGCTGTTGGAGCAAACGGCGGACAAATTACGAAGCTGGTCGAAAGGAACGAACTACTCGGTCGTCTCAGCCGGGCTAAACTCTCGGGACTACACTGGCGACGTAGTGATAGCCGGTATTCAATCGATATACAAAAACGCGTCGAAACTGCTCGCACACGGCAAGATCGATTTCCTGATCGTGGACGAGGCGCATTTAATTCCGGCGACGGAAGAAAACGCGACGGGAATGTATCAGACGTTGATTAAAGACTTGCGCTTGATGAACCCGCGCTTACACGTCGTCGGATTAACCGCGACACCGTACCGAATGAATTCCGGCTCCGTTTGCGGCCCCGACAAAATCCTGACCGAAATCGTTTACAAGATCACGATTCCCGAACTCATCGGGAACAATTACCTTTCCCCATTAATTAATAAGGCGCCGATCGCCAACGACGTTAAATTCGACTTTCACCTTGAACACGGCGAATTCAAGGCGAGCGAAGTCGACGAACAATTCAACGTCGAAAGCGTCGTATACTCCGCTTGTACGAAAATTGCGAAGATGACGAAGAACCGCAAGTCGGTCTTAATCTTCTGTTGCTCGAAAGGGCATTGCCAAGCGGTCGCCCAATCGTTGCGAAACATAACGGGCGAAGAAGTCGGCGTTATTCTCGGCGACACGCCCGCAAACGAGCGCGAACATTTAATTAAGAGATTCAAAGGGGAAGAAATTCCGTCGAACCTTTTCGGCGACAAACTCAAACCGCTCCGTTATTTGTGCAACGTCGAAGTGCTGACGACCGGATTCGACGCGCCGAACGTGGACGCGGTTGTCCTTTTGCGCCCGACCGCAAGTCCAGGACTCTACTGTCAAATGGCGGGACGCGGACTCCGGCTCTTCGACGGTAAAGAAAACTGCCTAATCCTCGACTTCGGCGGCAACATTCAGCGTTTCGGCTCAATCGATCAAATCGAACCGCCCAAGCCGAAAACAACGTCTTCAAAAAAAGACGACCTACCGAAAACGAAAACCTGTCCCATTTGTTTTGAAGTCATCGACGTCAACGCGAGAGTTTGTCCGTCGTGCAACAACCGCTTGAAATGCGACGATTTCGAGTGCCCAAGGTGCAAAACGTTCAACGACCTCAGCGCGAACTTTTGCGTCGAATGCGGTTTTCAATTCAAGAGTTTTCACGGACACGACGACGCGCCCGACGAACAACATTCGATCATCAGCGCCGGAAACGAACTGCCAATTATCGAAGAAAAAGTTTTGCGCGTTCAATATTACGAACACTACTCGAAACGAAGCGGTAAAAACTGCTTGCGCGTCGAAACGCAAACCCCGACGCTGACTATTTACGACTACGTTTGTTTTGAACACGAAGGTTTCGCGCTTCAAAACGCTTTTCAATGGTGGCGCGAACGGTCGCAAATCCGCCCAATTCCGTACACGGTCAAACAGGCGTATGAAATAATCCAGTCGGTCGGCGTTTCGGAACCGACCGTCGTTAAATACCTTCCGAAAAAACCGAACGAATTTTCGCCGAAGATCGTCGAGCAAAATATCGAACCGGCTCCAATTCCGGACGCGTACCCGCGAATCGACAATCCGCTCGGTCTGCAATGTCCGAACTGCAACGGCGAGTCGTTCCTCTACGAAAAATTCCCCGTCGACTGTTATTTAATTAAGTGCGCTTTTTGCGGCGCGGTCGTCGGCGAAATTTCCCGCGACTCAATTCCCAACGGAGAAGAGTTTCAAGCGGAACTCGATAAATTTCAACGTTTGGGAATACGTTTTTACTACGCCGACGAAGGAATGGAAGAGTTCTATCAACTCGGCGGCATGAGCGTCGACGAATTACCCTTTTAACGAAAGGCTTTTCAATGAAATACGCGTTATCGGCTTACGTTCTGAGCCACCCGGTCGACAAATCCCGCGCCGAAGGTTTTTACGAATCGTGGAAGAAAGCGAGAAACGCTTACTTTTGCGAAGACGTTTCCTACAATCCGATTCCCAACCTCTACGAAGTGGTCGGAATGTTCAGCGAACGCTTTCCAAGAGTCCCGAATTGGCGAGCCGGTTCCAGCAAGAACCGTCTCGGTCATACGGCGTGCTATTGGGGACACGAAATGATGTGGAGGAAAGCGCTTGCGGAAAACAACGACGATTTCGACGACGGCGCCGCGATCTTTTTCGAGGACGATTGCAGATTCGACCCGAATTTTTGGGAAGTCGCCTTTCAAGCGTATGACGAACTCCCCGACGATTGGGATATTTTATATTTTGGCGGTCAACACTGCATTCACGGACGACCGCGCCCCAAAGATTACTCCCCAACGCTCTATAAAATCGAAAACGTCAATCGTCTACACGCTTACTCGGTAAGAATTTCCAGCTTGCCTAAGCTCATTTTGTGGTTCTCTGAAAATCACGATTGGGGCCATAATTACCGCGACCCGAAAACGGGCGAAAGCGAAGCGGAAGTCGATTACGCAATCGGCTCGTTGACAGAAACCGGTTTTTTAAACGGCTACGCGCTCAAAAACTGGACGGCGTATCAAGGCAAGAGTTTTTCGTGGACGCAAGGGCGTCAGGAAGAAGATCGTCGTTGGAGTTTGTAATTAATTAATAAAGAGAGAGCGCGAAATGAGTCTGCAAAGGACGGCTAAACGCTATCGAGCCGAAGGACTGAATATTCTTCCCGCGTGGAAGAAGACCAAGCGTCCCTCGCTGTCGAACTGGCGCGAGTTCCAGAAGGAATTCTATCAGGGCAAATTCCCAACGGACGCGATTTGCGCCGTTTGCGGCGCGGTCAGCGGCAACCTCGAAGTCATCGACTTTGACCGGCAAGCGGTTTCTTTCGACGCGTGGAAGCAAGAAGTCCTTTCGCATGAAGGTTTTCAAGACGTTTTCGACGCGCTCGTTATCGAACGAACGCAGTCTGGCGGCCTACACGTAGGCTATCGCGCCGAAGAAATCGAACCGACGCAAAAACTCTGCATGATAGCGGACGGCGATAAATACGTCTCGACGATCGAAACGCGTTCCGAAGGCTCAATCGTTCTCATCGCTCCCTCGGACGGCTACGAACTGATTCAAAACGACTGGACGGTCGTTCCGACGCTCCCCACAGAAATCAGAGACGTTCTCGTTAATTCGGCGAGAGCGTTGACGGAACAAACGATTAAACCCGTCCTCAAAAACGCGCCCGTCGAATTCAAAGACGTTCACAAAGGAACGCAACGCGAAGACGTCGCGGTCTTTTTACGAGAAGACGACGCGAGCAGAAGACTACTTTTAAATCGCGGTTGGACGTGCGTTTGCGACTACAAAGACGGCAAAGAACTTTGGCGGCGGCCCGGCAAAAGAACCGGGGTCAGCGCGACGCTCGACAAAGAAACCGGACTCGTTTACGTCTGGACTTCCAACGCCCACCCGCTCGATCAAAATCAAACGTACACGCCGTTGCAACTCCTAGCAGCTTACGAATTTAACGGAGACGAGTCGGTGGCGGCAAAAGCGGTCGTTCGAGACTGCCGAAACGATAGCGAACCCGTTTACAAGTGTCCGATTTCGATCGTTCCAAGCGTTGATCTCGTCGAACCGGAACCGCCAGAAGACTCGATCGCCAACAAATACAGCTCGATTTACGAAGTGCCCTTCCCCGAAAACGGCTTAAATCCGGGCGGCTATTTAGAAGACGTTTTAGATTACACCGACAAAATATCCATGCGTCCGCAACGCCGACTCGCGTTCGGCGCGGCGCTTACCGCGCTTGGACACGTCCTCTCGCGCCGCATTCGATATAAATACTCCGGCCTAACGCCGTCGATTTACACGATCGGCATTTCGCCGCCGTCGTCAGGCAAGTCGTCCGGTCGAATCGCGACGCAACAAATTTTCAACCTCGACCCCAACGGTGTGTCGCAAGTCGAGTTGATCGAATCGATCGAGTCGGTTCAAGCTCTTCAAAGCGCTATTCAGTGTTATCACAAATGTTTTTTAATGCAGGACGAATTTGGCGGCTGGTTGACGGCGACTATGCGCGAGTCCTCCAACAGCAACAAGAGCCGAATCATCGACGAAGTGTTGAAATTGTTTTCCGAGTCGAACAATCCGCATTACGTTCCGAGAATCACCGCAGGTAATTTCAAAAAGGACGGCTCGATCGTTCCCGTCGAGTACCCAAGTTTTTCGCTTTACGGCGTTACCAACCTCGTCGAACTGCAAACGGCGCTTAATGAACGACTTCTAAAAAACGGATTTGTCGCGAGAACGCTTTTCATCGCCGGGGACGCGGAAGCGCGAATCAGACTGCCGACTTACGACGAAATTCAAGGCGAAGTCGACAGGACGGTTCCTAAAAAAATCGAATTGCAATTCCTCAACTATTTAAATTTTCACGCGACCGACCCTCTCGCTCGCCGAACGACCGACCAATTCCCCGTCGACATAGATCGCGACGCTTACGAGGCGGTCAGAGAATACGCGCTGGAACGAGACGAGGAATATTTGGAGATCAACGAAATCGAACGTTTCGATTTAAAAATCTTCAAAGGACGGTCGTTTGAAAAAACGATTAAATACGCCCTAATCCTTGCGGCGAGTCGATTTGGAGCCGACGAACAAACGTTGAAAATCGACAAATTCGTCATCGAACAGGCGATCGCTTTATCGCGATACGAACACGAACTCTACACGTTTTTGACGCAGACGGAATTTGCGGAAACGGAAGTGAGCAGACAAGTTAAAACCGTTGAAAAATGGTTGCGCTCTCTTAAAGAAGACGCGTTCAGCAAGACGGTGTTTACAAGAAAATTCCAACACATGAGACCGCTAGACCGAGCGGAAGTTTTACGAACGTTAGAAGATTCAGAAATCATTACGTCCGAACGCGTTGAGACGGAAAACAACAACAAAAAAACGACAATTTACCACATTAACAGGAGTTTCTTATGAGCAAGGAATTGGAACGAATCGTCATTACGCCGGAACGGGAGGACGAAGACGTCAACGCTTCCTGGGAGAACGACCTGCGCGAAGCCGAAAAGCAAGTCGAGCTACTGGAACGAGAAATTGATCAAAAGTCCGACGAGTTGAAAGAGTTGAAGAAAGAACTCAAAGATCGAATCGGTCGTTTGCGCCGACTCGTCGCTATGGGGTCGAAAGAATACCTCGACGCTCACCCTCTTTTTGAAGGAATCGTCAACTGATGAATCTCAACGCGGAGCAAATGGAAACGTTCGCGAGACAGGCCGCTCGTTTCTACATTTCACGATACGGTCGACGACCGTTGATCGACGGCGACGACGCGTTTTCGATCGCGTTCATTGCTCTGCTTAAAAACAACGAGTACGACGGAACGCGCTCGCCGCTCGAAATTGAAAAACTGGCGAAAATCCGGGCGTACAACGCGATCGTTCGCGAGTATCAAAACGCGTATGGTTTGCGCCGTCAAAATCCAATTAAATTCGTCCCCTTCTCCGAGTCGTTCGCGCCATGCGAAATCGAACCGGATAAGGACTCCAACGGAGACGAGGAATATGAAGAAATTATCAAACGCAGTTTGCAACAACTGTTCAGCGCGAAAAGTATGCAAATCGTAACGGCGATTCTCGAAGGTAAAAAACAATCGGAAGTCGCCAAAGAATTTGGAATATCAGGGGGGCGCGTCTCGCAATTGTTTTCAAAATTCAAGCGGCACGCGCAATACTATCAGAAATGGGGTCGGAACGTCGCGATCGTCGACACGAAAAACGAAAATCCGACGCGGGAAGAAATTAACGAAACGCCGTTGTTCTATTACGGAGAGAAAAATGAAACCGATCAGAATTAAAAGTAGCGAATCCAATCCGAAATGGGATTTTAAACAATCCACGCCGCCAAAATTCGACGGAACGAATTATTGGAACAAACGAGTTCTCACAATCAACGAAGTCGCGGCGATGTTTTCCTGCTCGATCGCGCAGGTGTTGAAGCTCATCAAAGAAGACGGACTCCCCTGCAAGTCAGTCGGCTACGTAAAGCTGTTCTCAATCGATCAAGTTCTCGATTGGGTGGAGGGAAAATAAAATGCTGCTACGCGCTCTATTAATTAATGTCTCCATGAACGAATTGTCGTTGGCGGACGTCGCAAGGATTTCAACCGGCAAGAGTCATTTCGACGACCCAAACAAAACCTACGCGCCGGAAGACAACGAACAGCTCGTTCGAGCGCTGTTCGTCGCGGGGCATTGGTCGATTTTTGAATTCCTGAACGTCGTTTATTTAATCGACGCGCCCTGCTACGTCCGCGATCAGCTCATTCGATACCGTTGCGCAAGCTACAACGCCAGATCGTTGCGCAAATGCGAGCCGCTTCCAATCGAGAATCCCGAATCACCTTGCGAAACGTTTTACAACGACGTCGCGCTCAAAGAATACCGGGAAGCAATCAACTCCGGCGCGAAAAAAGAAGAGGCGCGAGCGTTTCTCCCCGTTTGCGCCCCGACGCAATGGATTGTCAATTACAACGTTCGCGAACTCTTTCACGTTTTCGATCAGCGATTAGTTCCCGCCGCGCAAAACGAGACGAGAGAAGTCGTCAAAGAGATGTTGGACAGATTCTCCGTCGCTTGTCCGTTGCTCGCGAGACTCTGGAAAGATCGTTATCACAGAAATCATCACGTTGGCTACGCATATCCGCAATGACGCAAGACAGAATCACGTTTTCCATTCCGGCAATGCCCGTGTCGGCTAATCGAATCTGGTTGCAGAACTACAAAACGAGACACACTTATCTCAATCCGAAATACCGGGAGTTCTGTCAAATCGTCTATTACACGGTGATAACCGAACGACTAAAAATGCCGGACGACTGGAAATACTGTTACGTTTTTATTACGCTCCACCCCAAACGGAGAATTGGGGACGCTGACAATTACAACAAGCCGATTTCCGACGCGTTGACAAAAGCCGGATTCTGGCGAGACGACAAATGCGTCGCCGACATTCGCGCCAAGTTCGGCTCCGTCGACAAAGCCGGGCGCGTCGACGTCCTAATTGAACGTCGGGAAACCAAATTTGAAGATTTTTGAAAATAATTCAAAAATTTTCAAAATTTTCAAACTCTCTATATTAATAACTATTAATAAGACAAATTGTCATTCTCAAACGCTTTAATACCTCCCATTGAAGCCAATTCTCTGATTTTTATACTCTTGCCAATACATCAAAAACCATGATTTCCAAGAAATAGGGAAAATACCATGGCAAGCATTGCAAAACGATCAACTGGGTATTTAGTACAAATACTCGTTGACGGCGAACGTAAATCCATAACGTTCACTAACGATTACTCGCGTTCTGACGTCGAGGAGTTTGCTCGTTACGTCGATAAATGTATCTTCGCAATGAGAAACGAGACGATTCCGGACAAGAAAACGATGAGTTGGATTGAAGGTCTTCCCAAACCTATCAAAAAGAAACTCGAACGTCTCGGACTTATCGAGATCGAAAAGGAGTACACGTTGCAAGCGTTGTTTAACGAGTTTTTGGCCAGCGCCGATTTCCTATCGCTGAAAAAAAGCACGCAACACGTCAAGCAACATTCTTACGCGATCATTCTGGAATACTTCAATCCGGAAACCAAAATCGACTCCATATCGAAAAACGACGCCCGTTTGTTCTCGGAATGGTTGAACGACAAATTCGCTCCGGCGACCAAGGCGACGATCGTTAGAGACCTGAAACGCGTTTTTAATTGGGCCATTGGTCTCGAGCTAGTAAGCGAGAATCCCTTCTCGAAACTGAAAAAAGGCTCTTACAAAAACAAGTCGAGGGAGCATTACGTCAGTATGGAGGATTACCGTTTAATTCTCGCCAATTGCCAAACGCAAGAGGAACGCATTGCGCTCGCGCTCTATCGCATTGGAGGACTCCGAAAAGCGGAAGCGTTCATTCTGAGTTGGTCGGACGTTGACTTCGACCGTGGAAAGATTCTGGTTCACTCGCCGAAGACGGAACGCTTCAAAGACCAAGACACGAGAACAATCCCCCTTTTCGCTCAATTGCGAGCAGAATTGGAACCCGCGTACAAACGGGGAATGAAGGGGCGCATTCTTCATGAGAATGAAGGAGCGATCTATTTCCGATTTAAGCGAGCGATTAATAAAGCTGGGTTGGAAGTATGGGATAGACTAATTCAGAACCTTAGGTCAAGTAGGGCAATTGACGTATACAGGAAATATGGGTCGTTGGCGGAAAAAGAATGGATTGGACATACGGAGCAAACCGCAAGAGCCCACTACCTCCATTTACTTGAAGAGGACTTCCAAAACGCCGCAGAAGAGGACTAAAACTGTTGCAGTTTTTGTTGCAGTTTTTGTTGCACTCCTAACCAAAGTTGCAAATTTGTTGCAGTTTTTTCGTTAAAATCGTTACATTTTCACATAGTTTTTAAAGATAGTTTTTTTCACGAAAACATCGTAAAAACACGAGTGAAACGTGATTTTTCGGGGCAAACTCAACAAACTCGCAAAAACAGTCTCCGACCCCTAGGGGGTACTCAAGGACTTTTTCGCGTATCGCGGAGAAGTCCTTTTTTTATTGATTCATTCGGGTTTTTACGACGTCCAAACAAAAATCGCTTTGTAAAATTTTGCAAGATTTTGCACGATTTTTACATGATTTTGCACGATTTTTGGGGTCGTTTTTGCGGTCGCGTTTAAAAACTAGATTTTTTTTCTAGCGTGTCGTTTTCGTGAATAACGGGGGATGTAACGCGCGAATTTTGCCGCGCGCCGTCGCTCGACGACCGCATTTTCGTCCCGGCTCTAGTAGCCCTATCGAAGTCGGAGTCCAGTAAATGGAGGTAGTGATCGCGGGCCGTTTGGGGGCTGTGTCCTACCCATTCGCTTTCCGCCAACTCGCCAAAGTCGCGCGCGATTTCAATCGCTCTTGAACTGCGCATATTTTGGATCAGACGCTCCCATCGATTCAGGCCGGCGTAAAAAACAATTCGATTGATAGTCTTTCGGACCGTCGCCGGTCCTTCGCTAACGAGAAACGGCGAACCGCCTTCGGGCGTCTCTTCCCAAAGTCTTTCGAGCTCGACTCGCAATTCCGGAAACAACGGAATTACTCGCGAATCTTTGCCGTCGTAACGTTCCGTCTTCGGCGAATGAACAAGCATTCGACCGCGCGGAAAATCGACGTCCGACCATTGCGCGCGCAACGCTTCGCCGAAGCGAAGTCCTCCGACGCGATACAGAGCCAATAATGCGCGCCACATCCTGGACGGACACGCGTCGAGCATTTTTTCATAATCCGACCAGGGAATGTAATACTCCCTGCTCTTATTTTTGAAACTGCCGCGTTTGACGCCGTCAAAAGGATTTTTGTCGATGAGTTCAAGTTCTTTCGCCCAATTAAAAACGCGTCGAACGTCTTTAATCGTTCCGGCGCGCGTCGCCTCGCTGCCAATCGTCGACAAGTACGCCGCGAACGCAGCGGCGTCGCGCTTGGTAAACGCGTTGAAATTCGTCTTTTTGTCGACGAACTCAAAAAACTTGCGCCGACTTTGCTCTTTGTTTCTTTGCGTCGTCGGTTTCATGTCGTAGAATTCGGCTTTCCAATACGCGTCGAAAATATCTTCCAGCGTCGGAACGCGCTCGACTTCGACGAGCTTGACGCGCTCCAGACGTTCTTTAAGATCGTCGGACGCGGTTTCAAGCCAACAGGTCGTCTGCCGATCCAGCGGACGGCCCGATTCTACCGACGCGACAAGACGGTCGACAAAGAAACTGATCTCCTGCGCGTCCTCCTTTCTGTAATTCGAACCGAGCGACAAATACTTTCGCTCGCCGTTCATCTTGAAAATAATCTGGTACGCGAACAAGCCGCGCTTCCTCTTGATTTCTCTTACAGTCGCCATAATAATCTCCCTGACGACCGCTTTTCCACGGTCGACAATAGGCTTTTACGAATTACGAGTCAATATGTTTGACCCATTCGACAAGAGCGTCGCGAGAAAAAATCAGAACTTGTCCGAGCGCTTTATGCGGAATCGACTTCGCGTCCAGATTCTCAACGAGCGAGCGAACGGAAACGCCCAAAAAACGCGCGGCTCCCTCTTTGTCAAGAATTTCGGGCGCCGTCCGACGAAATTCGTTCGCGTCTTCCAGGTTTCTTAACTTGATTTTGTCGTGTAAAACAACGGGCATTACTCGTTCTCCGTTGACAATATGACGTCCCTGATTATCTTAATCGCTCTTTGAACCGTTCTTTGTCCGACTTTTAGTTCCCGCGCGATTTCCAGCGTCGAAAGCCCTTCGATAAAACGCCTGGTCAAAACTGTTTTTACAAAATTTCTCTTAGCGGGATTCAACGCGAACGCGCGCTCGATTTGCGTTTCCAAATCCAAATAAAAATCTGAATACGCTTCGGTTTTATTCAGCGCCGGCGCCGCGTCCAGGCTCTCGGTTTTCTCTCGAAAGAAGTCTTTTTTCAATTCGCTCAACGCGCGCAAATACAATATTTTGCGCAAGTAATTTTCCTGACGTTTTTTAGAATATCTCTTGTCAATTTTGATTTTCCACGCGGCAATTAACGTATGTTGAAAAGCGTCGGAATAGCTCAGTCGACAACGCGACGCCAGACGACGCGCCGTCGATTTAATTAAGTCGTTCCATTCCGTCAGTTCTCGTTCCGTCATTACGTCGATTAAAAAACGTCGGCAAATTTCGTTTCGCGTCTTTCCACGATAATTAAAACGCAGCCGTTTTTGTCCGGATCAGGCGCGCCGAATCGCGAGCGGACGTCGGCGACGCGTTTGTCGTCGTCCCAAAATCCGGCGTAAGTCAGCGCGTCTAAAATCGGTTTTGTGTAATTGTCCGCGTCTCCGCTGCGGCGTTTCGGATGAACGACGATCTGGACGTAACAATACGGCCAGTCGTCCGGCATGCGCGTTCCCGCGCAACGCAACTGAACGATTCGTTTAAAAACTTTGTATTTCGGATTGAGATACGTTTGCTTCGTCTTGTAGTTTTGCAGCCATATCCGATTCGCCGAAACGGGCATTGCGTCGATAAAAATTTCAATAGGGTCGTCTTGTTCTTTTTTCATTTCAACACTCCGGCGCGCGCGGCGTAAATCGCCGCATATGTTTCCGCATACTCTTCCGACAATTGAATTTGCTCGTCGGTCCATTTTCCGTGCCGCCGTATTAAATCGTCGCGAGCCGTCTTCCAGATACGAGCGCGCTCTTCTTCCGTCAATCCAATTTCCTCGAACGCCTTTGTTTTGTACGGCTCGGCGGGACTGAGTCCGACGTTGTAATGAAGAAGATCGATCGCGGTTGCGTAAGCGAGTCGATACGCTTGTTTCGCCTGGGTTCCAGTCATGAATTCTCCTCCGTTAAAACAAAAATCCTTTTACCTTTACCATCAGCGACGTCGACGTAATCCGCGTCGACTAACGTCGCAAGCGCCTCGTCTCGACGCCGTTTGTCGTGGCGTTGGAACTTGCGCGTGATTTGAGACAGACTTGCGGATCCGCCGTTCGCTCTTACAAATTCGAGTATTTCGTTCGCGAGCGCGGAAACGTCCGACGCGGCGAATTTCTTCGCGTTCTTTGCAAATTGACGCGCTTCGTAATCGACGAGTAAAATCGCAAGTTCGGCGGCCTTGCGATCGACGACCAGGTTGGGACGCGGTCCTCGTTCCGACAATTTGAACAACAGCGCGTATTTCCACGCTTTTTCAAAAAGGCGCGCTTTCATTTCCGTCACGCCGTCGGAATTAAAAACGTCGAGTCGAATTTGTTTTTCCGTCTCTTCGTCGTAAGCGGACACGCATTCGAACGCGTCTTTGTCGAACGTAAGAATCGCCGGATCGCAAGCCGTCGCTTCGTAGTCTCGCCAGGACAAAACGTCTTTTTGAAGCGCCGGCGGCAAACTCATTGGCTCGGCGTTTTTCGCGTCGTCAAACGTCGTCTTTCGTTTTTCCGAATAGATTCGACCGTAGACGATCGTAAACCTGGAAACGTATCCGTTGCGAAGAACCGCTTCCGTCGTCGCTTCGTAAAACTCGGTCGGATTGCCCGTCGCGAAAATTGTCAGCGACGGTCGATCGACGGGATCGGGGCGCTTGGTTCCCTTCGCCTCCGACGCGACAAGTTTGGGAAGATAGTTTCGATTGTTGGCGTTTGAGTACAGTTTCAGCGACTCGGTGATAACGCCGGAGACGTTGACGTTAGGCTGACGGCCCGCCATCGTCGCGAGGTCGCGTCCAAATTCGTCGTGCAGCCAAAATAGTTTGCGAACCCGACTCGTCATGTTCTGCAACGCCTGAACGCTCGCGAAGCTTTCCGGAACGGGCTCGTCGGGCTTGTACGTAAACGCTACGCTTGAGCAAACTCTTCTTAAAACTTCTTTGCCCATGCCGGAGGGCGCCAGAAAAAGAGCGTATAAATTCGGCGTCACCAGCGTGCCGGCATAGTTGAGCGCGAAAGAACGACCCGCCAAATAAGACGCGCATGACAGACCCGCGAGAAACGCGCCTTCCGGTTGAGGGCGAATTGCAAATTGATTCGCGACGTCCGCCAATTTGCCAATTAAACCGTCGCAATCGAGAAGCTCTTTTGGAAACGCGACGTCGGAGTCGCGCTGACTGACGCGTCCGGCCGGAGACGCCGCGCGGACGTCTGCGGAGCCGTTCTCTTTTACCGCGGCCAAAGGAAGCGGAGCGTCCCCGTCGCAAGAGCGTCCGGAGTCCGGGAAGCGCTGATCGTCGTTGTAAATTTCAACCGAGCGGATTCGTTTTGAAGTCGACCGTTTCGGCGCAAACGCTTTTGACGCTTCGGAAACGTTTCCGCCAAAATCACGCAGCGCGATCGCGTCGAGCGGCGAATAACATTTGTTCGGCTCGAACGGCGCGCCGTTCGACGTGAAGCAGTAGAAGTATCGGTCTTTAACGTTCAGACTCCCGCCCGACTTGCCGCGAACAGGCTGATTGGGCCGTTCCCATTGTTCGAAGTCGCCTTCCGTTCTTAAATAGCTCCAACCGGCGCGGCGAAGACTGTCTCGCAGCGGCGACAAGTCGCGGCGTAAAAAGTCGGCAGCGCTTACCTGAACGCCGGGCGTCCCGGCAATGGGCGCGCTCCGCGACGGGGTCGCGGAGTTTTGGACTCTGGACGGCGGCGTTTGAACGTAAGACGGAGCGTGAAGCAAATCGAACTCCCTCGCGACCTCGAACATCGCGTCGCGTTCTTCCGGAGTTATCGTCGGAACGTTCGCCCAGTCGCCCTGTTCGAGAACGTACCCGTCGGTCGGCGCGATCAGGCAGATCCCGCCTTCGCCGCGAGTCTCGATCAGAACGCCGCCGTTCGCGTCGCTCGCCAGCTTTTGGTTCTTGCCGCACGCGCCCGACCGAAACGCAAGATGTTTTCCGCCCCGCTGCGTCGATTCAATAACGGGCGTCTTTCGCTCAAATACGCGCGTTAGTTCCGGAGCGGTTTTCTTTAAACGCTCGACGTAAGCGTCGAACGCTACGGCGTTTTGGTCGAAATCGATGATTTCCAGTCCGCCTGAAATTTCTCCGCATAAGACGCAAATTGCGTCGAACTTGGTTCTAGAGCCGAAGACGGCGTCGAAATCGGGACGCTCTTTCGTCCACTTTTTCCACGCGCCAACAGGACGCTTCTCCTTGCGTAAAGCGGGAAGGACGACAAGACCGGAATCGTAAATTCGCTTTGCGGCGTCGATCAGGGGGTTAGTCATTAGAAA
>JAFZNK010000300.1 GCA_017550965.1 Thermoguttaceae bacterium
CGTCGCTTAACACGATTTCCACGCCGTCGACTAACCTGCCTTGTTCGCATATGACGTGGAAGTTCGTGACAATCATCCCCGAGGCGTCGACGATAACGCCGGATCCCTGACCTTGCGCTACGGAACTGCCGAAAAAGTCGGTTTGAATCATATTCGTCTTAACGCCGACCACGCTGGGACTAACCAACTTGGCGACATAGGAAACCCTAAGGTTTTCCATCGAGTCGGGATGGGCGGTGAGAAACGCTTCCGCCGCTTCCATCTTGGCGCGTTCGACTCCGCGCGCCGACGAGTACGCCCAACGCTCCGCAAGCGAAGGAAGCAAGGCCAACGCCATGAGGACGCACAACGCCAAAACAAGGTAGCCGGTGCGCGCGGCGGCAAACGCTTTTTTAGCTTCCAACTCTCGCGTCGCTTGCAAGACGCGCGTCGTTTCCATCTCGGAATCGTATCCGACGTTATTATCGTTGACGCTCATAAAAAAGCCTTTCATTCTTTTGGCGTGTTTTGCGCTTTTTTCGACAGCGTGAGAAGAACCTTCGTTCCAATCGGAGGAATGTTCTTTGTGTTCGGCTCGTAACAAAGCGAAGCGTTGTCGTTGGAACTTTCAAACGGCACGTCCAGGACGGAACCGGGGAAATTGGAGACTCCGAAAACTTCCCCAGTAACGTTCGCAAGGTAGTATTTTTTTCCGTCCGGATCGACTCCAAACAGTCCGCCGGTAAAAACCCAGGACGCCTGCATCGTCTTGCCCGACTCATGTTCCAGAATTAGTTCCTGCGCGCGTTTTTTGACGATTTCGCCGCTCTTCTCGTCGGTCCAGCAAACTTCAATTTCAATTTCTTCTCCGCTTGGGGGAACAAAGACGGGATCATATTTCGCGGGCGCGCCCTGTTTCGCGCCGATCGCCAAAAGCGACGCGTGGATCAAATGAGGAGGGATATCCAGAGAAACGATCGATTCGTGTTCCTTGCTATTGCGCCGACACGCGAAAAACTCGAGGAGCCCTTCTCTAAAACAGATCTCGCCGCCCAAAACGACGCGTTTACGATCTTTTGACGCCCAAATCGGCGCGGTCTTGTCCAGGCGCCGCAAGGAATCGGGATCGTCGGCAAGGGTCAGATAATCAAAAGACTCAGTCTTCGCTTCGCCTTCTTTCTCGGAAAGAGCCGCGCCGGCGTCAACGGCTTTTACCGCGTCTTCGTCAGCCTGACAACAAGCGACTTGAAAAGCGAGAAAAACCGCCGTCAAAAGAAAAATACGTTTACTGTTTTTCACATCAATCAGGAGCTTCTTCCAATCGCGACGCGACGACGGCGTTCAACTTTCGGAAGAATCTTCCTCCTCCCTCGTTAAAACGTCGACGACTTCGTTACATCCAACTATTTTCTCAACGCATTCCACCGTCGATTTGCGCTTCAAAAGCGTTATCGTCCTCGTGAGAAACTCCAGATACGACTCCCTGATTTTGAGAATCTCGTCCGCCGATATTCTACTACAAAAAGGTCGCCAAAACGCTTCCAATTTTTCCACGTCCTCCGCGTGACCGCCCCCTTTGACCGTAGCGCCGATCAAGGCGTGAAGCGTTCGCAAATCGCGGTCCAATTTTGGAAAAGCGCCGCTTAATAGGACAAAGGGCGAAAGGCGCAATTCAACGTCTCTGACAGAATTAGAATCGTCAGGGTCGACGTCGTTCCCTTGACTGTGGAAAGCGCCGTCGATTACGCCCAGGATTTCCATTAAACTCGTCTCAATCGAATCGTCGGGAAAACCGGTAGGACGTTGCGGCCGGGCTTCGTCGCCTGCGGAGCGCTCGGGAGACTGTCCCGCGATCTTCGCGACGTCGTCCTCGATCTGCGTCGAAAAAGATTTCATATCGTCTAAAAAACGATTGCGTTTTGGAACGCCGCTTGTTTCATCCTCCCAAGACGACGGTTTCCAGGAATCGTTGACGACTTCTTCAGAATCGGCGGCATCGTTTTCGCCGGCTTGTTTCCACTCTTCGCCCTCTTCGTCCGAACCAAAGTCGGAAAAATCGATAGTCGATTCGTTTTCGTCGACGCCGTTCTCCAACTCCTCAAGCCATTCGCGACCGACTTCCGCGACGTCTTCCAGACGCAAATCGGAAAATTCTTCGTCAAATTCGTCTTGTTGACTAACCATTTCCTCGACAAGCTTGCCGTAGAAGAAAAAGCGGACGTATTCGGAAACGAGAACCGCCTGAACCAGCGCCGCCCACGCGTTGTCGACGACGTACATCTCGCTATTCTTTTTGACGTCGCGAAGATCTAAAAACGATTCGATTTTTCTGCAATCGGCGCTGCGAAGAGGCGCGTTTGCTTTCTTAACGACGCCGATCAAACGCGTCGAACGCTCTTCGCCAAAGTACAAACCTGCGGCGACCGTTAAATTCTTCCTGGCTCGCGCGGGCAACAAGCTATAAACGCACGATATCAACTTCGCCGCCGACGATTCGGTTACGAAAAAGGTCTGCTCGGAGTCGAGAACCGACTGCATGAGAACGACGACGGAGTCGCCCCCTATTTGTTGGACGATCTCCAAAAGTTCGTGATGGCGCAATATCGTCTTTTGCTCGTCAAGATCAAAGGCGCGCAGAACGGCGTCCGGATGATAGTGAGAAAAGTTCATACTGTTAATCGCAGAGGAAATCAACGTCCGGGGATTAGCTCCGCAACGAAAAAAAGTCTCGTCGTCGACGATCAAACTTTCCAGATAATATTCGTTCGTCCGGCCCGAACTCAGGAAATTCTGCGGCGTCAAACGCCCCATCCCCAAAGCTCCGCTGGGCAAATTCAAACAAAACAGATTCCCCGGATCGTAGACGCCGTCTATTAGTTTCACGCTGGCGGCGTGTTCCACAATATAGGCGACGTCCCCTTGAAACGCGTCGGGAGTCGAACGGCACGACAAAATTCTATTGTGCGAGGCGCCCAACTTAATCGCTGCAACAACCTGTTCAATCATAGAAAAGTCAAACTCCAAACCTTAATCAAAACGCGTCGTTTACGCCGTTATAACGACTATTTCGGGAACATTCCCTACAATCGCGCCGTTCAACAAAAACGACGACTCCAACCGCGATTATCCAATTTGTCAAACAAGCCGGCCCAAAATCGCGCGCGACGTCGCTCGTATCCCGCAGGGGACTACTTTTGACATTAAAAAAAACGGCGACGATACCAAGAACGATATTTTAGCGAAATCATTTCCGTTTTACTACGGAATCGCCTTAATTTACGCGCGATTCTCAGCGAATTCTCCATTAGAGAGTCTGTATATTTAACACAATCAATACATCTTCACACGCTTAGAATATCAGTCAATCTCGCTCCATTGTGATAATCCTGAAAAATCAATAAAAATCCAATAATGAAGTTGATTCTCGCGGCAGGCATTGCCGATATTCTCGCTGTTACGCAGTAAAGCGGCAGATTCGTTTTGGACGCAGACGATAGTCAAATCGCTCGTTTTGTCGAGCGATTGCGTAAAAAACGGACTCCGTCGCGCATAAATAACCCTGCGCTTTCGACCGTCGAGCGGCGCGCTCGTCGGGTATTAAAGAGGCGCATGCGCCGTTTTTTCCCACTTTTCCAAAAGATTGTCTCGTTCCATTACGAACGACTTTGACAAATCTTGCGATTTTTTGTGGCGAATCGAACAAAAGCTTGCCGAAAAATGGTAAAGCGACGGAAGCGACGATTTCGCTTCCTGAGTTTACTCACGTTTCCTGCCGGGATTCTGCCCTATAGTTCCGGAGAGGTCGGGAGTAAATCGAAAGATTGACGGTCGCTCGTCTGTTCGGCTTTTGAACCTTGCGTTCAAGCGCGGAACTGTCGGAGTTATTTAGCCGCATGCTATTTTTCGTTAGCCTTTAGACAACGCGTTGGGAGCGTCCGATCGTTAAGGAGAACGATCGACGTCTTAACGAGGGCTTGAGTTCTCTCGCATGGCATTGCGAGAGACTTCGTTGGACACAAAGCGTATAATTTTATCGGAGAGCCTGCAATGAAGGTTTTTACAACAGGTCAGGTCGCTAAGATCTGTAAAGTCGCCCCTCGTACCGTTAGCAAATGGTTCGATTCCGGTCGACTCAAGGGATATCGCATCCCCGGTTCGCAAGATCGACGCATTCCTCGCGATTGCCTCATCAAGTTCCTCAAAGAACACGGGATGCCCCTGGGCGATCTTGAAGACGAAACCTTGGCGAAAGTCCTGATCGTCGCCCAAGATCAAGTTTTGATCGAAAACGTCAAACGCGAATTGCCTGTCGAACGACAGTTCAAAGTCGCGGTCGCCGCGAGCGGATTCGACGCCGGTATCCAGGCGGAGAGCTTCCATCCCGACTGCATCATCGTCGACTTCTCGATCGGCCGCGCAGAAGCGTTGCAAATTTGTCAGAATTTACGTCGTAATCCGGAATTCGGCGAAATCATCCTTATCGCCCTTCTTCCCGACGACGGAAGCAGCACGAGTTTTGATCGTTCCAGCATCAACGAAACGTTCCGCAAACCGTTCGATTCCGCGTTGCTCGCCGAACGTCTGCGCTCGTTGGTTGGTTCCAAAAAGGAACTTGGACTCGTTTGAGGTCTTGCCGTCAGACGGGACAAAATGGATTGACGTTCCGAGTAGCTTTGTTTTTCGATAGCAAAGTTACGTGTTTCCGACGAAAGACGAAAAATAACGAATCAGGAGTTAATTGTCCGGCGCTTTGGCAGGACGTCTCGACGGCGTTCTGCCGCTCCCAACGCGCGATCAAGACACGTTCCGCGACAGTTAGCTCCTTTCGTTTTTTCGCGTTTTCTTTTTTCTATCGACGCCGACGCGTTTGAACAAAGCGGCGTTCGTCTTGACAGCGTTTCTAAAGCGACTTGCGAAAACGCGGTCGTTGAGTTATTCTATTCTTGTCGTCTCCTTCTCGAGGCGCGTTCAGGTCTTTTATCGACACTTCCAGCACCCGCGTCACAGGATAATCGCCATGCGAGCTTGCGTTCAACGTGTTTCTCAGGCAAAAGTTCTTCTCCAGGATGAAAACAACCGCGTCTCGGGCGAAATAAACAAAGGGTTTCTCGTCTTGTTGGGCGTCGGACAGGGAGACGTTGAAGAGGACGCTAAATACCTGGCGAGAAAAATATCGGGCTTGCGCGTCTTTGAAGACGAAGCGGGAAAAATGAATCTCAATCTCGAACAAATCGGCGGACGAGCGCTTGTCGTCAGTCAGTTTACTCTGTACGCCGACTGCGTCAAAGGCAACCGTCCAAGTTTCACAGACGCCGCCGCTCCTGAAACTGCCAATAAGTTGTACCGACTCTTTATCAAAGAACTCAATTCGCTGGGCGTCTCCACAGAAGAAGGCGTTTTTCAGGCCAATATGGGCGTGTCGCTCGTCAACGACGGTCCGGTTACTATATGGCTCGACTCCGTGAATCGGCCTCAAGGCCGGAAAAACTGAAAGAACCGCAACTTTTGCGGCAAAACGCCGTCTAAAGACGCGGGTTCCCGCGCCCTTAAATGGAATTGTCAAGTCGTCAAACCTTCGCTATAATTGCGGAGGAGACGTCGCGTCTCGTCCATGACTTGAATTAGAACGTCAACTTGTCGATAAATAGAGTATTCGCCTTTGTTGTTTTCGCGTATGCCTGTTTTTAGGAGATCAAGAATGCGCCTGCCGAATTTATTTCGTTCGTCGAAACCGTCTCGTCGTCAACACGATTCGCTTCGCGCAAAACTCTCTCTCCGTCGATCTCGATTCGAAACGCTGGAAACGCGCGACCTGTTGGCGCTGACGGTTAATACGGCGGACTACCGCGCTTTGGCCGCGGGTTCGTCCCTGGACGGTTCCGACGATTCGGCAATATGGGTCGATTCTCTTCAAGACGTCGTCAACGCCAACGACGGTAAGATCACGTTGCGCGAAGCGCTCGATTACGCCGCTCAAAACCTTGCTTCGGGAGAGACCGTCGCGTCGACGATTCGCTTCTCCATAGGGGGGAAAATCACTCTTTCGAACGCCAATCAGTCGCTCAAGGTTATGTCAAAAAGCGTTACAATCGACGCGTCCGACGTAGGCGGCGTGACAATCCAGGGGCAAAACTCGCTCTTACTTTACGTCGCCGGCGGCACGACGGCTTCGCCCGTTTCTGCAACCTTGAAAAACCTGACGTTCACAGGGGGAAAAACGACGAGCCCCAGCGCCAAGGGCGCCGGCGTCCAGTTAGGCTCCAACTGCAATTTGATCGCGAACAACTGTTCGTTCCTCAACAACGCGTCGGCGGGATCGGGCGCGGGAATATACGTCGGCGCAGGCAATTTAACGCTTGTCGACTGCTTCGTGTCCAACAACGTCTCGCAAGCGACAAACGGCAAAGGAGGCGCCGTTTATGCGGAATCGGGCTCAATTTCCGCGTCTCGCACGACGTTTGCCGACAATACCGCGACTAACGGCGGAGCCGTCTACGTCAAGAGCGGGATCGCTTCTTTCAGCGACTGCTTCTTCCGAGAGAATCATGCGACGACGGGCGACGGCGGAGCGATCAACTCGACGGCCTCCGTTCTTACGGTCGACAACGCAAGTTTCCTGAAAAACGCAAGCGGCGCCGCGGGAGGCGCCCTCTATGTCGACGGCGAAAAGGAATCTGAACTTATCGACGTAAAATTTATCGGCAACACGGGCGTCAACGGCGGCGCGATTTATCACGACGGCGAGGCTCTGGCTATGGACCACGCCTATTTTTCCGAGAATCAGGCGACGCAAAACGGCGGAGCTCTTTACGTCGGTTTAAACGCCGGTTCCAAAATTACTCAAGGCTCTTTCAGCGCAAACGTCGCGTCTCTAAACGGCGGGGCCGTATACAACGAAGGAGCCCTTTATTTGACGGGCGGAAACTTTGACTCGAACAGCGCGCAAAATTCCGGCGGCGCGCTTTATTCCAATTACTATTTTGAAATTCGGGACGCGTCGTTTTTCAACAACCAAGCTGTTAAAAACGGCGGCGCGATCTATAACGGGAGCGCTATTTCGTCGTGGCTGCTACGCGTTTCTATCGAAGATTCGACGGCAAACGAAGGCGCGGGCGTCTACAACAAGGGAAGAATTAAAGCGACCGATTCGACGTTTTCCAACAACGCGTCGACACTTTACGGCGGCGGCGTTTCCAATCTTGGCGACGCGTTTATCGCGCAATCTACGTTTGACAACAACAAGGCGTTAGGTCTAAACGGCGCGGGAGGCGCGTTGCTCAATTACCCCAACGCGACGCTGTCGCTTGTCAATTCCACGTTGTATTCCAACGCGGTTCCCGAAGGTTCCGGGGGCGCGCTTGCCAACAACGGAACCGCCAAAATAGAAGCTTCGACAATCGACGAAAACGTCGCCGGCGAATTTGGCGGAGGCGTTTACAACGGCGGCTCGTTAACGATTCAGTACTCGACGGTTTCCTACAACGTCGCGAACAACGGAGGGGGCGTCGCAAACGTCTTCGGAAGTTCCTCAAGTTCTGTAGGATCAACGTTTTGGGGCAACAAAGCCCAGACGAACGGCGGAGCGTTTTATTGCTACGGCCCCACGTCTTTCCAAAATTGCGCGATCGCTTACAACGTCGCCTCAACGACGGCGGGAGCGGCCTATTACTATTCTCCGGAAGCGACAAGCGAACCGGATTTCGACTCAGCGACCGTTTTGACGGAAAACGTCGATATTTCTTCCGTTCAACCTAAAAATCTGGACGAAAACGTCGTCGTTATCGACGCGCAAACTTACGAAGTAGTCGATCCCAAGGTTTATTTCGGCAATATGGCCGTTTTGGACACGACGACGCAGAAATCGTTTATCGTCAAAAACGTCGGATCTCAAAGAGTTCGATTCTCCGACTTTGAGGAGGTTACAAACGCGGATTCTTCGACTTTTAATTACGACCTGGTTTCCAGCTCGAACAGCTCTATCGACTTGGATAATTCTTTTGTTCTGGCTCCCAACGATTTCGCAATCCTTACAATAACAGTTTCCCCAAAGAAACTGGGCTCGAAATTCGTCGAACTTTCCTGGAAGACTACGAAGCTTTCGAACTCGGGAACGGCGTTGCAGGGAAGCGACAGAATTGTTTCCCTTGCCGGAACGGCGGAGATTGCAAAATCGGGTTCCGCGTCAACTAACGTCGCCACGTTGCCGGACTCGGACGCCAACGTGTCTTTCAACGTCGACGGCAGTTTTTCAATTTCCCTCCCCAAAGCGCCGACGGAACAGATTATCATTTACTTGAAATCTTCTGAAAACGCAACGCTTTGGATTCAATCGGGGGACCAAAAAGTCGAAACGGACGCGCTCAGTTTCAGTCCGTCAAACTACAACGTCGCGCAAACGGTTTACGTTTCTCTCAACTCCGATTACCTGCGCGAAAACGGCTCAATCGGCGACGTTGTTACCGTCAACCCGCAAATTCTGTCGAACGAACGCAACTGGGACGGCGCTTCTTTCGCCTCGATAATTCTCGACGTCGATAATTATATCGCGTTTATTGGCGACAATTACGTCGATCTTAATCGATACGCCGACACGGGAACGACGCGTTGGGATCTCAACAGCGACGGCAATGCGGACGTTATCAGCAGCGGCGAAGAGACCTGGATCGATTCCTCTGAAGTAACAGGCGATTCTATTGTCTCGTATCGAACAAAAAACAGCGTCACGACAAAAACGACGTTCGACGCGCCCGTCGTAAATTCTATTCCTTCTGCGACCGGTCGTCTTTCCACGTTTGAACAAACGCCCGGTATGGTAAGACTTGACGTCGAATCGAACGCGACCGTCGTTCAACGATGGCGCGTCGATTGGGGCGACGGTTCGCCCAATACCGAGCTGAACGAACTTAGTTCCGCTCAAACGTTCGCGCACTATTACGCGGAAGACGGCGATTATCAAATATCGGTCGAATTAGTCGACGTCAGCGGCCTTGGTGCCGACTGTTGGTCGAGCGTCGGCAAGGCGTCGATCACGGGAATCGCGCAATCGTCAAGCGCTCTCCTGGCAATTGTCGACGAAAACAATTCCGACGATCTTGAAAAAGCGACGGAGGAAATCGCCCTGACGATGCAAAATAGCGTCGTTGAGGAAAACGCGTCCGCTACAAATTTCGTCGCGACTGATCTCGTTCAAGACTTATTTGGACCTCGCTATTTGCGTAAAAAGGCCAGTCGGCCCCTTAATTTGCTTTAACGTTTCCTAGTGATCGTCAAAAAGGGCGATGTTCCAACTTTCTCAATGAGAATTTGGAACATCGCCCTTTTTTCACGGGAAATCCGCTCTTTATAAACGATTATCGTTCATTCCACTTCCTGGCGTATTCGAGAGTAACCCGATATTTCGGAGAATCGTTTTCCGTTTGATCCGCATATTCAATAAGCCCCCACGAACCCCATTTTGACCAGGTTCCTACGGAGGAAAAGTGACATAACGCCCCGCCGCCAATTTCTTCCCAAGCTTTGAAATACTTGTCATAAATTGCGCCCATGCGTTCCGAACGATTAGCGGTTGTAAGAATCGAATTTAGATTCTCGTCGTCGTTAGCGACCCAAAGTCCAACAAGATGTTGTCCGGCCTCATAGGAAACGAGTCCAAGACCGTATTGATCGGCAAGTTCCTTCTGTTTTTTCATCATGTCGATTGTTTCGGGCAAAATCTTGTTCTCCACGCGTTCAAGAACGCCGTCTAAGCCTAGTCCTAAAACTTCGTCTTTTTCTTCCGCTGAAACGCTCCATCCCACGTAAGGCGCGATCGCAAGCGCGTCCGCATGCTTCCAGGCGTCCTCAAATTTCAAAATCTGCTCGCTGACATAAGGATTCGCGGCTTGCGAAGGCAGGAGCCTGATCAAACGGTCGGCGCCGCCAAAAACGTCTTCAAAGATCGTAAAAATCTCGACGGAACGACGCGCGGTGTAAAACCACGCCGCCTCCCAGTCGGTCTCAGCCATTTCCAACGCTCTGCCTTTTTGGGCGGCTCGACGATTTTGTTCAAAGGAAAAATTCCAAACTTCGTTCGAGTATTCCAAATAGATCTGTTTTTCGGGACGGAGATTATCTTTCAGGAGAATCGCCATATTACGGACGAAATCGTCGTCGGCGTCGTCGGGAACGCAAATCCAGAGATCGGCGTCCGTTCGATTAATGAAGTCGCAAATTACCTCGTAAGGGAGCCCCGCGCGGGAGTAAACCGCGTCGTCGGGAAGAGGTCGATCTTGCCAAGTCCTTAATTTAGAACCGTTCGTCGCCTGCCAATCCATCGTTCGAAAGATCTTCATCGACTTCCATCGTTTCAAAAACTCGGGGTTCCATACGCCTGTTTCAGAACGCGAGGCCTCAGTTCCGTATCCGGGCAAATAAACGTGAATATTACGAACGTAATCCGACGGATCGGTTTCTTTGATTCGAACCCAAAACGAACCGTTGGAAGAATCGACGTCAATTTCAAATCGACCTTCTTTTTCGGAAACAACCTTGGCGTTCCCAAAATCAAGTTTGCCTTTTCCTTCGTAGGTAACCGTATACACGCCAGACGGATAATGACCGCCATTAATGGTGCACAACGGAACCTCCGCCCAGCAATTATCTTCGAGACGTTTAATCCAACCGCGTTCGTCAAGATCGAGCTCAGGGCCCTTTCCCCACCCTTCTCCTTCGCGTTGACTGATCCATTGACGCGTCTCCAGAAAAACGTCGACAAACGGAAGTTCCGTGTTCCAATCGCAAATTCCCGCCAAATTAATTCCCATTATTGGTTCCGCAGGTAATTTTGCACTTCCGCGCGCTTCCTGATCGTCAGCAGCTTTTAAAACGGCTCCGAAAGTTCCAAATAAAACAAAACAGCATACGCCGAAAAAAAAGGTTCTACAAGTCATTTATCCGTTTCCCTGAAATACATTACGTTGGAAAAAATTGACCAACCCGCGTCAAAACAAAACGCTTATCTCTTCGTTTTTATCATCAACGTATGAGAGGGAACGTCGTAAACGTAAGAATCTCCCTCCGGCAACTTCGGGAGCTGAATTTGATTTTCTTTGATAATCCGTTGAAAGAATTCTTCTTCCGAATTGGGATATCGTCCTTCCGTCGCCTGAAAAAGATTCATCGTATGCGGAATTTGCATATCAAACACGGCTCTTTCCTGGGCTTGAAAATAGGTTGAAATGGGAACGGTAATAATCGACATGGCCTCTTCTGAGGTGACGCCGTAATCCCCCTTGCCCGTCGCTCCGACTCCGGCGACTTTCATCATATATTCTTCCCCAGCGGCGTTTCGAGCGGCTTCTTCCTCTGCGGCTTTCGCCTCTTCTTCCTCTATTTGCGCTTTGACTTCTTCAGAAACAGTCGGCGGTTCAACAGATTGATCGCAACCGGCGACAAATAAAACGCTTACACAAACGAACGCGCCAAAAACACTCGTTTTTCTCATCGCATAATCTCCCATTTTAACTCAAATAACTGTTTCTCTTTTAAATCTTAAAAAACTGATCGGCTCCAGTATCAGAAGAAAGCGTTCGAATAGTTTCAACACTCTAATTGTATCTCAGGTAAGAACGATTTCATCAGGTCGGAAGGAAAATATCAAAAGAAACAACAAAAATTAACGGTTACGGTTGAATTCGTATAAGAAAATGCCCACGGAGACCCCAAGATTCAAAGAATCGACATCCGCCCTCATTGGAATCGTTATTTTGCGATCGCATGCCGATACTTGCTCTCGCGTTAACCCCGTATATTCGTTTCCAAAAACAAACGCGGCAAGCTTGTTTTCGAAACCCTGTTTAAATTCATAGATAGAAACGGAATCGGCGTCAAGCGTCGTAGCAAAAAAAGGAACGCGCCACCGTTTGCGAACTTCCTCAATCTCTCCTAATAAATTCTTCGCCCGGTATATGCGCGTCTGTAATACGCCCCCCATTGAAACTCGAAGAGCGCGACGCGAAAAGGGATCGCAGCAACTCTCCCCTAGTACGACGGCTTCCGCTCCCAAGGCGGCCGCGCAACGAAACGCCAAACCGAGGTTGTCGGCCTTTGTCGCGTCGGGAAGAACAACCCATGCGCGTCTTGAGTCTGTTGGGGAACCGCTTTGAAAAAAGGAGTCCATTCCTTCAACTAACGTCGGAAGCTCCGCTCGCTGCCCCAGAGCTAAAACACCCTGATGAAATTCAAAGCCGAGCAGCTTATTCGCGGCGACGCGTTCGTCAACGTAATATATGGGGACAGAGTCCGGGACAAGCGAAAGACAAGCGCCAAAGCCGGACTCTTTATGAGTCGTTAAAACAGAGGATACTTTGTAAGGAGAACGCAAAAGGCGTTCCACGACAAGAGCGCCCTCGGCGATAAAAATCGACTCGCCGCGCAACGTTCGTTCGCGAAGATTCCAATAAGGGCGTAGACGAGGATCATCGAGATCGTCTATCGTTATCACGCGACGCTTAAAAAAAACGTCGTCCGAACAAAAATCAGCGCTCATATAATTCGTTTATCGCTTCGTAAAATACGGGCTAATGGGCGCGACGCTACTGCGACACAAGCAGTTCGCGCTTGAGTTCGTCGGCCTTTTGGAAGTCTTCGTTTGCCCCGTCAAAATCATTCATCATTTGTTTCGCCAAACCGCGAAAATGATACGCCGCCGCACATAAGGGATCGGTCTTAATCGTCGCGTCGCACAACGCCAACGTCTTTTGCGGAGCTTTTCTACGAAGCCACGCGCTGGAACAGTAAGCTCTTACTACGCTTGATCTAGGATCGAGCAAATATGACGTCTCAAAATCAGATTCAGCGTCAGATTCGCGCCCCAACATCAACTTGGCAACGCCTCGATTATTGAAAGCTTCGGCATAAATAGACTCGCCGCCGTGTTCAATAAGGAAATCGCAGTCGCTTTCCGCTTCTTCAAAAAGCTGCGCTTCAATTTCGACGGCGCTACGCATAAGCCGAACCTGATCCGGACAATCGCCTGCCTCAATCTTTTGGGATAACTCGTCGAGAGCCTCGTCCAACCGTTTTTGGGTCCGGAAAACGTCGATGCGTTCCAGAAAAATAGAGGTCTGCCCAGGCTCAAGTCGCTCAACCGCGTCGAGCGCTTCTAACGCCTCGTCAAGTCGTTCCGCTCTTCGTAGAGCTAGGCTGTAGCCATACCAGATTCTGGCATCTCGCGGAGAGATTTTCAGAGCTTTGAAAAACGATTCGACGGCGGATTGATAGTCGCCGATTCTAAGTTTTTTCGACGCCCGCCAACATAAAACCTTCGGGATCAGGAAGAAATAACCAAAAAAGAAAAGCAAAACGACAACGGTCGCCAAAAGCAACACAACGTTCAAATTGCCGGAAAATAACGAGTCCGAAAGCAACATTACCCTAAACCGATTCCATTTGTCAAAGATTACGAGACGTCGTATGACGTCGAAACGTCCATTCTCGCCGGCGTTCACGCCAACGGCAAAAATACCGTCAAATATGGATAGAGTTTAACAAAAATAACGCTTATTAAAAGTCAAAAGCTCCAATTTGAATAAAAATAATTAAAAAGGACCGTCGTCAAGTCGATAAAGCCAAGGAATTGACTAAGTATAAGAAACGACTGGAACGGTCGGCGCCAAACGCCTGTTGCACACTTTATTGACGACAAATCGGAAAGCCAAATATGTCAAACGATCCTCGTGACGCGGAAATTGCCGAACTTAAAGAACGAATTCGTCGTCTGGAAGACTCGTTGGCGGCGACACAATCTCTCACGGCCGTCGGCGAACTTGCGGGAACAACGGCTCACGAATTCAACAACATTTTGACGTTAACGATTAATTACGCCAAAATGGGGTTGCGCAGGCGCGACGACGAAACTCGTGAAAAAGCGTTTAATAAGATTCTTGACGCTTCTAACCGGGCGGCGAAAATAGTCGGCGTCATTCTGGGAATGGCCAGAAATCGAAAACCCGGCCGAGAACCGATCGACCTCGTCAGCCTCGTCGAAGACGTGTTGTTGCTTTTAGAACGCGAACTGACGAAATACCGAATAACAATTGAAAGAAAATTTGAAGAGATTAAACCGGTACTGGCAAACGCAAATCAAATTCAACAGGTGCTGGTCAATTTACTGGTCAACGCTCGACAAGCGTCCCCAAACGGCGGACGTCTAATCATAAAAATAAGGCCGTGCGAAGAATCGCCGCAACATGTGGAAATAGTGATTCGCGATTTTGGAGTCGGTATTCCCAAGGAAAAGTTGCCGCGGATCTTTGACGCTTTCTATTCGACCAAACAAGGCCCCGACGAAACAGGCAAAGGCGGCTCTGGGCTCGGGCTTTCGCTGTGTAAGAGAATTATTGAAGAACATTCAGGGAAAATCAGGGTTGAAAGTACCGTCAACAAGGGAACCGCTTTTATCATTCGTCTCCCAATCGCTCAGGAAGAAGACGAAAAAGAATCATAAAATCCCGCGCTTGCGAACGACTTCTACCGAACGCGCACCTTCTCTCAGAACAATGAGCTCCGAACAAGTCAAAAAAGTAAAAAATTTTTGAGAACGCTTTGAAAAAAGAGATAAAGAGGTTATACTAGTAGGGAGCGGCGCGTTTGGAAGGAACAAATACGCAAGCGGACAAAGATTTGTTCCAAGTTGGTTTTCGCGTCAAACCGTCATTTCTGGAGAATACGCCAAAGCGAGACTCTTTGAGCGAGCGCCTGTTTTTAAACGTGTCTCTCCTACGCCTGAGGCGGTGTTTCGACGTTGTTTTTGTCCGTTTTGAAACGAAGACGACGTCGTCAGTGAGTTTTGTGCCTTACTAAGAAACTAGGAATAAGCGATGTCCAAAGTATTATGCCTTTTCTCAACTGCTGTTTCGGCGCTTTTGTTACTTGTTTTCTTGCTTGACATAGCCGCCGGCGTGCCCTTTAAAAAGGCAAACACTTTGATGGATATAATCTTCATTGTTTGTTCCGCGGGAATCATCGCGTTAAGTATTCTCTGTTTTCGCAAGTTAAAATAGAAACGTCAGAACAATCCAGCGACACGCTCTTATAGCCGTTTCTTCGTACGACGGCTAATCAGAAAACAGAAAGAGGAAAGAGTTTCTCCGCCATTATTGCGACCAGGAAAAATGTCGCTGCGAGAAAAGCGAACGCCGGGCGTGCACCTGCACTAGCCGTTTGGTGGCGTTGGCTTACGCTGATGGTTGACCATCCGGGCAAAAATTTATGGAGAAACTCCTCCAACTCTCATTATAGTTGATCTCGTGTGGAATTCAACGTCTAAAATTAGTTTCTCTAGACATTTTTATTCAGTCTTTATCAATTATAACGAATGTTCCAATAGCAAATTGGGGATAAAAACAGGCCGGGAGCGCCAACCTTTTTTTAAAAAAACTCTTAAAATACGCGCGGATTTATCGGTTTCAGAGTATAATAGAGACGCGTGGGCTGTTGTCGCCTAATCGAAGAATCGGGTAAATCGCCGCTCCGTAGAAGAGGTCGCCAAGGCTTTTTCTTATTCCCCTCCCAATCATTCGGAATCGTCAAAGGTTTCCTAACGCGTCGCGTTAAATTAAATAAATCATGAACAAATCAAAATATGAACTGGTAACTTCGATCGATCAGGCTCCGTCGGCAACCATAACTCAACGGGTCGAATCGCAATCGGAAGTTCCCGACCTTCTGCGTCAATTGATCCTTGCGCAAACGAGACAGAACGAGTTGTTGCAAGAAATTGCGAATCAATTGACGGCTTCACAGCGGCAGCGAAATCTCGAACTGGCCCAGTGGAAGCGCGCTAATCCTGTTCTTGCCAATTCATGTAGAATGGCGGCAGAGTGTCTTGGAAAACTCCAAACGGATTTCCTGACGTCGTTGGCATACGACGTCGACGACAATTTTGAAGATCTGCAAGGCAACGAATACTTGCTCAACGAGTTTTTCGAAAAATACGGTCCCCGAATAGTACATTTGAATACTATTTTACAGACGTTGACGGTCCTTGGCAACGCGCCCGACGTTACTAATTCCGTCTCGAACAACTGACAGTCGTACGAGTTTGGTCAAACTCGTCCTTTGTCCTAACGCCCTTTTTCGTCCAACGCTACAATGTGTGGCGTTGGACGCTTTTTAACGGGTTGTCCGGTCTCCTTCCGTCTTTTTTCGTTATTTACGAATATATTAGACGGTCGTCAAAAAATTTCAACGTACAAACGAGGTGTCTCAATTGGGTAGTTCATTCGCACTAGCGCCGTTTTGGTCTTTGCACAAAGTTTTAACGAGGCCTCGCATTTTGTCATCGCTGTGCTGGCTCTTTTGCCTTTCTTTATTCCTGCCTGTCGCGAAAGCGGAGGATCAAAATCCTAATAAAGAAACGCCCGTTCTATCCGCAAAGAAAATCAGCGACGACGAAATCAGAGTTTTTGTCGACGACGCCTTTTTCGCAGCGTACCGTTCCGACTATAAAGGCACGCCCATTGTTTGGCCTATTTGCGGAATCGATCAAACGCTGGCAACTCGTGCCTGGCCGATGATCGACGACGTAGACGTCGACGCGGAGCAAGATCCCGAGATGAAAACGATTTACCAAAACGCCGTCGTTTCTGAGCGCGGCGGGGTCAAGGATCATCCGCATCACCGTTCGCTCTGGTTTAACCATGGAAACGTTTTAGGCGGGGATTTCTGGGGAGGGACGCCTTCTGTCATCAAACAATCCCGACTCTTAAATCTCCAGTGCGACGGTGATACAGTTCGCGTTCAAACAGAGAATTATTGGCATAACGACAAATTAAACAGGGACGTTTGTCGAGACGTTCGCGACGTCGTTTTTGGAGTTCTTTTTATCGGAGATAAATTGGTTCGATATCTGGACTTTTCCGTCGAAGTTTTCGCTTTGGAGGACGGGGTGGTTTTCGGGGACACCAAAGAGGGTTCTTTTGGTATACGCGTGCCCAGTCCAACGGCGATGACGTCGAAAAAAATCGATCCCCAATGGGGCGGATCTATTCTTAACGATCAGGGAGACGAAGGCGGCGCCACATGGGGAAAACGCTCCAAGTGGGTAAATTACGTAGGCCCGGCCGAGCGTTTTCTTACGGGAAAGGAACTGGAACAAGAATATGCCAAAGACGCAAGCGCAAAAGATTTTCCGTTAACCCAAATGGGAATCGCAGTGCTTAGCGGACCGACAAGTCTGGGCCAGCCAGCTTGGCGACACGTTAGAGACTATGGACTTTTTGCCAGCAATCCTTTTGGACAACGGGATTTTGAACCTAACAATCCGGATGCAAACGGCGAAAGAAAACTTAACAAAGGCGATTCGATGACTTTTAATTTCCGCGTTTTGTTCCATAGCGGCAATTTGACGCCGGATGAACTGAACCAAGCCTATCAGAATTACGTCAAATAAACCGGCGTGTCGCCGAAAGTTTTTAAACGATCCCCTGTAGCCATATCCAGGGGCAAGTCGAACCCTTTGCAAAAGCCGACAGGGACAGTCGCCAGCGTCGGCTTTTGTTGTTGACAGGACTTCTTACAACATTTGTCGTTCCCTTTTGGAAAAAAAGAGCATATGGATTCTCAAAAATTCAGAACTCAATGTCCGTTTTGTTCAGAAATCTATCAGTTAGACAGATCGCTGATAGGGAGAATCGTCGCTTGTAGTAAATGTCGCAAGTCGTTCCGTCTTGAAGAAACGTTCGCCGAACAAAATCAGGTTCCATCCTCCCGTCAAGACGAAACAGATCAGCCTGTCAACGCGGCCCGTCCTGAGGGGAAAATCAACGCAGATTTCAACGACTCCGTTTCCCTTGAAATGATTGAGGAATTTGCTCGTCGTTTTCCAGATCCTCCTAAGGGCGTTTGGCAAGTCGGCGACACGTTGTTGGACGGCATGTGTCAAGTTTTACCCCTTACCCCGGAGAAACTCTATGCCGAAGGCGGCGTAGGAGTCGTTCAACGCGTTCGTCGAAAAGACTGGAACGTCGACCTTATTATCAAGAGTCCTAAACCGGGAGTCGTCCTGACGGAATCAGGAAAGGAAAGTTTTGAGCGGGAATGTCAAACCTGGATTGAATTGGGGTTGCACGCTAACATCGTTTCCTGTTATTTCGTACGACGAATCGACGGAATACCAAGGCTTTTTGCCGAACTGGCGCCAGACGGAACGTTAAACGACTGGATATCTGACAAACGCATTTATTCAGGTTCTAAAGAAGAGGCTCTGGCACGGATTATCGACGCGTCTATTCAGTTTGCCTGGGGACTGGAACACGCGCATCAACAGGGACTTCTCCACCTGGACGTCAAGCCGAGCAACGTCATGATATCCGGCACGACGGTCAAAGTTACCGACTTTGGTCTCTCAAAATTCGCAGCCCCCAGCGAAACTTCCGAGATTTCGACTTCTTTCTGCGAAGGGATGACTCCGTCGTACTGCTCGCCGGAACAGTTTCAAGCGTTTCAAATCTATCGAGAACGTCGTCAAAGCGGCAATTCGTCCAAACAAGGTTTTGCGACGATTCCCATGACCAAACAATCTGATATTTGGTCATGGGCCATCTCGGTTTTAGCGATGTTTCACGGACGTTCTCCTTGCAAAAAAGGAGGGCAAACAGCCGCAAAAGTATTCGATCTCTTTCTACAAGCGCCTCCATCCCCCATGAAACCGATAATTCCCGTCGGCATGGTTGATCTTCTGCGTTGCTGTTTCAAGGAGAATCCCGCCGATCGCCCGGCTTCTATGCAATACGTCGCCGACGAGTTGGTCAGAATATACGAGGAAACGACGGGAAACAAATACTGTCGACGTCAACCGAAAAACGCCGCGTTAACCGCCGAGAGTTTTTCAAATCGAGCGATATCGTTACTCGACCTTGGAAAAACGCACGAAGCGCTTGAACTCCTGCGACGCGCCGACGAGGCGTCGCCCAACCATCCCCAAATCAAATTCAATTATGTCCTGGCTTTGTGGCGAGCGGGATTGTTGCGCGACGAACAGGCGGTTCAAAAAATCAACGATCTTACCCAAAATAGCTCCGCGGATCCGTCAGCCTTCTACGTTTTCGGACTGACGCATCTTGAGCGCGGAAAATTGCAGGAAAGCGTCGTCGCGTTCAATCATGCTCTTGAACTTGATCCGAGTAGAAAAGACGTCCGACATTCCCTGGAGGAGATCAAACAATTACTTCCGTTCGATTCGTTGTGTCTTACGCAACACGTTTTGAATCGGGGAGACGACGACAAGCTCCCTTCGCTGTTTGTCGACGAATCAGGCGAATTCATGATTGTTGAATTCATCGACCGAAGGATCGCCCTATTAAAAATTCAGTCGGGTCAAACGCTTGCAACGTTTCTAAGCAAGAAGGACGCTGGGAACAACAACGCCGGCGGTCGCAACTATTTGGCGATTAGCGAAGATTATAAATGGAATCTTGAATCGACAAGTCCAACGGAAATTCTCGTATCGACGGTCGCTCATACAAAAAAATCTGTTCCGAAAGCCAGTTATCGATTCCACCTCGTAGATTGGGGGCAATTTAGCCCCAGCTCCGTGACCGCAGGCGCTTCTCCCAATTCCCAAACAATGAAAATCGTTCCGGATGAAAACGGCGTCAGCGTGCTTTCGGAGCAAACTTCTCAATCCCAATTTGACGCGGTGGAAGAAGAGCAACTTCTGACTGCTTACGCCGTCGCTCCGAACGGAAAATGGCTTGTTACAGGAGGCGACGAATCGCTCATTCGCGTGTGGAACGTCCCTCAAAAACGTTGCATGCGAACGTTTCACGCGGCAGGCGGCGTTGTCGAAGCGCTTTGGTTCGATCCAAAAGCGCGAATAATCGTCTCTTTGGCAAAACGTAACATCTGCCAAATCTGGCGCGTCACGCTGCTTTGCAACCATCCAAAAAAATTACGCGCGCCTCATTTGCTTTGCTTGATCAACTCTTCGGAAGAACTTCAAGAGCGACAAGCGCAGATGGATAGCTTTTATAAAAACGCTAAAGAGGCGGCGGAACAAAAAGACAATTCAAAACTCCTTCAAGCCTACCGAGCAGCGAAAGAAATTCAGGGGTGGCAAGCGGAACGCAATAAATTTGAAAACCTTCTGGAAAGGAGAATTCCCCGCGCCAATCTGGAAGACGCCGTTCAGGCGTTCCAAATTCACGCGCATGAAAGCGACGTTTCCACTCTCGCCTTAGCGTGGGACGCCTCATTTCTCGTTTCTGCTGGAAAAGACCGAGCTATCCGCTTGTGGACGGACCCGTCCTGTCAAGGCGAAGAACTGACTAAACGTCGCCAAGGCCTCGTTCAACGCCCTCAGAATTGGAAACAAACGTTAGAATTAAACTACCATTACGATTGGGTTCGCTCGATCGCATTGTCTCCTAATAATCGTTTTTTGGCGTCTGGCGGTTGGGATCATCGAGTCGTTCTATGGGATATTGCCAAGGGGACTCGATTATTTACGCTTCCCGAACAGGTTAAAAATCTTACCAAACTTGGTTTTGCGCCTGACGGAAGGACGATCGCGACGGCGACTGCAAACGGAGCCGTTGCGCTTTGGGATCTTGCCACGGCTCAAATCCTTATTCGACTCGACGTTGGCTCGGGATATACGCGCGCGCTCTCTTTTAGTAGAGACGGACGTTTTTTTGTTACGGCGACCGACGATTCCATTGTTCGTTTCTGGAACGGCAGAAGCACGTTGCCATGGAAAGAAATAGGCGGATTCCAGGCAAATATCCTTACGCTCGATCTCTCGTACGACGGATCCCGATTGGTTGTTGGATGCGACAACGGCAAAATCTACGACGTCGATCTTCGCGATCCAAATTTGAAATCGCGAAGAATTCTATCGGGACACTTAGGGGCTATTAATGTGGTAAAGCTTTTTTCTGACGGAAAATGGCTTGCTTCTTCAGGCAAGGACAAAACTATTCGCGTTTGGGATTTACAGAAAGGGGAAGAAGTCCGCAAAATAGCCAGCGCCGACGACGAATTCTGCGACTTAGCCGTTGATTTTTCAGGATTGACGCTCGTCGCCGGCTCCACGGCAGGTTCTATAAGAAGTTGGAATTTACTGTGGGACTACAATTTACACGCGCCGCGTTCTCGCGACGAACTTCTAACGGCTCTCGCTCCCTTGTGCGATTACTACGCGTTTAACAACAAATTGCGTTCTTCCTCGACGCCTCCCAATAAATACTATGGAACCAACGCAAAGGAACTCATAAAGAGTTGTTCCGATTCCGGCAAGTTAACTCCTAAAATTGCACAAAAGATTTATTTAGAGGCAAAATACAGAGGTTTTTGCGACGTTTCTTTTGAGGAGACAAGCCAACTGATCGCCCATATTTGGAATCAAAACAGAGAATGAACTCGCTTATGGGTTAAACGCTAAGCAAAAGCCAAGAAAACCTTTAACGACTATTGAGAAAAACAAACGTCCTAACTTCTTAATGAGGCGTTTGCTTCCTCGCAAACTCTTTTGATTACGCCGGGCGGTAATTCGTTAAACGACAGAGGAGGAACTGCCGGCTCCTGAAATACCCCAAGAATCCGCTCATACCATATAACGTCAAGCCAACGTCCAAATTTGTATCCCGTCTTTGGAAAGACGGCGACGGAATGAAAGTCGTTTTTTTGATGAAAAACGCAACTCTCGGCGTTTTCTGCGACAACAACGGCATAAGCAATTTTGTACCCCTGAATAGCCAAATAATCAATTAAAGCTCCATATAAAACGCGACCTATGCCGCGTCCTTTGGCATGACGATCAAGATAAATGGTCGTTTCCGCGCACCAGGCGTAGGCGGCTCGTTCAAAAGCCGGATGCGCGTAGGCGTACCCCAATATTTCTCCGTCTTCGCAAAAAACCAGATAAGGACATTTCTCAGAAAAGGCGCGTATTCTTCGTTCAAACTCGTCGACGCCGGGCGCCGTATATTCAAACGACGCCGTCGTACGCTCGACGTAATACGAATAAATTGAACACAATCGATAAGAGTCGTCAGGAGTCGCAAGTCGCACGCTCCTGTGTTGAAACTTAGTGTCTGCGTTCATAAAGCAAGCCTTTCTTAATATGCGTCCGTCAAACGTCGCGATGAAACATTCGCAACTTTTGGCTATTATACATCAGAAACGATCGGTTGCTCAATACGTTGACGTTTTGATCTCTTCCGCGTCCCCATTTAAAAACAGTCGTCGCTCGCGAATATAAACAATTCAGCGTCCTATCATTGGGGAATAGAGAGCGTTATAAAAAAAGTCGGGGACTTTTTTCGATTCGTATTCTGTGTATAATTGAGGAGTTGTTTTGTTCTTTTGGGCAAAACGAGACCTTTACGCGTTTTTGCCGACGTTCTCAGACCTAGCTGTCGAAAGAGACGACGCATGCCTCGCTCAAACGGCCTTCGTGTAAAAGTCAACAGCTCCAATTGTCGCCATTATACTTTTATGCCAATATATAGATCAGGAATAAGCGAATGGGTTCTCTCGCCGAACGTATCAGTATGAAGGTATTTACCTCCGTACACGGCAATAATCTCGTCTACAACACCTGTTGGGAAGACCCCCGACTTGACAAAAAGGTCCTAAATCTCACATCGGAAGACAACGTCTTCGTGATCACTTCCGCCGGTTGCAACGCGCTCTCTTACGCTATTGGCGGAGCAAAACATGTGTATTGCGCGGATATGAATTATCGCCAAAACGCGACTCTTGAACTCAAAATCGCCGGAATCAAAGAACTGGATTACGAAACGTTTTTCCAACTGTTCGGCGAAGGCCGTCTTCCGGGCGTTCAACAGATTTATCGAGATAAGCTCCGTCGTCATTTGAGCGAACAATCTCAACAATACTGGGATCAATATATTAAGAAGTTTTTTGACAATCCGCGTAAGACTTTCTACTTTTGCGGCACTTCCGGTTATTTGGCCAAATGGATCAACACGTACGTCAATTTACGGGGCATGCGCAAAAAGTTGACCGCGCTCATTAACGCGTCCAGCATTGAAGAGCAGAAGGAACTTTGGAACGATCTACGCAAAAAGTTTTGGTCCCCTTTGATGCGCTATGTCGTCAACCTTGACACGACGATGTCGATGATTGGCGTTCCCAAGGACCAAAGAAAACAAATTGAAAAAACCTACGGCGACGTTGTTCCGTTCGTTCAAGAGTGTCTTGATACGATCTTTAGCGTTCTGCCGATTCAAGACAATTACTTCTGGCGCGTTTATATTACCGGATGCTACACCAAAGAATGCTGTCCCGAATATTTAAGTCGCGAAGGTTTTGACGTCCTCAAAGCGGGCGCCGTGGACAACGTTACCGCTTACACTTGCACTGCCGAGCAGTTCCTCCGCAAGAATCCCGACGTCAAAATTAGCAAATTTGTCTTATTAGACCATATGGATTGGCTTTCAGATAATTTTTACGACAGTCTGGTTAGCGAGTGGGACGCGATTCTCCAGACGGCGACTCCTCACGCGCGCGTTATTTGGAGAAGCGGAGGACTCGACACGTCGACGTATATCAATAACGTCCCCGTTAAATTGAACGGACAGGAAAAGAAACTTGGCGATATTCTTGACTACAGCCTCGACGAGGCCGCCGAACTACATAAATTATGCCGTGTTCATACTTACGGCAGCTTCTATATCGCCGATTTACTTAATGATTAGACGATTCTCTATCGCTCGCGCCGTCCTGAATCAATAATTCAGCGACGGCGCGACGCCCGTTTGGTAAGATTATTCCCAACCGTCTATCAAACGAACATTTCTGCAAGACTCGACGACATGATATCTCTGATCCCTTGTTACAGTCTCGAAGATTTTTCGATTTATCGTCAAGCCTCTGAAGTCGATGAAATTTTTTCCGCATGGTCCGCGCTCTATCATCCGGCTCTTGTCGCGCACTTTGGGGACGCTCCTCGCTGGGAAGCGGCCGGCAGTCCTTCAACCGGTAAGCAACGTAGGCTTGTCGTCGTCCCTCCATGCGCGGAATATCTCGTTTCAAGGTCTTGGTTGAAATCCGCCGAAGAGGAAGGCGCGATTATCATACGTCACGTCGCCGATCGAGACGAGATTATAAGAATCGCGCTTGAAAAACTTAATTTATCCCCAGACGGTGCTGAAAACCAATCTTCCCAAACTGAACCGCAAAACAAAGTCGGAAAAGAGGTACAAAACGCCTCTCCAATCCCAAAGCTTCCTTATGACGACGCAGCCGAATCTTTTTTAGCCGTTGGACTATGTTGTCTTCTTGAGGAACTACTCACGCGCAAATTGCGATATATGAGTAATTTGGATCAGGTTAGTTTCAACATGCGTATTGTCGACGCAGCCAAGGCGCATGTGACAAACAACGTAGAAGAACGAGAAAAGAATCTGCAAAAAGCGTTCGATCTTCTTACAACCTCAAAAGAATACTTCTTTCCAACGGCGACTAAATTTCTCGACTTAACATGGATAGAAGAGGAAGACTTCGCAAAAACGCTCCCAGAAGAATTATCGTTTAGGAAGCTTAGAGGTGAAAAAACGAATCTTGTCCTTCCCGTCCCGCTTATGAAAAAATGTGAAGCGGAACACCCGGAAACATTTGTTGCGCTTCGGGAAGAGATTCAATCCAATCGCGTTACTCTAATCGGAAGCGACAAGTGGGAAGCGCCGCTTTACCTGATGGGACCGACCGAAATCGCTAATCAACTGATTGCCGGACGCAACGAGTATCTTCGCGCGTTCGGCGTCGCCCCGACTGTTTTTGGGCGTCAGGAAGCCGGTTACGCTCAAATACTTCCTCAACTTTTGAAACAAGCCGGTTATCAGGGCGTTTTATCTCGTACCGGCGACGGTTGGTCTCTTCTCGAAAAACCGGGCGATCGATCTCAGTTTCGTTGGCAAGGACGAGACGGATCTACGATCGCCGCGTTGTGTAAAAGGCCGCTCGACGCGACAAGTAGCGAAGATCTGTTGCAACTCCCCGACAGGATAGGAAATTCGTACTATTCCGACAACGCGAGCGCAATTGTGTTTGAACACAGACCGGGCGCAGAATCACGTTGGCTTCGCGACATTTTGCGCATGGATCGATATTCCCCGGTTCTGGGCAAGTTCTACGACGTCAACGACTATTTCCGCGTCACCGAAGGAACAGGCGACAAAGAAAAATTCGTCAAGGATCGATTCAAGACCAATTTCTTATCTCGTTCGGTAAAACGCAATCGTTCCGACGTCGTTTCAACGTGGGTAAGACGCCAACGATTATGTCAAATAAGAGCGACTCTTGGCGCGCTTGAAACAACGATCAGAACCCTAACTCACAAAACAAAAGCGCGGCCGGAACTGGAACAGGCGTTTAACGAGTATCTTACTCGTTCCGCCGCTCTGCTTGAAAAGACAGAAAATGTTCTTGAAAGCGTCGATAAGTATCTTCTGCCCGTCGAACAAATTCAACCCGTTCAAATTCCAGAATTAGACGTTCTCTTCGAACAACTTGAAGAAAACAAACGGCAAACGTTGACCGCGGCGTCGCAATATCTGTCGCAGGCTCAAGGAAAAAACGACGAACAGTCGGGCAGTCTGTTCGTCAACGTCGCTTCTACCCAACAAAACGTATTTTGGGAAGCGTTTTCATCAACAGGCAAAGACTCAATTATCGAAAGGAGTCAACGTCATTTCGAACAAATAACAGCCGTTAAAGTCAGATCTTTTTCAAGTCCAACGTCAGACGTCGTTCAATACGTCGCCACGCTTCCAGCCGGCGCGACATTTTGGCTCCCCACTTTTGACGACGTCGAATATCGCTTTCATTCGCGTCCGCTTTTTGACACGCAACTTCCGTCCCAAAGTTTTCTATCGTCAGAAAAAGGAAACGAAGGACAGTCTGAACATATTTCTGACGAGCCAGGCTCTTTGGTAAAGGAACCCGCCAATAAGAAAAAAGGCGGCCTATTTCAGAAATTTGCGTCAAAGATACGAGGCGACGTTCCCAATTCGGCAAACGGTCAAGATAACGAAACAGAAGACTCCGATTTTCGGGCGTTAGCCGAATATGTCGAGAAAAGATATTCCCAAACAGAAGTCGAGAAATATTACAGGCTTCACAACGATTTCTTCGAAATAAGGATCGATCCGGTCATGGGATCGGTTCGCCGTTTAACAACTTACCGTTCTAACGCGCGCTTATCGAACGGGGTGTTGAGACAACCAGGCATTGGAAATCGACTCGCCTGGGATTTCGCACTTAAGCTTCCGGAAGATCTTTTGAAAGAAGACCATCGTCCAATAGAAGATTCCTATTACGGTTACACAACCTCCGCCGCCGACTCTATTGAAATCCTTTCCAACGGACCGAGCGTTGGACGAATTAAAATTGCCGGTCGGATGATCGCTCCAAACGGCGAACTGGCCGGCAAATATACGCAAACGCTAACCGTTCGATTAAAAAGTAAAGCAATTGACGTCGAAGTGGAACTTGAGCCAATCGTCTCGCCGGGCCCTGCCCCCTGGGAATCGTATTACGGATGTCGATTGGCGTGGAAAGATCCTATGGCGGAAATTAAAGGAGGGGTCGCCGCGTCGCTCATTGGAACGACAAGAGACTACATACAAGCGCCTGAAAGCGTCGACGTCCGTAGCGACGAACATATCGGAATTACGTTCCTTTCCTCAGGACTTCCCTATTTCAAAAGAATCTCCGACACAAGACTCGACGCTATTCTTATCCCCGAGGGGGAAACGAAACGACGATTTCGATTCGCCATCGGGATCGACTTGGAAGATCCTCATTACGAGGCGCTCGAATATCTAGCTCCGGATCCTTTAAGACTGGACAACACGCCCTGCCCCAAACGCCCCGTTTCGACGTTTATTTCTTCGAACGAACAGAACGTGCAAATTATAGAAACGTTTCCAATTCTTCCTGAAACGTCCGCTAATAAAAGCGGATCGCTTGCAGGCGTCCGCTTAACAATTCTTGAAACGCATAGCGTAAAGACTCATGCCACGATTCGTTCGTTTCTTCCGATAGATCGAGTCGAATCGCTTGATCTTATAGGAAACGTCAACAAGGAGACGATCAAGCCGACAAACGCCGGCTCGATCGATTTGGAACTTAACCCGCGTCAACTTAAAACGCTTAATGTCTACTTTAAAAATTCGTCGTTAAAATAGCTTATAGAATACCGACGGCATAACGCAGGCGTTGAGTTGCGAGAATAGCGTCGTAACATGCGTTGGTGTAATTGCTTTTCGCCGCGGTCCTCATCGTCGCCGCGTCAAGCGTTTCCGTGTGATTGACGGCGCCCTCCTGGAACCCGCGCGTTACGACTCGTAAATTCTCTTCCGCCTGCTCCACCGCTACGCGAGCGACCTCTACGCGCTCCCTCGCCTCTTGTTCGGCCAGCCAAGCTTGTCGGACTTGTAAGCGAATTCCAGATTCCGCTTCGTCACGGACGCGCGCAACCGCCATCGCGTTTTGTCGCGCCGCGTTTTGACGCGCTCGACTGGTTCCGCCGTCGATGGGAGTCCATGTCAAACCGACAGCCGCCGTCGCGTTGGAATTGTCTCTTAGATGGCTGTTTTCGAAATACGAATAAGCGCCGACAACCGCAACCTGAGGCAAAACGTCGGCCCGCGCGACCCTTACTTGTTCTTGCAAAGCGCGAGATTCTGCAGAGAGAACTTGCAACTCGCCGCGGGTTTGAACAGCTTGGGAAGTCAACGTCTCTAAATCGCCAAGCGGGGCGCCTAATTCAACGTCGGCAATTACGACCGGAGCGTCCAACGGTCTCCATAAAAGTCGATTATAAGCGGCTTCCGCCAGCTGCTGCGCGTTAGCGACTTTAAGTTCCGTTTGACGCGTTTCCGAGAGCGCGACTTGCGCTGCCAAAACGACGTTACGCGTAAGCAAACCAACGTCAAACATACGCTCGGAATCAGAATAATGTTCTTCAGCCGTTTGGACGGCCTCGACGGCGACTTGTCGGAGCTGACGAGTTCGTAATACGAGAAAATAGGCTTCGGAAACCTGGAATTTAACAGCCTGTTCTCCAACGTCCATACCGGCTTGCGTCGCCTGAGCCATCGCCTCGGCCTCGCGAGTCAAAGCGTTTATACGTCCTCCCAGGTAAATAGGGAGAGAAACCGCCGTAACCGTCGTTACAAAATTTCTATCGCATAAAGGGGTTTCAATTTGATATTGCGTCGGCAACTGCGATATCACAGGCGCCAGCGAGGGGTCTGCCGCCGCAACGCCGGCGGCGACGTTTGACAAATCTAAGTCTGAAACCGTCGCCGGTTGGTTCAACATTCCAACATACGACGTTGCGTTCGTAACTTTCGGTTTGCGCAAAGATCGCGCGGCTTCGACGGTAGAACGAGACGCTCCGTTCTTCAACGCCAACGCGCGTTGAGTTCGGCTTTCGGCAAGCGCAATCCTTGTCGCTTCTTCCAAAGTTTCGGCGTGCGATCCTTGAACCTGCTCCGAATATGCCGACGACGGTTCCTTCGTTTGCAGAGTTTGGCGTTTGCGCGTCGCGTTCGTGCGCATGCTGTCTTTTGACAAATATAAAGACGAATTATCTCGCGGTTTCGACGTTTGGGCATACGCCGACGCCTGGCGAACGTCGCGTGAAGACGAATTAGGACTCGGAGCCCTGTCTAATACCAAAACGTCAGAACGACTTTGACTGGAAACCGAATCGGGAGACGACGTTTCTTTTATATTTTGAGAGTCCTTCCGTTCTCTTGCAGACACGGAATCGGAAGCTGGCCGCGTTTTCGGAGCGGTAGAAGCATAAACGCTCGGATTTGAAGAATCATACGCTTGCGAAAAAGCCTCGACTTCGCCGAAACCGAAACACAACGCCGCCAAACTGAAAAACGCGCCGAAGCGTAAAACGCGCCTATAATACCGTTCGAAACGCCTGCGTTCGCGAATTCGAATTGTTTGAGGGAGTTTAACGACATTGTTTCTCATAGCGATTCCTTTTCCGTAGCGGCGTTTGTAACAAATCATATCGGCAACAATCGATACGCCCGTCCGCATGTAAATCAACAGCTTCTTGCCGTCGTCTTCGTTAGAATCGGAAAAATTTAACGTCGTTCTTTAAGACATCTGTTAAAAAAGATAAAATCTCGCGTTTATTTCAACAGCGCCAATTATAGCGCTTATACATAAAAAACTTGCTACGGTCTTAAAATCGCCTTCTCAGGAAACAAGTTGCCGGCTTCCTTCACCAAAGCTCTTTCTGAAATACGAACAGGAACGGTCGTAAACTCAGGAACGTTGTACGAACGCATCACGTCAAGCGTGCTGCGAGGATCCTTTTGAGGAAGCATGAAAGGCTTAGAAAAACGCCCTGAATCGTCATAATGCGCAAAATAAAGGCGAGTAAAAGAACCGTCGTCTCTTCGAGAACTAAACGCCACCCAACGGCCGGAAGAACTCCACGAATGGTAGCTGTCAGGTTCTTCGGCAGAATTAATTTCGTCGAGCGGACGCGCCTTGCCTGACGCAATATCTAAAACCCACAGATCGGCGTCGCGTTGCCAAATAGGAAAACAGCCGTAACGAGTCATTGTAAAAAGAAGCGTCTTTCCGTCGGGAGAAAGGCGAGGAAAAAGAGCGCTTTGTTCGCTGGAAGAAGCGTCAAAAACGAGTTCCGGTTCGCCAAAACTATTAGTTTTCTCGTCGTATGAAACTTTCTTAATGTCATAGTGAAGATTCTCGCGGAGCTCTATCGTCTCGTTCTGTCTATTTTCCTGGTCTTCTCTTGAAGTCCTGAAACCCGGATTTTTTGCGGAACAGTAATACAAAGTTTTACCGTCCGCCGTCCAGGTGGGATAAGTGTCAAGCGTATCGTCGCCGGGAGGAAAAACGGGCTTGATGAGATTATTGGCGACGTCGTAAAGATACAGATCGGAAAACATGTCAAGCACGTCGATTCTATCCAGCGAATTCGAGTGAAACGTTTGAAAAGTCTGACAAGAAACAAAAGCCACGTGCAAAGAATTCGGGCGCCAGGCTGAATAGCTGCAACCAGCAAGCATTCCATCCGCTTTAAGATCGCGTTTAGCAAATTTTCCGTTTGCGCTAAAAACAGTCCCTGGGTTTTGAAAGCGCATATGAAAGAAAAAAGCGTCGGTCTCGTAATTTTGATAAGAATGACAATTAACGCACGTGCGTTCGCTAACAAGTCTCGCACGAAAAAAAGCGCGTTCGTCAAAAGATTCTAAATTGCGATTCCAAAGCGCGAGGTCGGTAAAGTATTCGTAACCGGGTTCAATTTTACGGTAAGAGATCCAGGAATCGATCTCGTCGGAAGATATTTTCATCGTCCAGTCGTCAAATTTACGCCACTCTCCTTCGTTCTTGACAAAAACTGAAAAACAAAGAGACTTTCCGGCGTTTTCTCGCAACGTCTTTTTCCAAAACTTCTTAGAAAAACGAGTTTTCTTCCCTGAAAAATAAGCCGCTTTTTCCCGGATAATCTTTCCGTCGACGTCAACGATCGAAACTACTGTCAACGCTTTTTCAACGTCTTTTTCGACCAAATCATAATTCAACGGCGCAATATTGACGGGAATCGTTACGTCTCGGTAATCTGGAAATATCTCAGGCTGTCGCCCAACCGATTCAAAATCATTCGGAACATTACTAACGCCTGAACTCCCACATCCTAAAAAAGAACATATGACAAGCGTTAGAAAGAATATTGCATAAGAAACTTGATTGGAGCGGCTTGCGTTATTTGTTTTTCCGTCGTCGAGACCTATCCGCATCGTCTTCTTCCTGCTTTTCGAGCGCTCATTCTCCAAAGAACCTAATGGACGATTATAAGAAAAACAGGAACGAAGTCAACTAACAAAGACGTCGACCTTACCATGAAAAACTCCCGTTAATCCTGTGACGAGCGGGAGTAATAACAGCAGACTCAAGCAACAACGTCAGATTCAAAACTAGAATCTAAAGGTCATTTGCGAGACGATCGTGTCAAAAACGGAATCAGCATGATCGTTACCCTTGCGTGCGTGGACATAAGCGCGTTCCCAGTTGAACGTCATGAACGTCTGAGCGTTCCAAAACCAGTTAAACCCCATGACGCTACGGTTCACAGAACCATAGGTTGATCCGGGAACATCTTTCAAGTTATTCAACTCGGTCCATTCCCACTTGGCGACGGCTTCCCAAGCGCCCCAATGACGTCCCACCGTGCGCTCCTTACAATTCAAAAAGACGTATTCCTCAGGCATCGTAATCGAACCAAATCGTCCGCTATTCTTCAAATAAGTTCGCGAGCAGTGAGGAGTTAAAAAACGACGCGCGACGACGGTCGTCCCCCAAGCGGTTCCGCCTCCGTCGTAGACGTTGCACATATACCCTTCGGCGGTCAAGGCAGCTTCGCCAATCTGATACGCAATCTCCGCTTGAGTAACGGAGAACGAAGTATCGGCCAAAGAAATCGAACCGTCGAGGAAGTAGGGATTGTCGTCGCCGCTCCACATCTCGCCGCGAGTGTACAAGCGCAGTTTATTCTCCCCGCCAGGGATAAGCCAGTAAAAACTCGCGCCCAAATGGAAAACTTCGCGAGTAAATCCGTCGTCGTCAACCTCGCAAACAGGAACGGTCGTAAAACGCGAGTTGAGAATGAAGCCCGGATCGCTGTCTACAATCATGTGAGGCGACGACGCGATCGAAGGCGCCGCAAAGACTCCGAAAAACGCGCGGGTGCGTTGATCCGCGCCATAGTGAACAGATGAAACGCCAAGACGACGACTCTGCCAAAACGCCTTTGTTCCCTCGTCGATGGACGCAAAAACCCGGTCATAAGTGGCTTCAACGCTTTCCATTCCAGATTCGACGAAGAAGTGACCTACCGTGACGTCGCCAAAATATTGAGTATCCTTAACGCGCAGGTAGACGTCTTTAAAACCGATCTTATCGTTAACGCCAATCCCCATGGCGTATTCTAAATTGCCGTGACCGGATCCTTTCATTGTGAAACGAACGTCGCGCATACCAAACGAGTTTTTCGTATTGCCGTACATATCCTCGGCGTCGTCGTCTTTGCCAATGGTAGTGGCGTCCATAGAAACGTGCCCCGTAAGTTTCATCGTAAAAGGATCGCTAACTTTCGGGTCTTTTTTCTCGTTTTTTTTCTGTTCCGCAGCAAGATCGGCTCTCAGCTCTTCTGAAGTCTTCTGCAATTCGGCAATTTGATTTTGCAACTCCTCAAGTTCGGGAATTCCTCCTGTCAACACCCCGCCGTGATGAACCATTGCAACAGTTTCGTCCGCTTGAGCAAGCGCGACCGTCTCGGCTCGAGCAGACGCGACAGTTTCGTCCGCAACCCATCCGTCGTCGTAATCTTCATCGTAATCTTCGTCAGAATCATCGTCGGACTCTTCCTCTTCTTCGAGTTCCTCGTCTAATTCCTCGTCGGATTCCTCGACTAATTCCTCGTCCGATTCTTCAGAATACTCCTCGTCATACTCGTCGGTTTCTTCGTCGTACGCTTGTTCTGCGAAGGGAATAGCAACGGAAGCTTCGTGGAAACGTTCGGAGTTCGGCGAAGGAGCCGAAACATACGACTCGTCGTCGTATGTCAATCCTGCCGCATACGACGTTGGCATGCCTGAGCCCGAACCGCTGACGCAGACAAGCAACGCGCACAAGCAAGCTAATATCTGGATTCGCCAATTCATTGTTATACCTCCATTGCATAACGTAAAGGCGGAGCTATCTACTGTACTTTCTGCTCAATCGGCTAATTCCAGATAGAAAGATAAATAAAAATTTAGGGATTATTCAACTCCGCCGATTATTCGGGACAAACCGCAATGATAAACAAGAGAAAACAAAGATCGAGATTCCCGTAAATAAGAAACTATTCCGAATACCCCGTAAAAAAAGAACGTCAAAAAGACTCGTTCCCCTCCCTTTTCCTGAAAAACGTTTATCGGGGGAAATATGCGCCGTCGAAACCCTAGGACAGTTCGCTAGAAAAATTGATAGAGAAACGATTGATCCGGCGCAACTCGTCTCCACGCAAGGAAGAAGTTACGTCGGACCCGATAATGTTCACGACTTACCAGCGATAAATTCTAACGCCAAAACCTTCGAAACAATCGCGCAAAACGCCGTTTTTAAAAGTTGGAGCAGCGGATTCGTTTTCGTCGAACAACACTTCAAATTTCGAACCGTCCTGCCTGGTTGGAAATTCAAATTGAACGTCGACAGGCTTTGGCGACGAATTGACGGCGAGCAAAACAGTCTTCTCTTCGTGAACCTTCAACAAACAGGTTATCGAATCGTTTCCTTCTGGATCTTGTTTGGGACCGCTAAGAATCGTCGTCTTCGGTTGCTGTTCCGAGTCCGTCAACTGCAAGAGGACGGGCGACAATTCGTTGATTTGAGTAGCGATCGTCGAAATATTCTTCCATCGTTCAGGGGTCGTCGTAACGCCGTAGTTAAACATCTTTTTTTCGGGATCGACGAATCCGCCGTAAGTATACCAGGTAATCCCGTTGGCCCCGGCGGCAAGAGCGGCAAAACTCATCGCTCGCAATTCCTGATACGTAGGAAAACGTTCCCAACCCCACCCCTGGAAATACTGAATAATCGGCCAAATCGCCTTGGGACCGTCGTTAGCGTCGCGCGCGTCCGCAAAACTGCGTTTAACGTCCATAATCGTCTGCGCGACGCAATGAGTTCCTCCTTCGACTCCTTCTTTACGAACTGGGTATATTTCAGGTAAAAACGCGTCGGTTCCTTTAACATACGGTCGATAATTCGAGATTTCTTTGCCGGCGTCAATAGGATCCGCTTGCACGGTCAGTCGAGTCGGATCAACGGCCTTACAGGAATCAAAGTAATCGTACAACTCGGACGGTTTGGTATTGTACGAGGTGTCGTCTCCAAGATACCAGGCGATAATCGCGGGACAATGGCGTTCGACTTCGACAAAACGCTCGTCCGGAAATCTTGCAACGGACCACAATTTGAAACCGTATTTCTCGGCGGCTTGTAAAAATTTGTCTTCACGAGGCATTGAATAAGAATGAGCGAAATTGAACCCCGCTTCTTTCAAACCGCGAAACGCTTCGTCAATATTGTTGCCGTTGAATTCGCGCTCCGTTACGCCATAAATGCCGATGGGAAAGAACGGGGTCCCGTCGATAAGCGTCGCGCCATCCTCACGCAACGTAATTTTTGGAGTCGACGGAGCTTTTCCAATAAGGAAATAGCGCGTCGCCAACACGGAATTCCCCAGAACGTCCGCAACTTCAACGGTCGCTTTGTGAAGACCTTCTACAAATTCCTCGTTTAAACGTCCGCTCAAATGAAGAGAGCCGGACGCAGTCTTTCCTCGCTCAAAAATACTCGTAACGTCTTCTTCGTCGACGGTGACGACTATTGACGACGATCGGACGTACGAATCGTCGGAAATATCGAATTCCAGCGACGCATGACGATCTTCCGAGGGTTCGGCGTAGACTCCGGCCAGTTTGACGCGCGGAGGATCGATATCGCCGCCGTTTCGCCAGGAAGAATCGTTTTTCTGCCCAATAAAAACGTTCTTCAACGTGGGAGAAGCCTTACCGTTAGGAATCAAAAACGCCTTATATCGCACAAAGGGCGCTGAAACCTCAAACGGAGAAGTAAAGCGAGAATTCGGCGTTCCGTCCGGACCAACAAACTCAGAGAATTTGCCAGGTTCTTCTGAGTCTGGCAAAACGCTCGCCGTTGAAATTTGAAAACTAACGCCGGCTCCATCCGGAACGTCCGCGTCCCAAGTTATCTTGCCGCCCTCAAAGATGTTGGAAACAAATTCGCCGGGAGAAATATAACTCTTTTCAGGATCGACTATTTCTAATGAAACGCATCGAACGACAGCAAACTCGCCTTGTTCAATATTGGGAACGTCAAAGCCAAGTTGTATTTCATATCCGACAGTTCCATCAGGAATCCTCCCCGAGACGACTTTTTGTCCGGAAGACAAATCGGCGAGAAAAGAGAACGTTTGCGAACTGATTTCTTCGTTATTTGAGTCAAACCAACGCACTAAACTACTGTACGTCGGTCCTTGGGCGGAACCGACAATTTGTTTGGAAGCGATCGACTCAAAACGTAAGACATATTCGCGTCCCGAACAATCTTTCTCGAAAGGACGAACGTCAGTTGAAACGGATATAGCGGTGTCCCTAGGAAACTCAACTCCTTCGTCCAGAGGTTTGGAGCGCGTAATCACCAGCGAATTAACGCCGTCATATTCCTTGTTAAACTCAACGTCAAGCAGATTCTGGTAGTTGTTAATCGTTGGCCAAACGTCAGACGATTCAAAACGATCGAAGAAAATCGGCGTTCCAGAACGTCCCGCCTGAACGGTTCCGTCGGATAAAGCGATATTTGACGCGTTATAAATAGAGCCGTCCGCCCATGTAAACGCCGGAACGGCTGAAAAAGCGACAACGAAGCCTACCGCCGTCAAAAGCGCCCCTAAACAACTGTTCGATCGACCAAACGAAAGCCAAGTAGCCGTCATTGCGAAAACACTCCTAAAAAAGCGACGAGTCGACTCTTGTTCGCCGATTCGTCAAATCTAACTCCATACGGCGCTACACGCTAACCCTCTTTCGACAATCCGTACAGAGCGATTTTGCGATCGAGGGTCGTGCGTTCAATACCAAGAACCTTAGCTGTTTTACTCTTGTTCCAACCGTAATACTTCAACGTTTTCAAAATAAACAGAGACTCCATCTCTTTAAGAGTCGTCGGCTCAAAGCGAACAGAATCGTTTGGATTCGCTAATTGACCGTCGGAAACGTCGACGTTTTTAACGGAGGAGCGTTGCGAGTTCGTATCGTCTACAGATCCTAGCGCCGAAGTAACGAGATCCGCCTTCTTTATCGTCGGCGGATTCCCCATAAGGACGGCGCGTTCAATAATATTCTTCAGTTCGCGAACGTTGCCGGGCCAATGATAGGCGTTGAGCGCGGCGCGCGCCTCGGGAGAAAAATCAAGATATCGTCGACCTGTCTCCTGGGAATACCGTTCGCGAAAATGATCGGCCAAGAGATCGACGTCCCCTTTACGCTCGCGAAGAGGAGGCACGTTAATTTCCAGAACCCGCAATCGGAAATATAAATCGCGTCTGAATCTTCCGGCGGCGACCTCCTCTTCCAAATTTCGATTCGTGGCCGCAACGACGCGAACGTCGACAGAAATTGGTTTATTCCCGCCGACACGCTCAAAAGTAGCCCCTTCTAACACGCGCAAAAAAGTCGCCTGTAGCCCCGGATTCATTTCCGCGATCTCGTCGAGAAAGATTGTGCCGCCGTCCGCAGCCTCAAACTTGCCAATCTTCGTCTCCATCGCGCCGGTAAACGCGCCTTTCTCATGTCCAAAAAGTTCGCTCGTAAGCAAACTTTCCGAAAAAGCGGCGCAGTTCAAACACAACATCGGACCGGCGCGACGCGAACTGCGTTCGTGCATAGCGCGGGCGACAAGTTCTTTGCCAACTCCGCTTTCTCCGCGAATTAAAACGGTGGCTTTCGATCGAGCGGCGCGATCGATACATTTCTCCACCTCGCGAATAGCGCTCGACTGTCCAATCATCTTCGAGTTTTGTTCCAATAAGGAACGCAAACGCATATTCTCCGTTCTCTCAACGCCGAGCAACGCGGTCATTTCGTTTTGACGTGAGAAATAATCCTGCTGTTCTAACCGAGCCGTTGTCTCTCGTGGTTCGCCGCAATGAACGAGTTCGCGTTGTTCTTCGATTAAAAGCGTTTCACGACCAATTTGAATTTTTGAACCAACGGAAATAATAACGCTTCCGTCGACCGAAGTCCCGTCGACCGTCGTTCCGTTGCGGCTATTGAGATCGTGCAAACTCCATTTTCCGTCGCGATATTCAATTGTGGCGTGAAATCGACTGCAACGTTCGTCGTCGAGAACAATCACGTTTTCAATGGCGCGACCAATTGTCGTGGGACGGTCTGTTCTTAAAAAAAAGGCGACCGTCGGAACGCCGTTATGAAAACATATCACTTCAAGTTTAGGGACGATATTTTCCATGTGATTATTTCAGCGATAAAACCGAATTGCCGTCAATCATACTTGACAAGGACGTCGAAAAAACCGCTTTTGATCGTTTCAGCATGAGCTTTAGCATCAGACGAAACCGTCATTGAAGCAGACGTTGGAACCAGTATGTAATTGGTAAAGTTGGAAAGAGCAAACCGATGAGGCGCAATGACGTCCAACCTTGTATAATCGGGAGTCAAATCGCTCAGCTTTGCCAGTTCGCAGGATTTGGCGTCGGTCGGGAAAGGACAATCCTGGTAAAACGACGAACGATCCGCTCTCCAGCGGCAGAAGCATGGCGCGTCCAACGCTAAAACGCCGTCAAGTTTCCACTGGTCCCCAAATGAAGACGCGTCAAAATCAACAGGACACAAAACCAGCGCAAAAGCCTGATCGTTTAATCGCACAATCGAATTGGTTATTGACGCCATAAAAGGCGGAGACGTTTCCGCTTCTTCGGCGTCGACACGGACTAAACAAGTTCTTCCAACGACGACCGTTTGTTCAAAATTAAGAGAAAAACATGGCGACGGCGTTTGTAATTCTCCGTTTCCAACGTTTGAATCGGGCGCGGCCAATTCGGAGCTCTGCAGTTCGTCAGAAGATTTTGCAGGCGGGACGGCCGAAACGCGCGATTGACGCCTTTCCACATAATGCATAACGGCGCCAGCCAAATTGAAACCGCTGTTTTTAGCGTCTAAACGCGCGCCTTGACGTTCAGAAACAAAGAGCGTAGCCTCGCCGCGCGCTAAAACTCTGTCGAGTCTAACGGTAAAAGGCGCGTCGACGCTAAGCCCTTCTAATTGGTCGTAGGAGGTTTCAGAATGAGCGCGGAAAAAGGCGACGTTCGAATGTAAAGGAGACGAATAGACTTCACCGGACATATTGCAAACGGTCAACACAGAATCGCTCACGGAGACGGTCGACGCGCCGACGTCTTCAAAAACCGTCCATTCTTCGGAGGACACTGCGTCTAGTGAAGGAACGGTGAACTCTATGGAGACGCCGCGAATCGCAACGTCGGCCTCTTTAAGTAAAAACATACTTTCTCCACCGGAGCCGTTGGGCGTTTCCGGAGGCACAAATCGCAACTTGGGAGTAAACTCTTTTGCGGCGCAAATCTCAACGTTTTGTCGATCAATCGTCAAAGACGGCGAAGAAAGCGTATTATTAAATTTTAGTTCGATCCTGACGTTCAAACGCGCGTCGCCGCTCGCCGTTCCAGTTTCACGCGGCGAAACGCTCGCTAAAGCGGACTGTAACGAAGCAAAAGTATTTGGCTCCTTACCGACGCCGTCGACGACGCGAACAACTGGAGTCGCGAAAGGCGACGAGGAAGAGCTGGAGCCAGAGCCCAAAAGAGGATAAACGCTGAACGAACAAGCCAACGTCTCGGCGGGATTAGTCGTCAGGGAGTTTTCGAAAACGCTGAGAGAATCGCTCTCCGCAGAAACGCTCCGGGAACGCCAACCAAACGCGTAATCGTCCGATTCAAAAGCTGAAAACCCGGAAGTTAAATATGAATTACGCCATTCGAGTCCGTCGTCGATCGAACCGCTCAAAAAAACTTCGGAATAACGCGCGGAATTCTGAGCGTACAATTCGTTGAGTTCCAAAGCTCCAAGTTCGACTTCGGAGCTAATTTTGGAAGCGTCGGAAACGCCGTAAGAAGATTCAGGCGACGAAACGTCGCTCGAATTCGTTCCAACGTCGTTTTCGTCCGCGCCGGACGCTATCCGAGGTTCGCTCTCAGTTTGTTCTGAGACGTCCGTCGACGCAAAAGGCGACTCTATCGGACGCGGAGGGGTAATTTCCGGAAGCGACAAATCCCGGTTGTCTGAAAAAAACGCGTATCCCCCGACCAAAACGACAAAAAGCGCGGCGGCGCACACGCCAGGAAGACGCCATGCGCTGAGACGTTCGGACGATTTCTCTTGAGAAGAAGATTCGGCGTATCCACGAGAGGAAACTCTCAAACCGATCATATCGGCGACTTCAAGAAGATCGGCAATCAACGCGTCGGGCGTTTGATAACGCTCGTCGGGATTCTTCTTCATCATCTTCTTGACGATAGCTGCCACTTCGAGAGGAACGGAGGGATTGACCTCGCGAATATCAGGAGCCTCGTCCGCCTGGTGTTGCAACAATTTTTGCAACATCGTCCCTTCCGGGAAAGGAGGCGTCGAGGCAAGCATGTAATAAAACGTGCAGCCAAGAGAATATACGTCGCTACGCACGTCTGCAAGACGCGGATCTCGCGCTTGTTCCGGCGAAATATAATCGAACGTCCCAAGCGTGACGCCGCTTTCGGTGAGATCGTCGTCGAGTTGAGGTTTGAGCAGCCTTGCGAGCCCCATGTCAATCAACTTAACGCGTTTCTGAGGCGTCACGATAATATTGGAGGGTTTAACGTCCCGGTGAGTCACGCCATGCGCGGCGGCGTGCGACAACGCGGCGGCCGTTTGCAGCACATAGTCGACCGCTTCGCCTAACTCTAACGCGCCGCATTCGCGCACGTAGTCTCGTAAATTGACGCCTTCAACATATTCGAAAGCGATGTAGGGAACGCCGTTCTCGTTTCCATACAAGTAGACCTGCGCAATATTTTCGTGGTTCAAACGAGCGGCAGATTTCGCTTCGTTCAAAAACCGAGCGGCGACCCCGTCTTCTCGCGCGCGTTTCTGGGGCAAGACTTTAATAGCGACTTTGCGTTCAAGATTACGGTCTTCGCCTTCATAAACGCGTCCCATTCCCCCGCCGCCGACGTAGCGGATAATGGTGAATTGCCCAAATTTGGAACCGGGCTTTAAATCGCTTGGATCTCCGTCCGGACTATTGTCTTCATGAACAGGACCGGATAGAACCGTGCGTTCTTGTCTTTGTTCGGAAATTCTTGTCGAAGCGGAACTTCCAGTCGACCCTAGCGGAACTTCGCTCCATACGTCTTCCAAAGAGTCCGTCGATTCTAAATCGCTAAAGGAAGAGCTGAAGCTTTTGGCTTTTTCTCTGTTACTTACCTCCACAGAACCGACGGGCTGAGTTTGAGTCGTCTGTGAACTGGAGAAATTCTTTCGAGTCGCCGTTGGAACGGAACCGGCGCTTCGTTGGGTAGATCCGTCTTCAAAAGAACGTTCTTCAGAATCTGCGTCGGAACTTGTTTGCGTCGTCCCTCCGGCTAAAACTTGTTCAGAACCGCTCGATTTTTCAAGAGAATCCTGCGAGGGCGACTTTTGCACGTCCGCCTCGGACGACGTTTCAGAGTGATGTTTCTTAGAACCAGACGACATTATTCGAACGCTAACTGTCAAGCGATGATTCGAGACGGTATGCTATCATCTCCGCAACTCGGGGGCGAAAAGCCGTTTCCGCACGCTCGAGACGTTTGGAAACGGCTTTAAAATACGTCGATCGGACTTCAAGTAGCAAGTCCGATCGGGACTATCAGAATACGAAACGATTAATGAGGTTTTCCACGAACTCTTGACGACCGCTGACGCACGCGTCGGCTTCGCCCTTCTTCAGCATGTATTCCGAAAGGGACTTGAAATCGTGTTTGTCGGCTTCAATCTCCGCGCCAATCCCAGAATCCCAAGAGGAATAACGCGCTTTGACAACCGCGTCAAGCTCGCCCGATTCGCGAATAGCGGCGGCGATTTTAAGACCTTTTGCAAACGCGTCCATTCCGCCGATATGAGCGTAGAAGAGATCGATCGGCTCGAAACTTTCGCGGCGAACCTTGGCGTCGAAATTCAAACCGCCGGTGGTGAAGCCGCCGTACTTTAACAAAACGAGCATCATCTTCGTCGTCATATAGACGTCTGTCGGGAACTGGTCGGTGTCCCATCCAAGAAGCATGTCGCCGATATTGGCGTCAACAGAACCGAGAAAACCTTGGCTGGCCGCATATTCCATTTCGTGTTCAACGTTGTGGCCGGCAAGCGTCGCGTGATTCGTCTCGATATTCATCTTGACGTGATCTTCGAGACCGTAAGCGCGAAGGAAATTAATGCAAGCGGCGCAGTCGTAATCGTATTGATGTTTAGTCGGCTCCTTCGGCTTCGGTTCAAAATAGAATTGGCCCGTGAAACCGATTTCCTTAGCGTAATCGACCGCCATATGCATAAACTTGGCAAGGTGATCGAGTTCGCGTTTCATATCGGTGTTCCAAATGCACTGATAACCTTCGCGACCGCCCCAGAACGTGTAGCCCTGCGCGTTAAGTTCTTTGGAGACTTCAATCGCCTTCTTGACTTGCGCGGCGGCATAAGCGAAGGAATCGGCGTTGCAACTGGTCGCCGCGCCATGCATGAAACGAGGATTGCCGAACAGATTGGCGGTGCCCCACAACATCGTAATCCCGGTTCTCTCAGATTCTTCTTTAAAAACCTTTACGACTTCGTCGAGATATTTATTTGTTTCCGCGAGATTTTTTCCCTCCGGGGCAATATCGCGATCATGGAACGCGTAGAATTGCAATCCGGCCTTTTCCAGGAATTCGAAGAATGCGCGAACACGATTTTGGGCGTTTTCAATCGAATCGGAGCCGTCGTCCCAAGGACGAGACATGGTCGGCATGCCAAAAGGATCCGAACCGTTCATACGCATAGTGTGCCAAAAAGCGCAACTAAAACGAAGATGATCCTTCATCGACTTGCCTTCGACTAACTCGTCTGGGTTGTAATAACGAAAAGCCAGAGGATTCTTGGAATCGGGACCTTCATATTGTACTTTTGTAACGTCAGGAAAAGCCGCCATTATAAAACTCCTGTTATATGGACTTCAATGCTAAATCGCGCGTCTAGTTATTTAAAACGGTCGAAAGAATCAACCAACTTTATGCGCTCGGAACAAATCGCCGCACGCCGACAAACGCAAAGCGAACTCTTACGGTTACAGTATATCAGATTAAACAAAAAAAAGAAAGAAAAAATGGCAAAGAAAAAATAATTTCAAAGAAAATAACCGAGAAACAATCGGTTGTCTCTCGGTTATAAATGGCGCGTTTCCACAAACAAAAACACGCTCAGTTGATGACTCCGCGCGACTTCAGGAAGAAGATGACCTCGTCGGCAAGTTCGTCGGCGGGACGCGAACCCCCGTCGAGAACCAATTCGGGTTCAAGGGGAGCTTCATAAGGATCGTCAATGCCGGTAAAACCTTTAAGTTCTCCGGCGCGCGCTTTCTTATACAAACCCTTCGGGTCCCTCTGTTCGCAAATTTCCAAGGGAGTGTCGACAAAAATTTCATAGAAATCGCCGACTTCCATCATTGCGCGAACTCCGTCTCGATCAGCGCGATAAGGACTGATAAACGCCGTCAGAGCGATGGCTCCCGATTCGACAAACAATTTGGCGACAGCGCCGATACGGCGAATATTCTCTTCGCGGTCTTGCGCGGAAAAACCCAGGCCAAAGCGCTTCGCGAACTCTTCTGAATGACGTTCCGCCAGAATCTTGGGAGAAGCGTTCAAGTTATGACGAACATTATCGCCGTCCAAGACGAAACTCCGCTTGCCCATTTCGTGCAATTTGTGATCGACCAAATTCGCTACAGTGCTTTTACCGCTCGCGCTAAGCCCTGTGAACCACAAAACACAACCCTTATTCCCGTTCAACTTTTCCTTTTCCGCACGAGAAACGGCATGTTGATGCCAATACACTTCGACTTCTGGCGAACCCATCTTTACTCCTTACTGAAAAACTGTCTATTCCATAATAGCGCCGAAATCTCCCGACTCGAGACAACCGCTAAAACATGACGCATTCTACTCAATTCGCCCAATTATTTCAAGGTCTCTTTGGCCGCCGCTTTTTCCAACGCTCTTTCTTCTGCAGCAGCTTTACGCGAATAAATCGGCAATATACTGAACGGATTATCAAACGATTCTCTCAAAACGCGCGTCCAGGCTACTTGCGCGACATTAGCGGCGGTCGGTTTCCACAACGACGATTCGGCGACAAGCGCGTTTGGAAAAAGAGTCTTGTAATTCTTTACGCGTAAAAGAGCCGGTCCCGTATAAACCACAGCCTCGCGCGATCGTCTTTCCGCCTCTTCTCGAACTTCTTCTCCCGCTTTATCATACGCCAACGTGGGAAAATCGCCGTCGACGTCGCTCGTAAAAATCGATTGTTCGACGTCAAGCCACTTCTTATACGGAAGGATCTTAAATTGGCCGTTAAGAAAAAACGTCTTTTCCCCATTGGAATCATTGGACGGAACAATCCAGTAGTTTCTAAACGCCACGTCGCCGCGTTGCGCGTCGACTCCCGCAGAAACGAGAACGCCCGACGCATACGTGACGCCAGACTCCAGTGTTTTTCCAGAAAAGGCGTCTACGACGGCGTCAAGTGTGTCGACTCCCACAATCCGGGCGCCTACGCTCCATGCAAACATTTTCGCGGCGGCAACGCCAACCCGTAACCCGGTAAACGAACCCGGTCCTACGGTCGTAGCCACTACGTCGACGTCGGAAGGTTTCCAGGAAAACTCGCGAAGAATGCTTTGAATGGCTGGCGCCAGCGACTGCGCGCTCCTTTGTTCCGGATCAAGGAAACGAACCGCCAAAACTTTTCCTTGTTCGAATAAAGCGACGCTTCCGGTTAAGTCGGTCGTTTCTAACGCTAACAATCTCGACAACTCGTTCATCATACTACCCTATGTTTAGCGTTCGGCGCAACGAAGAAAAAGGGAACGACGTCTTCGACAAGCGCCCCGCGGCTTTTCAAGTATAGTCTGCCTTAAAAGGTAAGGAAGCCCCCGGAAACCCGATTATGAAACAAGCGTTTGATTTGTTTCAAAAACGAGCGGAAAGTCGTACGACGGTAAATTGGCCTTGTAAAGCGGTGAGAAAAACGTTACTCTCGCCCAAGACGTTTAGTAGCGTTAGAGCGTTAGACTTTTGCGCGTTTGTAAGTCGACGCGGTCGGTAGTTTAAAGAGCCGTCGAAAACAGCGATATTCCAATGAACTTGAAACGAACACGACAATTTGCGTTTTATTGCGTATTATGGCTAACAGCCGCAGGGTCGGCGTTCGTCTGCAAACACAGTCTCGCTCAAGACGCTCCAACCAACCAGGTGGTATTCTTTTCCATTCCTGTCGACGTCGACGCCGCTCCAATCTATGCGAGTCCGTCCCGAAGTTCATATCAAACGGGAGCCGTGCTCAAAGACCGTTATGTTGAAGTCTATTTTCATAACGGGCACGGCTTTTGCGCAATACGACCTCCTCATGGAAGCTTTTCCTGGATCAACGGAAAGTTCGTCGAATTGTCAGGCAATTCTTCGGGCTTGATTGTGTCTCCTAATGGAAAAGCGATACCTTCAAGGGTGGGCGGAGATTCTCCGTCGACGAGTTCGGTCGTTCAAGTTGGCTTGCAACACGGTCAGAAAGTTACGATTCTTGGAAAAGTCGGGCTATCTGACGGCTCCACATGGTACAAAATCGCGCCGCCTCCGGGGGAATTTCGCTGGATCGAATCAAAATCGCTTGTTCAGGACGCGGCGTTGGAACATTTGCCGCCAAAGCTTATGTTCCAGTCGGAATACATAGGGCAGTTTACAAAAGGCGAAGACGCGGCGAACGACGGCGCGCCCATCCTTCCTAACGACGCCGACGATAATCTTGAACTGACGCTCCCGGGTTTTGACGACTTTGATCAGGAATCGCAAGAACAAAGCGGCGTAAATAATTACGACGAAAATGTTTCCGAACTCAACAATACCGACGTCGATATAGACGTCAGCGCGTTTAAACTCGAAACGTCTCGTTTAAACGCCGACGTATTCCAAACGTTGCAAAAGAAACCGGTCTCAAAAGAAGACTTGCAAATTCTCGAGCTAAGAACAGAAGCCTTATTTGACGCAGCTCCGTCAGACGACGAACGTTTTGGGCTACAGGCGATCTACGACCTTTTGAAAAAAACGGAAAAGGGAGTCGCGCAAGGCGTTCAGGCATACCAACCAAACGGCCAAAACGCCGCGTTCGACGTTTCCGCCCCTTACCAAGGTCAGGGAGCGACGTTTGGGAGCCCAACGTTAAACGGAACTTTCCCTCAGAACGGATCTGCACTTCCCTCGACAGGCTTCTCCAATATCCAACCTAATTTCAACGGATCAAACGTGCGATGGGTTCAAGCGTTCGACGAAAATGGAAACGCTCAGATGTTGCCTGTCGATCAGAACGGCGTTGTGCTTTTACAAGATCAGATTTTGGGAAATCCTACTCCCAATTCGCTCGGCGCAAATAGCCTCAATAATGGAGATGGAATTGGTTCGCTTCCTCCGTCGTATGTGTCTTCCAACCGACTTGGTTCGACGAACAAAGGAAAGACCAAAAAGACGTCGTTCGCGTTCTCAAGCGAAAATTCCCCGTTCAGCCCCAAATCAAAGAGTCCGCGCATTGTCGTAGACGACGTTTCCGAACACGCGAATTCTAATTTATCTCGATTGCCTTCGTTATTTCCGACTCCTCAAACGATCGTTCCCCCGCAAGATTACAACGTAGGCGTTCCGTTAAGCCAAACGCGCCAGAATTCCAGACTTGTCGCGCAAGCCCAACGAAAAGCCTCTCAAAACGGCTTAAACGACAATGCTGCCAACAAGACAGAAACACAACTTGCGTCTTCAGAAGCAAGCCGCGCCCGCAAGCCTCAGGGAACGCTTGTTTTTCAGGCGCCGCAATTGACAGACTCTTCGTCGAAAGATCCTCAGGCAAAGGACTCGACCGTCACGCCCGCGTCTTCAGAAACGAAGAAGGCTAACAACGTTGAAAAAACGAACAAAATACGTCAAACCGGTTCCTTCACGCCTATCACCGTCCGTAGCGCCGACGGCTTTGAAGCAAAGGGAACGCTCATCGCCATTTCCTCGCCGGGCGACGGAGCCCCAAGATACGCTCTTCTTGACGCCGCTGGGAATAATTTAAGTATTAACGCCTATTTAGAATCGTCAAAGGGCGTGATACTGGAATCGTTTGTTGGAAAGAAAGTCGGCGTTAAAGGGAACGTCGGCTCGGTCGCTGTCGACGGACAAACGTATAAGCTTATTATTGTTAGTTCCGTCTTTCCTTTGTAAAACGCGCCGAAAGAAACGTTAATATACCACGCTCCAACGTTGTCCGCTGGGAAAACTTCTCGATTTCTCGTAAACGAGCCTCATTCCAAGAGCTTCCGTGTAACGAAGCGCTTTAGGCAAGCCAAATCCTAAACCGCGTCCCGCTTGTCGTCCGGAATAAAACGGAGCAAACATCAACTGTTGCTCCTCTTCTGAAATACAGGGACCGTCGTTCTCGACGCCAATTTCCAAAAAAGACGAATGTTCCCCGGACGCCGATTTCTCTTGATCCCGGAGGTTACAGAAGAAAGACAACCTGCCGTTTTGAGAAATTGCGTCGCTTGCATTTCTACTCAAAGCGTCTAACACGCTTGCCAACATCGCTTCGTCAGTTTCAATCTCTTTCGTCCTTGAACCGACATAATCGACGTCAATCTGAATTTCAGAAGCGTTAAGACGCTTCTTTTCACGTTTTGTCCATTCTTCGAAAAACCGGGCGATATTAATCGCGCCGTATTCAGGTTTTGGCGGTCGGGCAAAACTACGAATGTCGGCAATCATCTCGTACGCGCGGCGCGTCTGGGCGATAATTGCGGCAAACGCTTCGCGTACCGCAGGATCTCTTTCTAATCGAAGGCGTTTCTGAGATATGGCGCTAATAATCGCAAGGGGATTATTTAACTCATGTCCCGCTCCTGCGGAAAATTCAGCCATAAAGTCGAACAAACGCTTTTCAAAATCCTCCGCGCACATCGTTCCGTCGTCGTCGGGTGAATTATTATCCGGTATATTTTGTGTATTCATCCTATTTTGTTATAATGTCGTATAAAAAACGGCTCGTAAAGAGCCGCGAATTTTTGCATCGAAGTAAAAAAAGTTACTTCAAATTAGTTCATACGATCGATTCAATCTCAAGTAATCGACAAATCGTATCGATAAGCTTCTCGGTTTCAAAAGGCTTCGCCAAAAATTCGTTAGCGCCGGCGCGACGAAGTTCGTCAATTTTATCTTCTTCGACAATTCCAGACACGCAGACAATTTTAACAGCTTCAAGCGATTTATCGTTACGAACGCGAACGCAAACGTCTTTACCGTTAATGTCGGGCAACATAACGTCGAGAATAATGAGGTCGGGACGATATTCGCGAACCGTCATACCAGCGTCAAAACCGTTATTCACAGACCGAGTCTCAAAACGACCGTCCCCTTCCAAAACGTCGACGAGCAATTCGACAAGCTCTTTATCGTCGTCGACAACGAGGACTTTGCGCTTTCCGCTTTCGAGCGCGTCGGTTGGAATATTGTTTTCCTTCATAAACGAATAAAGACTCTCGCGAGGAATCCGTCGAAAACGACTTCCCGGAACGCGAAAGCCTTTTAATTGTCCAGAATCAAAGCAACGGATGATTGTTTGTTGGCTAACTTTGCAAATCTTAGCGGCTTCGCCCGTGGTGAATACTGTTTTAATTCCCATTATAGTAGCCTACGTTATATAAAAAGTGATATCCGTTGTCGCCAGGAGTTTGAGGAAAGTTCAACAAAGCGCTTTCCTCGAACGTCTCGACGCTTATCAAAAAAGCGAATCTAACGAAAAGTGAGAACAATATAAAAGGTCTCTCGACACGATTGTTAAATTATTCTCATTTTGCCGAATTTATGTATTAGCCCAATTATAGCTAATTTATCTGTGGAGTCAACATCAAAATACGTTTACAAATTACCTCGAAACGCCGAAGCGCATGTCGGAACGCTCCAAAAAAGCTAACAATAACCTCTCAGTTACGCTAACTTCCTTATTCTGAATCTCCAAGTTTTCTCATTTTAAACAATCGACTTTATTTTGCCAACCTCTTTAAGAACTAAAAATAATATTTTTTGTCTTTTTTTCTTTTTTTTATTTTTTTACGTCAAACATTTCTTCAACGAATTTTCCCAAAACTCAACATTTTGAATACTTATAAACTATTTTAACAACAAACAACCAGCGAGCGATAGGAACAGAAAAACTTCGAATTATAGTTGTCCGTCACAGGTTACGACAATATAAAGCCCGCGCTACTCGGCAAATAGTCGACGTCTTTCCTTCTGAAAAGCCGTTTGAGGAACAAATAAAAAGCCTCGGTTAAAGCTTATACGTTCCAACTTTTCTTCAACAAATCGATCGTGTCTGGACTTGCGTCAAAAGACAACCGACGCTTTTTCCCTTGCATTTTACGCAAAAAAAGCTATATTTAGGCGAGAAAACAAGGCGTTTTTGTTTATCGCCAACAGGTTTTAAACGTCGTCATAAACAACAGTTTCAAGGAGTCCCTAATGACTCAACGAAAAAATCTTGTCGTCGCGCAAAGCGGCGGTCCTACTTGCGTTATCAACAGTAGTCTTCGCGGCGTTATTGACGCGGCTCGTGAATTTGACGCTATTGGAACCGTCTTCGGAGCTAATCACGGAATCGAGGGCGTGCTTAAAGAAGAGTTGCTCAACCTTTCCGCGCAACCAGAAGAAGAAATAGCGCTTCTTAGATACACGCCTGTCGCAGGTTCTATTGGAACATGCCGCTACAAACTAAAGTCCTGGCAAACGGAAGATTTCGAACGCGTCGTCGAAGTCTTTAAGGCTCACAATGTAGGTTACTTCCTCTATAACGGCGGCAACGATTCCATGGACACCGCTAACAAAATCGCTAAGCTTGCCGCTGAACGCGGTCTTGAACTACAGGCCGTCGGCGTCCCCAAAACAATCGACAACGATATTGGCGACTCAAAGTTTCAATTAATCGATCACACGCCCGGTTACGCGTCTACCGCAAAATACTGGACCCATATGGTTCAATATGCAAACGAGGAGAACAAAGGGTCGTGCCCTGCCGATCCCGTCCTTGTTCTTCAAGCGATGGGAAGAAAAATCGGATTCATTCCCGCGGCCGCGCGTATGGCGGATCCAAAACGCGAAACGCCGTTGCTTATTTATCTTGCCGAGTCTCCCTGCTCCCTCGAACAACTTGCCGAACAAGTCAACGAAACGCTTAAAGACGCTGGGCGTTGCGTCGTTGTCGTCAGCGAAGGCTTCAATGTCGGCGACGTTGGCGCAATTAAAGACTCTTTTGGACACACTAATTTTGGAGCCAGTAAAATTACCGTCGCTCAAACGGTCGTCAACTATCTCAACGGAGTCGGCCTCGCCGCCAAGGGAGCCGCGCGTTGTAACGTTCCCGGCACCGATCAGCGTTGTTCTATGGGTTACGCCTCAACCGTCGACTTGGACGAAGCGTACCGTCTGGGGCAAAAAGCGGTAGAGCTCGCCGCTACCGATCAAGGCGGATACATGTCGACAATTCTTCGCGACGCCGGTTTTATTTATAGCGTTCGATACGACAAAGCGCCTCTAGCCGAGGTGGCTAATAGCGAACGAACCTTCCCTAAAGAATGGATTCTTCCAAACGGATGCGACGTTTCCGACGACTTCTTAAGGTATCTTAAGCCGCTCGTAGGCGAAGACATGTTGACGTTGCCTATGTTAAACGGGCGGCAACGTGTTACCCAATTCCGTCCGATTTTCGCAGAAAAACAACTTGCGGAATACGTTCCCCAGGCAGATCGCCAACAACCGCCCGCTAAATAATCTTTTTGAAGTCGCGCGCTGAACGCTTTTTTCTCACGGCTTTTCTTTCTTTTCAGAAGAAAAGCCGTTCTTTGATAACAGACTCTTCCCCGAAAAATTCTCTCAAGAAAATACGACTTGTAGCAATAGTCGTTATTTTGTATTCTCTCGCAAGGTCGATTTCGTCAATTGCGCTTGACGAAAAGAAGGGATTGTTTTCTTGAAAGCGCGTCAAAATGAAATCGATTCGCAAGTATCCGATTATAAAGGTTAGACGATGCGGTTTTCAGAACCATTGACATTACACAGAACAGTCGACGAGAAATCCTCGCGCGTCGCAACGTTCGAACAACGCTTGAAGGCACGGGAACGCAATCGCTTATCGGCATTGTCAATTCTATTGATCGCGGCGTTCGTCTTTTGTTCTTTTTTTGCGTTGGGGGGTGATGCGCTCGCGCAAAACTCTTCCTCCAATACTAGCGTCAATGCGTCTAAATCGTCTAACAACGTCCTATCGCCAGAGGAAGCGAGCGGCGTTTCCATGCGAGATTTCAACGCTATTCGCGTTATAAACTCCGATTATTTTGAAAATCCTGACGGCGGGGACGTCCCGCAAAGCGAAGACGACGTTTGGATTCCCGACCTCGCGTTAGGTAAGAAAACCTCGTCGCAATCGTCGACACAAGGTATGCGCGTTATTTCCTACGGGGAGAAAAAAACGACTACTGAAACGATCGATTATAGCGCTCCAGTGGTAAACAGCGCCAGCAAAAAACCGGTCGTGCCACAGAACGCGGCGACAAGCGAAGAATATAAGCGTCAAAATTCTCAGAGCCAAACAAACGCCGGCGTCAATCGAGGGGCGACTCCGGCAGTCTATAACGCTCCGCAAAATAAAAACACGTCTAATCCTATTCGTCAAACTCAATCTTTAGAACCTCAAATATCAGACGGAGGATTTGACGGATACGAACAGGGCGGCTTTAGCGATTATTCTACAGCCGAATTAGAGGACGAGGAAGAAACGACTATCTTCAGTACTAACGCGGCAAGAGAGTCGGTTGAAAGTTTGGACTCTGACGAATCGTTTGACGACTATTATGGCGTCGACGCCAATTTGCCGACTTCGGAAGATTATCCGGTTCCAGCGTCTCTGGACGGCGCTTCCGAGGTAGTCGACGTCCAACCGACGCCGCAAATTCAAGAATCTCTTCCCAGCGACTCGCCAGATCAAACGATCGACGTCTTAAACGTCGATTCGTTTCAGGAAACGGACGCTACAGACGCTTCCAAGACGGATCCTTTTCGCGAAACTTTTGCCGCAACGGAACGTTCCAATTCTCAAAACGTCGGCAGTGAAGTCGTCCGCGATCCAAAGGAAGTCTCGCTGGAAACGGCTCAATTATCCGAAAAAGAACTGAAAAAACTGATCGTTGAAGATATTCGCATTTCCGGACTGGAAATGACGACTCAACAATTCAATAAAATCATCAAGACGAGAATTGGCGCAAAATTCAGTCAACAACGTCTTGAAGAAGACAAACGCGCATTGCTGCAAACGAAGCAATTTATCGACGTTGCGATTTCCACTTCATGGACTCCCGATAAACCGGACAAAGTTATCGTCAACTTTGACCTCACGCCTCGCCGATTGATGCGTTATGTGAAAGTAGTCGGCAACTCAAAAATATCAAAACACGATATCCTCGAAGAACTCGGGATCAAACCGGGCGAATCGCGGATGGATCCTTACGAAGTAGAAAACGGTCGCGTAAGAATTATCGAGCTTTATAAAAGCAAGAGTTATGCGGAACCTTATGTTGAAATACTGAGAGGGGATCGTCCGGAAGATATTGGAGTCGTTTATCTTATCGACGAAGGCGTCAACCAAAGAGTTCTAAAGACCAAGTTCACGGGAAACACGATCGTAAGCGCCGCGCGTTTACGTAGTTTGATTTCCGTCAAGCCGGGATTTCTTTATTTCATTGGCGGGAAGTTTACGCGCGAACTACTCGACGCCGACGTCGAAAAACTGCTTGAATATTATCGACAACTTGGATATTTCGACGCTCGTATCGATCGAGAATATCAAGAAGGTTCCGGCTTTGCGGGCCTGGGTAAAGACAACGCCTGGGTTACGGTTCACTATATCATCGATGAAGGGCCCCGCTATAAAATCAGGAACTTTGTATTCAGCGGCAACCGCGTGATGAAGACGGAAGAGTTGGAGAAGAAGCTAAAAGTCAAGCCTGGTTCCTTCTATTATTTCAACGACGTCGAAGCAGACCGAGTTACTTTACGTTGCGAATACCAAAACATGGGATACGTCCGCGCCGACATTACCCCCAACCTGGTCTTTACGGACGAGGTGGGAGTAGTCGACGTTCGTTATGATATTGTTGAAGATCATCGTTATCGCGTCCGCGACGTCATTGTCGACTACGTCGGAACGGAGTCACGAACGATGACTCCCGTCGTCTTGAATATACTCAGTTTGACGCCTGGCGAACTTCTTGACGGCGTTAAGATTCGACAAAGCGAAAACGCGTTGCGTCTATCGGGCTACTTTAACGATAAACCGTCAGAAGGTCAATTGCCTGAAATCGCCGTTATTCCAGACGAAAGCGCCGTCTTTGTTACCCAAAAACACGGCGACACGCAAACGCTCAAAGAAGCGCGTCGAATTGAAGACGATGACGACGACGATGAAAGCGATCAGGAGAGCAAATCGTCCAGAACGACTCGTGGACAACGAGTTACGCGGGGGCAGACCGCCGAAACGAAAGCGCTGATTGCTAGTTATGTTCCCTATGATCAAACGAAGCGGGAACAAGAGTCAAAACAGTCGTCTGAACCCGTTCAGACGACCCAAACGGCTTACCAGTCTTACGGTCCCAGCGTATCGCACAAGAATGAGAAAACAATCGCGACGGCGCCAAAAGTTCAAATATCTCCCATTCGTCCGTTTAACTCGATCATTAGAGCTCAAACGACGATTCCAAGCGGTTTTTCGTCCGTAACGACGCGTGCAAACTCAAACGTGTCCTCGGGGTATACCGCGTACGATCCGAACGCCACGCAAAATTCGCAATATGCAATTGGTCAGGAATACGCCAACTATCAAGACGAATATATCGATAATCCGTATGAAGAAAGCTCTACTCCGGCGGGATTCTCTCATGGCGTTTACGACTCGGTTGTCGTCCCTGCCGTTGATCCCATAAGTCCGGAAGAAGACGATATCTACAACGGAGACGTTTTGGTTAAATTGCAAGAGGGACGCACGGGCACTTTTACAGCGTCGATCGGAGTCAATTCTGATTATGGGCTGGTAGGAAACGTCAGTTTCACAGAAAGAAATTTCAATCTTTTCCGCCCGCCTACTAATTTGTTTACTTGCGACGGTTGGAAAGACGCTTTCCGCGGCGGAGGTCAGATTTTCAACATTCAAGCCAGCCCCGGAATAAACGTTCAAAGTTATCGAGCCTCCTGGGACGTTCCTTACGTGTTTCACACGAAATACGCGTTTGGAATTACGGGCCTCTACGGGGATCATTCATACGACGAGTGGTTCGAATCGCGCTATGGAGGAGAAATCCGCCTCGGCCGTCAATGGACGCCTCGTTTCAGCACAACGCTAAGCGGAGGCATATACGGAGTCAAAATTTCTGACCCGCAGGTTTCCTTTGTTCCCGACTTAAACGAAGCCCTTGGAAGACATACGGAATACACCGTCGGACTCTCTGCAGCGTACGATACGCGTAATCATCCTTACCAGCCGTCAGAAGGTTATATGGTTAAAGGAACAATTGAAGAAGTTCTCGGGGATTACCAATTCCCGCGCGTTTCGCTTGGAGGTCGATACTACAAGACCTTGCACAAACGCGTCGACGGATCCGGTCGCTGGATTTTGGGGCTGTCCTCCAATGTCGCCTGGAACGGAGACGACGCGCCAATTTACGAGCGTTACTACGGCGGCGGATCTTCGAATCTTCGCGGCTTTGAATATCGCGGCGTTACGCCCCGGTACGGTTCTTCCGGTTTTGGAATCGGAGGTAATTTCGAGTTCTACAACTCGGCTGAGCTCCTGATTCCTGTTTCTGGAGGAGACCAATTCCAGTTTGCGATGTTTGTCGATTCTGGAACGGTAGCCAAGGATATCAAAAAATGGGGACGGTATCGTGTCGCTCCAGGCGTCGGATTAAGATTCTCCATTCCGATGTTGGGACCGGCTCCGTTGGCTCTCAACTTCGCGTTCCCAGTTAATAAAGATCCTAACGACGTTACGACGGTTTTCAGTTTCGACATGAGCGGTTCAAGGTAAAAGAATCTCATGCTGTCGCGATCAAAAAGGCGAGCGTTGTAACGCTCGCCTTTTTTTTCGACCTCTTCTAACTGAACAAAATCAAATCATCGGAAAAACCTGACTTAGAACCAAAGTGATTATGAACCCCGCGACGCCTAAGAGCCCCGTGCCCAGCGTCCATACTTTCAGACAGTCGACTTCCGCCACGCCCGACGACCTTGAAAAAACGCAAAAACCGCTGTCGTTCATCCAACTAGCGACGCAAGAGCCAACGCCGATCGCCGAAGCTAAATATCCAATGTTAAAGCCAAGAGTTTCGCTAGTTAGATCCATTGCGGAAAAAATACCGGCGGAGGTAATCATCGCCGTTGTGCTCGATCCTTGTGCGGATTTCAACAACGCGGTCGAAACAAAGGCCAGAATAAGAATAGTTGTTCCGCTGAAACTGCCGGTCGCTACAAACATTTCTTTGATTCGGTCTCCAATTCCGGAGGCGCGCAACATTTCGCCATAAGAGCCGCCTGCTCCGGTAATCATTACGATCATTCCGGCGCTCATTAACGCAAAATTCAATTTCTCCTCCATTTGAGAACGAGAAGTTCGGCTTTTTTTAGACCAAACCAACGGAACGGCCGCAAACAAAGCGGCTATTCCCAACGCGACGTTCGCGCTGCCAAGTAAAGCGACGCAAGAACGCCAGAGAGGAACGCTGGAACCTGACGGGATTTTACCTAAACGAGCTTCGACAATCGACGCGACGGCTATCAAAATCACCGGCAATACAATAGGCGCAAAAGAGAGCCATAGAGACGGCAAAGCCCGCTCAACAACCGATTCGTCAGGCGCAGAAGAAGCGTTGGCGCGAAACTCTTTATCCTTTGAGTCAATCCCCATTTCGCGAAGGACGTTAAGATCTATTTGGGGATCAGGCAACGTTTTATTCAAAAACCAAGCTAAAACCAAGACGACAGGTAGTAAACAAAAACCGACGATTAAACCGATTTTCAGAGACGTCGCAAGAGGAATATGGAACGCGTCGGCAACGGCGATAGGACCGGGAGTAGGCGGAATCGTCGTATGAGAAATCGTCGCGCCCAGGCCGACCGCAAGCAGGCACAAGACATAGTTCTTTCGGCATGCGCGGTAAACCGACTTCGCCAACGGCAACAAGAGGTAAAACGTCGCGTCGTAAAAGACCGGAACAGAAAGGATAAAAGCGCTGCCAGCCAACGCCGCCGGAAGTCGTTTTGGCCCTAAAAGTCTGCGGCATGCCAAAACGATACGGTCGGCGGCGCCGCTGTCGGTCATAAACTTGCCGACTATCGTGCCAAGAAGAATTAAAACGCCGATCTTCCCAATCGTCGTTCCCATTGCTTCACACACTCGCGTTACGTTGTGAACAAGGTCAAATGAATCTTCCCCCGCAGACGCCGCCCAAAAACTAACCGTCAAAGCTCCCGCCAGAAGCGACAAAAAAGCCCCAATGCGCAAGTAAAGTATCGCCCCTACGACGACAAACAGACTGGCTAGCAAAATAATGAAGGGATCGTGAATTATTCCGCCCAAAATGACGACCTTTCCAAAAAAAGCGTTGAAACGCCTATAAGTCAGCCAACGATTTACGCCAATCGAAAACAACTACGTCCGCTTCGTCCCAAAACGAACGGCGCGTACTTTATACCTGGGAACAACCAAGTCAACGTCATAGGTTCGAATCAAAAGGCGTCGTGAATCTACTCGAATAAGAGTTCCTAATAACTCGTCCCCGTTACAAAGCCAAACGCAATCTTCCTTTCTCCCGGAATCTTGAACGCGACGGCAAAATTGTTCTGAAACCTCGGGATTAACGGGAGGTAAAAAAACGACCCCGACTCCGGGTTCACGTAAAAAAGAGCCTTTCTCGTCTCGCAATCGATCTTCGAAGACAACGTTCTCTTCGTCGATCGCTATAACAAGGCCAATCCCTTTGACGTCGTCGTTCATCGAAAAAGCGTCGCCTTCGTTACGCGGCGTTATACGCCAGTTTTCACAGGAAAGAGGTCGCGTTAAAAGAGGCTCGCCCGCTCTGCATACGTTTTCTGATAAAGACAAAATTGGATGTATTTGCGTAATCGCCCCAAAATAAAGCGACAAACACATAACAAGGACGATCGTGGCGCTCCTACGCATAAAAAGTCTCGAAAAATTACGATTATTAACGATTTCGTTCTTTCCAAATCCGACGTTTTACGGTATCCTTCCAGCGGAACCATCCAGAGTATACAGGACCGACGACAAGGTTTCAACAGCCCTATCACGGCGACGTCCAAAACCCGTCGATTCCTTATATTTCAAAATAGGCAAAAAATAACAATTATTCCATTTTTACTAATTATACAACTTTCGATTGTCGATAAGAGAAGTAGCTAGAAAACGGACGCTTGCGAAGCGCTACGTTTAGAGTCGAACGTAAGCCGTTTTCAACCGTCGGAAAATCCGACGTTATAAAATAACAATGCTTCTCCACTTGTTGTTAGAGGTCAAAATGAAGAATAATTGGAAAAACGTCTCCGTCTTTACGGCGACCCTAATCATGGCGTTTGGCGTTACAAACGCCTTTGCTCAATATGGTTCTGGAGCTTGCGCGCCGACCTGCGAGGTTCCGACGGCCTCCTATGCGCCCAGTTGCGACGTTCCCACGTGCGACGTTCCCACGTGCGACGTTCCTGGTTGCGACGTCGGTTGCGGCCCATCGACTTGTTATGGATCCGGATGCTATGGCGACGGCTGTTATGGCGAAAACGGCTGTTTCAGTCTTTACGGGCTTGTAAACGGCGCTTTGAACGTCGCCGTTTCGCCGTTTCGATGGATTTACTGCGAATTTACCGACGGCATATTTCCGGACTGCGGATGCGCCCCCCGTCCTCCGAAAGCCCCTTGTAATCCGTGCACTATCTGCGGAGACTATGTAGGCGGCTGCAACGACAATTGCGAAGGTTACCCCGCGGGTAATTACTGCTGTCAGGACGCGGGCGGATATGCCAATACCTATCCGTCAGGCGTTTATTCGTCGGCAGTTTACGACGTCGAGCAATACGACGCTTCGCCGACTCGAGGCGGTCAGGCGTTGCCGACCCTTCCAATCAACAGAGGCGGACGCAACGACTTCTCCATGAAGAGTCGTAATTTTAACGTTTCCAACATGTTCGGGCCCGCTCCTAGAATTTCAAACGTTCGCTCGGTAAGCTACGAACAACAAAACGCGAACTCCGTTCCAGCGCAAGTTTCGCAAAGAGTCGTCGTTTCGCAAGTTCAACCTCCTGTGAGAACCGACGTTCAAAAAATTCAAAGCGCCCGAGAATTACAAAACAAACAAAACGTTCGCATCGTTGCTGAAACTGCAGAATTAGGCCGCGCGGCCAATTCAAAAACGTTCGGAACTACGCGAACTGTTCAATGAGACGGCGGCATTTTCGTAGACAAACGAGAGAATGATACGTCCCATTCAGAGCCCGTCGACGCTGAGTCGACGGGCTAAAGTCGTGAAAACGACGTCTTTTCTTCAGACGTCGCGGAGCTGTACAGGCTACGCGCGCACGATTAGATCATAACGATTACAAACGGCGTTACTAAGTAAGGAGCTTACGTTAATGCAACTGGTACAACGTTTCACCATTGGTTCGTCATATGTCAAACGAATTATGTTGGCTCTCGGTTTTCTAGCCGCTTGTCCAACGCTTTTCGCGCAACAACAATACAAACCTGAACAAATACTAAGCCGAGTCCCGACTCAGGCGGACGTCGACGTCGACACGCCTACTGAAGAAGAAACGCCTGACTGTAAAGTTAAAAGTTTCAAGGAAGGCGCTTATCAGGGCGTAGCTTTATACAAACCGGACGGCGTGACGCCGTTGCGCGCGTGGTGCGCTCCAACGCCGACGAAACAAGGAGAAAAAGCCAGCGTCGAACAAATTCGTTTTTATAAGAACGGTCAGGAAGTCTTTCGCGACGTTCTTGGTAAAGAAGCGCGCTGGCTCAATACCGCCGGTTCTCGTCGCGGGACGCTTGCCGCCGATAAAACGATCGCCGCATGGACGGTTCTCTCGCCGGAAGAAGCTACTCAGGAAATCGTCGCCGCAATTGTGAACAACGATTATGCGCGATTCCAACGCGTCGCTCTTTCAGAAGAGGATATGAAAACGCTCGGATTAACAGGCTCTTTAGCGGCGGAAGTCCAAAAAGAGATTCAGTCGGCAAACGCGGCTAATTTCGCGACTCTCGTAAAAACGTTAAAAACGCCCGCCGACGCTCACTGGGGAGCTTTTAATACGTCGCTTCCGGCGACTATTCCCGCTGGGAACGGCTCCGCCAACGATTTGACGCTCTACTACAACGCGGCGATTGTCGTCCTGAAGGGGGACGACGCTTCCCAAAATCAACAGCTTTACGTCGGCGACCTCATTAAAGTCGGCAATGTTTGGAAGATTCTCGGATTGCCTGCCGGCGAAGCTTTCGGTCAAGCGACCGGAACCGTTTCGGCCTCGTCGATATTCTTCCCCGCCGTCGGCGGCGCAAGCGCAGGAGCGGAAACAACCGCAGACGTCGGCGAATTTGGGACTCAATTGAACGAAGCGTTCGAAAAACTCGACGCCGCGTCCCCGGAAGAATATGCGGGTGTTTGCGACCAAACCGTCGAACTTCTTCTTAACATCGCCGAAAACAACCCGTCCGAACGAGAAAATATGCTCTCTCAAGCGGTCAACGTTATTTTTAGCGGCGTTCAATCCGGACTCTATCCGCAAGGAGCGCAAAAACTTGCCGCACTCGAGGAAGCGTGCGGAGACGATGTGAGCGAGAATGTCAAAGCGCTCGTCAAACATCGCCTGATTGTCGCGGAATTTTACGCGGTCGCGCAAGCGCAACCGCAGCCGAAACAATCGGTTCTTCAGAAAGCCCAGGAAAAGTACGCCGACGACCTTACCGCTTTTGTTGACGAATACTCGACGACTCCCGCAGGAGCGGAGGCCGCGATGAGTCTGGCGCTAGACCAGGAATACGTCCTCGAAAACGACGCGGCTATTGAATACTATCAAAAAGTCGCTCAAAACTTCGGCGACGCTCCCATTGGACAAAAAGCGACGGGCGCTATCGCGAGACTTCAATCTGAGGGGGGCAAGTTAAACTTTCCCGCGATGAAGTATTTCGGCGGCGGCGTTTGCGACGTCGCGGCTTTAACAGGCAAGCCGACGGTTATTTTCTGTTGGGCCAGCTGGGATCAAGAGAGCGTAGACGCCGTGAAAAAAATCGCGTCGCTGGTCAACGTGGTTGGCGTCAACCTTGACTCCGCTCCTACTGCGGAAGCGGCAAACGATTACTTCAAGCAAATCTTTGCCGGTATTCCCTGGAAAAACGTTTGCGATCCTGCCGGTCTCGAAGGCGCGCCAGCTACTGCGCTTGGCGTTCAAACCGCTCCTTGGGCGATTCTTATCGACAAGTCGGGCAAAGTCGTTCGATCAAATATCGTCGACATGAACGAACTTGTCGATATCATTAAAGAACTCAAATAACGCGTGATTTGACGGAGATTCTCTTCGCAAATCCAAGCAGCCGACATTGTAGCCTAACGTCGTGTCTTCTATGTCAAGGCGTTAGGCTTTTTGTCCCAAAGAGGCCTAAACACAATTCTCTGCGTCAGGAGTTTTTGAAGTCAAAAAGCCTGAGAGCGCATATCATGACGCCTGTAATGAAACAGGAAAAAATGGAGTTTTTCCCTTGACGAAAAGGCAAAGCTCGATAGAATAGACGAGTCGTTTAGGATTATATTCGACGGTCGTATGAGCGGCGCGTTCTTCCCGAGTTCGCTTTTTGGGGTCGCTTAATACGCATCGGGGCGTAGCTCAGCCTGGCTAGAGCGCTACGTTCGGGACGTAGAGGTCGCACGTTCAAATCGTGTCGCCCCGACTGGCCTGTTGGCCGTGTCAATTTGACGTTATTCCCGAGGTTTGAGCGACGCGTCGTTCAAACAAGTCCTTATCGGGGCGTAGCTCAGCCTGGCTAGAGCGCTACGTTCGGGACGTAGAGGTCGCACGTTCAAATCGTGTCGCCCCGATTGAAGCCGCAGGCGTAAACCTGCGGTTTTTTCGTTTCTTGCGCGAATCCTTTAGCGCTTGACCGTTTTCTTCGTTCCGGGATAATATGGAAAAATTATCGCGACGCGCGCGTCGGTCGACGAGTCCCCTTTTCGTCGTTTGGAACAAAGGTCTATAATTATGCAAAATCGTTTGAATTACGACAATCCATTGATTGAACGTTACGCGTCTCGCGAAATGTGCGAACACTTCGGACCGCAAAAAAAATTCTCCACATGGCGTAAACTCTGGGTAGCGTTGGCAGAAGCGGAACATGAACTGGGACTTCCCGTTGCGCAAGAACAGATCGACGAATTAAAGGCTCATATCGACGATATCGACTTCGACGTCGCCGCAGAATACGAAAAGAAGCTCCGACACGACGTTATGGCTCACGTCCATACTTACGGCGACGTTTGTCCTAACGCGCGCGCCGTGATTCACCTCGGCGCGACAAGTTGTTACGTTACGGACAACGGCGACTGCATTCTTTATCGCGACGCGTTAAAAATGATTCGCGATCGTCTCGTCGTCGTCATTGACCGTCTTGCAAAATTCGCCGAGCAATACCGCGCGCTTCCTTGTCTCGGCCTGACTCACCTTCAACCGGCGCAACCGACGACTGTCGGCAAACGCGCGACGCTTTGGACTTACGATCTTGTCACGGACTTGGAAGACCTTGAGTATCGCATTGCCAACATGAAAACGTTGGGCAATAAAGGCACGACGGGAACTCAGGCAAGCTTCTTAAAGCTTTTCGACGGCGATCACGCCAAAGTTCGCGCGCTCGAACAACTTGTCTGCGATAAAATTGGTTTCGACAAGCCGTTTGCCGTCACCGGTCAGACGTATCCGCGTAAACTTGACGCGCAAATACTGGACGTTCTTTCGAGGATCGCGCAAAGCGCTCACAAATTCGGAACGGACATGCGCATCCTGGCGAACAAAAAAGAACTGGAAGAACCGTTCGAGAAGAATCAAATCGGTTCAAGCGCAATGGCGTACAAACGCAATCCGATGCGTTGCGAACGAGTTTGTTCGCTCGCTCGATTCGTTATGAGTTTGCAATCAAGTCCGGCGATGACGATCGCTACTCAATGGATGGAGCGAACTCTGGACGACAGCGCTAATCGCCGCCTTTCGATCCCTCAGGCTTTTCTGGCGATCGACGCCATTTTGATCATTATGCAAAACGTCGTCGAAAATATCGTGGTCTATCCTAAAGTGATCGAAAAGAACCTCCGCGCCGAACTTCCGTTCATGGCCACAGAAAATATTCTTATGGCGGCGGTCGAAGCAGGCGGCGATCGACAAGATCTTCACGAACACATTCGTCAACACAGCGTCGCCGCTTCTAACGTCGTTAAGATTGAGGGCGGAGAAAACGACCTTCTGGAACGCTTACGAAACGACCCGGCTTTCGACAAAGTCGATATTGACGCGGAAATGTCGCCCGAGAAGTTCGTAGGACGAGCGCCCGAACAAGTCGAAGAGTTCATTCAGGAGATCGTCGAACCAATTCGCAAGCGTTATGCCGACGTCGCCGTCGCGCAAACGGAGCTTCGCGTTTGATTAGCGCGACTGTCTCGCATTCTGGGAGATAATATGCTAACCTATAAAACCGCAGGGGAGTCTCACGGTAAAGGAATAGCCGCGTTCGTCGACGGGTTCCCGGCGGGAGTTCCTCTGGATTCCAATTTTATCGACGGCGAACTGGCGCGACGCCAAGGCGGATACGGTCGAGGCGGTCGTCAAAAGATCGAAACGGATTCGGTCGAAATACTAACGGGGATTCTCCATGGAGCAAGCATGGGGGCCCCAATCTTGCTCTGGGTAAAAAACAGAGATTATAAGTTAGAGTCGACGCCCGATTTAACGCGTCCGCGTCCGGGACACGGCGATCTGACGGGATCCGTCAAATATGGTTGCGCGATTCGCCCCATACTGGAACGTTCCAGCGCCAGAGAAACTGCGGGACGCGTCGCGGCCGGCGCGCTTGCTCGTTTGTTGCTGCGTGAGATCGGCGTCGAGGTAGTCGGTTACGTTTCGCAAATTGGAAACGTCGACATGACGCCGGCGTCCGACGTTCTTAATCAATCTCCGCAAACTTTACTGAGCGTCCGCAATTCAAGTTCCGTTTACTCGTTGCGCAAAGACGCCGATCCAACGGCGGAACAAGCGATCGACGAAGCGATCGCCGTTGGCGACACGCTTGGCGGAATCATAGAAGCTCGCGTTTTTGGCGTTCCGTTCGGCTTGGGAACTCACGCTCAATGGTCCTCTAAACTCGACGGTAAAATCGCGCAGGCGACGTCTGCAATTCAGGCAATTAAGGGGGTCGAAATTGGAGACGGCTTCGCGCTCGCTTCCCAACCGGGCTCTTTGGCGCATGACGAAATACTTTGGAACGAATCGCAACGAGTTTCTCGTAGTCTCGGCTTTGTTCGTCCAACCAATCATGCCGGCGGCCTTGAAGCGGGGATGACAAACTCTCAGCCAATTGTCGTTCGAGCCGCAATGAAGCCGATCCCAACGCTCCGCAAACCGTTGCGGTCGGTTGACCTGGATTCCAAAGAATCGGTCGAAGCTTCCTTTGAACGAAGCGACGCATGCGCCGTGTCAGCGGCAAGCGTCGTCCTGGAAAACGTCGTCGCGTTTGAAATTGCGGCGGCAGTCGTTGAAAAGTTCGGGGGAGATTCTCTGGACGAAATCAAAGAACGGCTGGAGCTGTTTGAAAAAAGCGCGGCAAAACGTCTTGGCGCATGATCCTTTCGCCTACAAAAACGCTTCGTCGCTCAATTCAGAACGACGAAGCGTTTGGGGAACGTATTCTTCTATCTGACCCGTCTCATTTCTGTTCTTGCGCGTCTTCTGTCAAAACGTCCGTTCCGTTATTAACGGATATTCTTTCCATTTTCTTCCACGAAGCGAAGAGTATCCAAGCGCTAACGACAGTAACGACCAATAGCGCGCAGGCGTTTGTATAACTGCCGTAAAGTAGAGAACCGACGGTAAAAAGCGAACAGTAAATCGCTATGCATCCGACAAAACTGCATAAAATTCCCATGGGAACGGGCCATTTATCGTTCGCGCCCTCAAGAGAAACGCCGTCTTTCTTCGCTTGCTCGTAGACCTTCTTCCAACCGGGTCCTCCGGCGCGAGTCTTACGCACAAAAGCGTACAACGTTTCTTTGGAATCAGGGGGAGTAAGGTACGTTACAAGCAACCATCCAATCGTCGTAAGAGCCACGCTAAAAACAAGTTGATAGCCGCTATTACTCAGCCAGGAATTCTTAAACGCCTCTTCGGTCATGCCAAAACACTTGCAACATACGGAGGCGTGCCACAATTGAAAATAAATCGCAGTGGGAAACGCGAAACACATCGCGGCGATTTCACTATAAGCGTTAATACGCCACCAGAACCAGCGCAACAGGAAAAGCAATCCTGTGCCCGCGCCGATAAGAAGAAGAATTTCAAACGCTTGCAAAGCGTTTCGCAAGGTCAACGCCAAAAGACATGCGGCGATCATCAAGCCGATCGTCCAAACGCGTCCGATTAGAACCAACTTCTTTTCGGGCGCGTTCGGATTGACAAAACGCTTATAAAAATCGTTGACCATATACGACGAGCCAAGATTGAGGTGCGTGGCGATCGTCGACATATACGCGGCAAATAAAGACGCGACAACGATTCCCAGTATTCCGTGAGGCAACATCGTCATCATTGCCGGATACGCCAAATCGTCGTCCATTTTAACGCCTTCGGGCAGCGAGGGAAACGCCTCTTTCAACGCGTCCAAATTAGGAAAGACTACAATCGACGCGAGCGCGACAAGAATCCACGGCCACGGACGAACGGCGTAGTGACAAACGTTAAAGAAAAAAGTCGCGCCGACGGCGTGCGTAGGAGTCTTGGCCGCAAGCATACGCTGAGCGGTATAACTCCCGCCCCCCGGCTCGGCTCCGGGATACCACGCGCTCCACCATTGAACGACAAGCGGTATCGCTAAAAGGGTTAAAACAGCGTTTAAATTATTAAAATCAGGGAAGAACGAGAGTTTTGACTCTACAAGAGGATTAGTAAACAATCCCGTTAATCCGCCGACTTCCGGCAATTTGACCGCGACAATCGCTGCGGCGACGCTTCCGACCATAGCGACGATAAACAAAACAAAATCGGCCCAAAGTACTGCGGAAAAACCTCCTACGGCGGTAAAAATCACAGTGACGGATCCGGCGATCAACGTCGTCCAAAGCGGAGACAAACCTAAGATGACGCCAAAAATCTTAATAATAGCGAGCGTTACCGAAGCCATAATAAAAGTGTTGACAATCAAACCAAGATAAAGAGTCCGGAACCCGCGAACAAACGCCCCGGATTTTCCGCTATAGCGCATTTCGTAGAATTCAATATCGGTGGTAACGCCCGACTTTCGCCACAACTTCGCGTAGATAAAGACCGTCGTTAAACCGGTTGGCAAGAACGCCCACCAAGCCCAGTTGCCCGCGACTCCGTTTTTGCGTACGATGTCGGTGACCAAGTTTGGAGTGTCTGCGGAAAAAGTCGTCGCCACCAGGGAAAAACCAAGTAACCACCAAGGAATAGAACGACCGGACAAAAAGAATTCGGACGAACTCTGCCCGGCTTTTCTCATCGTTCGCAAACCAATCCACAGCGTCGACAGAAAGAAAAGAACCAACACCGCTATGTCCAGCCAGTTCAAATTTGCTTTACCGCCGATCGCTTCTCCTGCGTTTTCAATAGTTCCTAACAAAAGACTGTTTAGAAAAGTCATTTCGCCGCTTTCCGTTGTAGTTGCAATAAAAATGTCTCAAAAAACATAAGAGAAACGGCGCGCCGATTAGCCGCGCCGCTTCTGGTTGATCGGAAATTGATCAAACGACGTCTGTCGACGTTAAAAAGCCTTATTTCGCCGATACGACGAAAACGTACAAGCCGGAACCAACTTCATAAGAAGCGGCGTTCGCCTTCCCTTCAACGACTTTCGCGCCTTCGGCGCCGAGAGCGACGTCGCATTTCTGTTCGTCGGAGCAAGGTAAAACAACCAGAGCCATAGTGTTGGCAGGCACGCCAACTTTAACCGTTAATTCCGTCTTATCGTCGTTCCATTTCCAATCGGAAAGAATCAGACCGTAAGGAGAATTGACAAAAGCGCGGACGCTCGTCAACGGTTCGCGACCGGGCGCGGCGCATTCGGAAAGGCTGCATTTCGGCTCGACGACAAACCTTTTGAACGCAACGTTTTCAGGTTCGCAACTCGCAACAACGACGTCGGGCGCGCCGGCTAATTTAATACCGGCGAGCGATTGATAGAACCAGGCGCTGACGTCGCCGAACATGATATGATTGCGCGACGAGCCTTCGTTCCAATCTTCCCACAACGTTCCCGCTCCACGTTGGATCCAATCGGCGTAAGCAGGTTTAGTATCCTGGAGGATGAGTTGAAGAGCAAGATCGTTGCGACCTCCTTCGCTCAACGTTCGCAAAATATACTTAGCGCCGAAAATTCCAACGTCGAAATGACCGTTCGCTTTTTCCACGTTTTCAACCAAACGCGCAAATACCGCTTGTTGATCCTTTTGCTCGAGAGCTTGAGCAAATCCCTGATGAATCGGGCAGCTTTCCGAAGTCTGGCTGTTGATCGAATAAACGCCGTCGCCCTTGTAAAGAGCCGCGTTATAATTTCCGCAAATGCGCTCGGCTAATTGCGAATACTTAGCATAATCGTCGTCTCGACCAAGTAATTTGGCCGTTTGAGCCACGATTTTGGCGTCGACATAATAGTAGCTCGTCACAGTAACTTCGGTCGGAGTGTTTGTTTTTGCAAAAACCCAGTCGCCAAGTCCGTGCGAAAGAATTCCGCTAGGCAATTCGCGAGTCGTCATGTAATCCACGTATTTTTTCATGGAATCGTAAGCGTCTTCAAGAATCTTACGATCGCCTCGGTAAACATAAAGATACCAAGGAATTAAAACGAGAGCCGAATCCCATGCTGGACCGTTGCCCCAAGGGTATCCCCAATCGCCGGTCGGAATGATCGCGGCGACGTCGCCGTTTGGCTTTTGCTCGTCGCAAATATCGTCGATCCATTTTTCATAACCAGCGGTATTTTCAAAATTATACTGAGCCAATTCGCAAGCGAGTTGCGCGTCGCCCGTCCACCCGTTCTTTTCTCGATGAGGGCAGTCGGTCGGATAGCCCGCGACAAAATTGTTATGATAAGAACGCACCGTCGCTTTCTGAATTTTGTTGAGCAATTCGTTCGAACAAGTAAAGGCCGAGATCATACGGAAATCCGTACTAACCGTTTGACCTTCAAAATCTTCCGGCTTGGGTTCTTCGCGCAAACCGACAACCTCGACGTACTGATAGCCGTTATAGGTAAAGCGAGGTTCAAAATATTCTTCGTCTTCGCCGTTGCAGAAATAGAAGTCAGTTTGGAAACCGCCCTTCATACCGGTAAGACAAGCGGGCGTTCCTTCCATAAAGTGCATTTCGATATCGTGTCGTTCGATCTCGCCTGACTCGACGATTCGTTCCGAATACTTAAAGCGAACGACGTCGCCTTTCTTTTGACCATGCAGTTTAACACGCGCCCAACCGGCGTTGTTTTGCCCCATATCGACGATCCAAACGCCGTCCTTAACCTGATTGACGCTTTTTGCCGTATATGTCTTTTTAACGCGGGAAACGGGATTCTTCTGCGCGACCAATTTCGGCTCGCCCAAAGGAGCGGGTACGACGACGGCGTCGCCAAGTATCTCGCGTTCCCATGCGCCGTTGATAATCTCTCCCTGACGGACGCAATCGAAGACGACGGGGCTCGTTGAATAGGTCCACGTCGGATCGGTGGCAATCGTTTCTTTAGAGCCGTCTTCATAAACCAACTCAAGTTGAGCCAACAACCGTGGGAAATCGCGCCACGGGGCGGCGTCAAAGTTCCAGGTTACGATCGAACGAACGTCATACCAGCTATGCCCGAGCACAAACTGAAGTTCGGCGGTAGACTCTTCGTTCTTTTGAAATTCTTCAGTAAGATCAAGAACGTTGTAAAGAAGGCGACGATCATATCTCGTGAAAGACGGAGTGAGAAGCTGATCGCCCACCTTGGCCCCATTAAGATACGCTTCAAACAAACCGGGCGCGCAAACGGCGAGAGTCGCTTGCTTTACGCGTTTTTTAACGTCAAACGTTTTTTGGAAACATGGAGAAATCGTTTCGGTACGGCGACGAAGTTTTCCCCACGGGGCGCCGTCGACGTCGTCAAATTTGACAACCGCGCTTTGCCACGAAGACGCGTCGAAACCAAGATTATTCCAACCTTCTTTTCCCTCCAAAGATGCCTGCCAAGTCGCGTCTGTACCGATGGAAAGAACAGTATCCGTCGGAACGCCGAAGCGATTGGGAGTCGACAAATTGGCCGGAGCGTTTGACTTGTCAAGAGTTCTAACGACAATCTTAGAAATCAAAGCGGTCGGATAAAGCGTTCCGTCGCCAAATTTTGTTCCGTTCGCTTGCTTAGTCTTGTTGTCTACGGCAAAAGCGACGACGTTTTTACCAGGAACCAGGTATTCAGAAATATCGATCGAGCGAAGCTGATCCGGATTATAAACCATCCCGATCGAATAACCGACCTTTTTACCGTTAACGAAAATGTCAAATCTCTGACACGCGGCGTAATAGATAGTTCCCGCAAGATTCTGCGCGTCGAAATCGTCTTGCGGACGATCGATCACAAATTCTTTACGGAAATACTCAAGAGCGTAACCCGCGTCGGTTTCCTGTTCCGAAGCGGCGGCAATCCAGGAAGCTCCTGTCAGATCAACGTCGGGCCTGACTTCTTCCGGCTGTCCAATCCACTGAGCGACCCAGTCGTTCTGATCGACGACGCCCTGAATCCAATATCCGCCGTCGCTCCACGGACCGGCTTTATCGTCTTCGTCCCAAACGCGAACTTTCCAGTAACAATGTTGAAAGGTCTTTAAAGGCGCGCCCGCATACTCGACATAAAGCGAGTTGTCGGAAACAACTTTTCCGGAATCCCAAAGATCGCCGACTTCATTCTCAAGTCCTTCAATCGACGAACATACGATGATTTGATACGCCGATTGACGTTTTCCGTATATGTCGTTCTTTGAAGCGGGCCGAGAAGCCCAACTCAAGCGAGGATTAGCGACCCCAACCCCAACGGGGTTGGTGAGATTCTCCACCTGTTGACCAACTGCTTGCAACGAAGTATCCACGACGTCGTCCGCGCGAGTAAAAGAAGCAAACGTCGCTAACCCAGCGCAAATCAGCGTACATACGACGCTTTTAATGAATGATCGTTTCATATGAAATCCTTAACTACTAAAATCCTGCGTTCCAAATGACTATCGCCATTGAAACTAACAACACAAACGTATCGTTAAAAACGGCGTCATAGCAAACGACGCGCCTTAATTTCCAAATACTTGTTGATTAAAGGAGTCGCAGCGTCTTCGGGAAAGACGTCAAGAGTTAACGCGCCTTTCGCTTCAAGCATGCGCAACGCCTTCTTTCTCCAATTCAAAATTTCCGACGCGGCGCCGGCGCGATAGAATAACTCTTCTTTAGTCGCGGCTTCTGCGGAAGAGTCGCGCCAAAATAATCGCTCGATTTCGTCGGTAGGTTCTCGTTCGGAACTAAACCGTTCTATCCATAGAGCCAGTTGACTCTTCTTTTTTCGTCTGTCGACTTCCCCGCCAGGCTCGTCGTTTTGCTTTCGTCTCAACTCCTCGTATTGTTCTACGGCGTCGAAAAGCGAATGTTCACGCAAAAACAGGCCCAACGGCAAATGGGCTCCGGAAAGATTTACCAACGAATTCTCCACTAACGCAGCGTTGCGTTCGTCAAGAATATTGGTCGCCAAAACAACAAGAGCTCGCTTCGGCGAATTCTTTGCCAAATACTCAAACGCGCGATCGTAGCGCGACTCGCAACGTTCTGGAAAAACGTCAAAAACTCCGCGAATAAGCGCGTTCATTTGGGAAATACCGCCGTGCGGAGGAACAAATTTACGCACTTCGTCAGAAAAAATCAGGCACCCTACTTCGTCGCCCTGCTTTAACGCAATGTAAGCTAACGCAAGAGATGCGTTCAGCGCGGAGTCAAATAAAGTCGCTCCATTGGAACGATTCATCGTCGTCCGTCCCGCGTCGATCGCAATTATCACGCGTTGGTTGCGGGTCGTCTGGAAATCGCGCACTATTAACTTACTACGTCGAGCCGTCGCTTTCCAATCGATGAATTTATACTGATCGTCCTGAGTGTAGTCGCGCAATCTCTCAAACTCGGCGTCTTGTCCCACGCGACGCGTCTGGCGAACGCCCAGAAGAAATAACAGACTGGAACGTCCCAAAGTCTGAAACTGAGCAAGTTGACACAGATTTGGATATACTTGAAAAGAGGACTTGCAAGGAATCTTAAGGTATCGTTTCCACAAACCTAAAGCGCTCGTGTATCTGGTAAAAACAAACTCAAATTGAAAAGATCCGCGACGGTCCCAAACAAGTCGATAGCGCAGAGATTCCTGAGTATTGGGATCGATTTTTCTAAGTCCAAAGACGGCGGAAGAATCAGAGTCGCCCCCCGCTTTCTCGTCGCGTTCGGACAGGAGATCGTCTTCCGTCGCCGCCGGAAGAAAGCGCGAGTCCTTATTCGCATCGTCGATCAGTTCTAAAGAGACGGGCCGACCTGAACGATTGGCTACGACTAATTCCACATCCAGAGGCTGTCCCAGTGAAACAATATGTTCCGCATGACGCGTAACGACTACGCCGCGTCCTTGAAACGCCACAGTTAGCCAATCTGCAAACACCGCCGCAAAGAAAAGAACGTCCAGCCCAAGAACGACATACAAGGGGACGCTCTCTTGTCCTAAAAGAAAAGAAAGACTCGAAGCGAGCGCGACGACCAAAAAAGCGTAAACTGTTAGTTTTGCGGGAAAAGTCTTGAAGAAAAACGCCGCGATTAACAACGGCAAAATAAGCGCCGGGAAAACGAGGTACAGCGCGTACTCAAGTATAACGCTAAAATCGTTATCCATTGTGTTTACCTCGTTTTAATTAACATGCGTTCCCGACAAGCAAACGCCCGTCCCAATCAACGACGTTATTCTAAACGAAATCGGCGAGGAAGTCAAACTTTTTAAACGACAAGTTCAGAAAAAGGAAAGATTTCTATTTTGGTTAACGTTCAGAAAAAACAATACGGAATTAAGACGTCAAAAAACAAGAGCAAAACGAACGCGACAAAAAAAGAGCGCGTCAAAAACGACGCGCTCTTATTCGTTCTATCAAACGACAAATTCCGATATTTCGGACAACAGGGAAATCAAAGTCCCAAAGCCTTCTTGGCAAGGGCGACGACTTCGCTGAAAGCCTTTTCGTCTGCAACGGCAAGGTCGGCAAGCATCTTGCGATCCAAGGCAATATTCGCCTTCTTGAGACCGCTAATGAACTGGCTGTAACGCAATCCTTGCATACGGACGGCGGCGTTAATGCGGATAATCCACAACTTGCGGAAATCTCGTTTTCGCACGCGACGGTCGCGCGTTGCGAATACGTCGGCACGCAAGACGGTTTCCTTCATGGAACGCAACAGTTTACCGCGTCCGCCGCGGAACCCCTTGGCTCGCTTGAACAGTCTTTTCTTCGCTCGACGACGAGCCGCGCCTTTATCAACTTTCATCTCAACATTCCTTAGTACAAACAATTCTATCGAAGTCGGTCAATTCGCTTGAACTCAAACGAAAAGCTCGCGACGACGTCGATATTCGACGAAAACCAGGCCCCGAATTCAACGTTTCGGCGTTTACGACCCGTTTTCAGAAACCGCGAAACTCCCTAACGCGACCTGAGGAGAACGCGGAACAATCGGCGGAATCAACCGCCGAACAAGGAATCGATTAAAGTCCGCCTTTTCCGAGGGCTTTGATCAATCTCTTTTCTTCGCAGGTAGCAACGGGATCGGTTCCGCGAAGGTTGCGGACGCGTTTGCTATCCATGCGCCAAGCCAAGTGGCTCGTTCCGCTGTGTCGGTGTTTAACTTTTCCGTTAGCGGTAACGCGAAAACGCTTGGCAACTCCCTTATGGGTCTTAACTTTAGGCATCGAATTACCTTCATCTCGTTAAAAGTTGCTTAATCTCGACAATCGCGCTAAACGAAACGCTTAACGTTTATCGATTTCGTTACGAAGCGCCGAGCGGCAAACGCCCGCTCGACACAACAGGTTTTCGGATTGTACCAAAAAAGAGCGGAAAGACAAGGGGGCTTCCGTTTTTTTCCAGAAATTACCCCCTCAAAAACAACGCCGCCGATTCGCTCCCTTTAAGGGCAAGTCGTCCTCAACCAATCGCCCAAAATAGCGAAAAGAAGTGAAAGATACTACCGCCCACAACAAAAAGATGCCAGAGAGAATGCATCCAGCGAATTTTCTTAATGACGAAAAACGCAACCCCAAGCGTATAGGAAACGCCCCCTAACAAAAGCATGTTCCACGACGCGTGTGGCAAAACAGCGCAAAGCTGGCGCGAAATCAACATGCCAAACCACCCCATAACGAGGTAGAGGATCAGCGTAAATAATCTGGCGCGTTTCTCGTAAACGCAATATGCGACAATACCGACAATAGCAAGCGCCCATTGAGTTCCAAAGAGCCACCAACCGGCGCTGCTGTAAAGAGGGCCAAGACAAAAGGCCGTGTACGAACCGGCGATAAGAATAAAAATCGCCGAATGATCCAAGCGAGCGAAGACGCGTTTCCCTTTCGAAGGAGGCAATGCATGGTATAACGTCGAAATCAGGTAGAGAATCAGCATCGACGCGCCAAATATCGTGTAACCGACAACATACCCTCCGACAATCCCACTGGGCGCGTATGACGCCGCTCGAACGATTAACAAAACCAGGGCGGCGACTGACAAACCAGCGCCGACCCCGTGAGTGATCGCGTTGGCAATCTCTTCTCCAAGCGAATATGGAGACGCGTTCTTTCTGACGACGTCAATCTCTTTTGGCGCCATGGGATTTGAAGCAAACTCGTTAGCGACGACGGTATTCATCATAATTCCTCAAAAATGAAGACGCTCAAAGAGTCCTTACGGAATCATCTTGATCGCGCGAAGCCAGTTCTCGCAATTCTTATTCCATTGAGCGGCGACGCCTTTGTCAGGGCGAATTCCATATCCATGACCTCCGCTTACCGGAATATGCAATTCGCACGGAACGCCGACCTCGCGCATCTTGACGTAGTATCGAGCGGAAGCCGCCGCGCGGTTAGCGTCGTCGTTCGCGACGGAAATAAAAGTCGGCGGAGCGTTCGCGTCAATGTGAACAGACTCGGAAAGACCGGATTCCGAGCTCATGTCGTTTTCGCTGTTCATAAGATAGGCGGGATAAATAGGGATCGCAAAATTGGGACAGCAATCGATTTCGTCGACCGAGTCGACAGGGTCGTAGGTCTTCGTCGCGTAGTCAAGGGCGGCGCAAACTGTCAAATGCCCTCCGGCGGAAAAACCGAGCACGCCGACCTTTTCCGGATCGATTTTCCATTCCTCCGCGTGAGCGCGGGTAAGCCGAATAGCCCGTTGCGCGTCTTGCAAAGGAGCCCAATGTTTCGGAAGTCCTTCGCGACGAGGAACTCGATATTTAACAACGACAGCGGATACGCCGATGCTGTTGAGCCATTCGGCGATCTCGGACCCTTCGTGATTATACGCTAGAATCGAATAACCGCCGCCGGGAAAAACGACGACGCAAGCGCCGTTGGGGTTATCAGCCGGGTAAAAGGCCATCGTTGGAATAGAAACGTTGCTAACGCGCACAATCGGAATATCTTCGGAACCTGGAGTCCATTTCTCCTCGCCGATATTTTCGGGAATCCCCCCAGGAGGAAGATCGGGCCACAAATTCAACGTCGTTTCAGGGGCGGAAACGAACTGAGCGACGTCGGCGGGAATCCCAGCGACGTCTTCGGCAAAAGAAGGAATAAAAGTGGATACGATTATTGTCAAAACGCTGAAAGCGACAAACTTTACCTGCATATTGTTATCCCTAATCATTTAGACCGCAAACCAAAAGTTCCGTATTTTGCATTACGGAATCATTTTAATGACGCGAAGCCACTTCTCGCAATTCTCGATCCATTCAGTCGCATATCCCCACCCTTCGCGAATACCAAATCCATGTCCGCCCTCGAGAGGAATATGCAACTCGCAAAGAACGCCTTTCTTTTTCAACTCGCAGTAAAAAATAGCGGAGGCGAAACCTCGATTAACGTCGTCGGAAGCAACGGCGATAAAATGGGGAGGCGCGTTTGGATCGATGCGAATAGCGTCCGACAATTTCAATTCGCCAAATTCGTTATGATCTTCGATCAGGTAACCGGGGTAAACAGGAACTGCAAAATTCGGTTTCACATCAAATTTGTCGACGTCGTCGATAGGCTCGTACGTTTGAGTTTCCGATTCGTTCGCAGAAGCAATTGCCAAATGACCTCCTGCGGAAAAACCGAGAACGCCGACTTTATCGGGATCGATTTTCCATTCTTCAGCTTTAGACCGAATCAAACGAATAGAGCGCTGCGCGTCTTGAAACGCAGCCCAATAACGAGGAAGCCCTTCCCGACTTGGAACCCGATACTTTAGCACGCACGCGGACACGCCGATTTTATTGAACCATTTGGCAATATCGGCGCCCTCGTAGTTATAAGCAAGAGTCGAATAACCGCCGCCTGGGAAAATGAGAACGCACGCCCCGTTGGGATTTTGGGCGGGATAAAACGACAGCGTCGGAATGGAAACGTTATACACGAAGACGCTGTGATATTGGTCGCCGACGTCTTTCCAAACCTCGTCCCCGATATTGTCTGGAATTCCTCCTGGCGGCGTCGCCGGCCAGACGTTTATGACTGTTTCCGGAGCCGGCACATACTGCGCAACGTCGCCCGGAATACCGGCGACGTCTTCCGCCAAAACGGCAACGCTCGACGTCGACAACAAAACGCTCGCTAATGACAATGCGAAAACCACGCTAATCGTTCGTTTAACAAACATTGTTCCACCATGTTAAAAATGATCGATCGTCTCAAAAAGTTGAAAAACTCAACTACTGGTAGTATTACTGTTCCCGCGCAAAAAGTCAAGTATCGACAAAAAAGGGATAGAAAAAGTCTCTAAACGCTATTATCGCTAAACAAAACGAACATTCATTCCGTCGCGAACGGCTTGCGATCAAAAACAGCGACGTCAAGAAAGCAAAAAAGCCAACCCAATTCAGGTTGGCCATAAAGCGGAGGACACGGGACTCGAACCCGCAACCCCGTTAAGGGCACCTCATTTCCAATGAGGCCGCTAGCCATTCGCTTATCCTCCGACGGACGTGGTCATTATATTATCCCTTCCCCTTTCTTCAAGGGGTGAATTTGCTTTTTTTAAAAAATACCGAACGTCGTTTTAGAAGGAAAGAAATCAAAATGAAAAAGGGAAAAACGTCTTTACCGGCGTCGATAAAATGGCTAAACTCCGGAAGTCCTTCCCTTGTTCTCGCTCAACCGTTCAACGCCGGAACAAGCGAACGCGGAGGGACCGTTAAGAAAACGCTAAGAACTAAACGACTAAAGCGACGCATGTCGCGTCGTTTTACGATCCTCTTACCGCCAAGTAAGTTAGGGGAGATTATGAACAAATTGAACTTCGTTTTACCGACGTCAATCGCAGTGTTGCTTGCTTCGTTGTTTGCCGTTGGGACGTCTGCCTTCGCGCAAGGTTTCAGCAATTATGTCGTGCCTCAAACGGCTCAAGGAGCCGCAAACGTCGCTCAACAAACTCCGCGAGTTCAACAAGAAGGAACGGTCGCTCCCACGACGATTCAGCCGTCCGTTCAACCTGCCGTTCAATCTGCCGAACCCCAACCGACCCCCGCGCCGCAACCTCAACAACAAAATCCGGCGGCCAATAACGCGCAGGGCGGGTATGTCGCCGATCAGCAAGCTAAAAGCGCGATCGTTCAACCTCCCGAGACGTACAATCCTTCAAAAGAAGAGCTCGCGAGTCTCGACGAGTTTTTGAAACGATGGGAAGAACACGGTAAAAAAATCAAAAGAGTCTCGTGCAAAGTTCATATGCGCGAATTCGACAGCGTGCTCCAACAGGACGCCAAACGTCCTGTCGCGCACACCTGGGGCGAATTTAAATTCATCACGCCCAATCAAATTTCTTATCATATTTTGGGCGAGTTCGAATACAGCGACGCCCAGCCTGAAGGACAGTGGAAACAGGGACAGAACGAGTGGCAAGTCGTTCTTGACGGCAAGTCGTTTACCCAATATGATTTCCAAAACAAGAAGGCCGTCGTCTATCAAATTCCGACCGAGGAACAAAATATTGACCTGACGATGGACAACGGACAGTTTCCCCTGTTTTTTGTCGCAAAAGCTGAAACGCTGAAATCAAGATTCTATCTCCGGATCATCACGCCGAAAGCTAAGCAAAAAACAGAAGTCTGGATCGAAGCTTTTCCGCGATACGCGCGCGACGCGCAACAATTCAAATCCATCACAGTTTTATTGAATTTAAAAGATTTACAACCTTCTTACATGCGCAGAGTCAGCGCCAACGGCAAGAGCAAAACAGACCTCACCTTTGAGAACGTCGCCGTCAACAAAGGCGTATGGAACATCGAAGGAAGCGTCGATCCTTCCTGGACAAAAGAAGTTAAAGACGAACAGTTTTCTATTTTGAATCAGCAAACTGTCGTAACCGAGGGCGGAACAAGAGCGATTGTCGTCACAGACCCCGCGAAGTTTCCGTCTTCAAGAAAACCTCAAACTCAAGCGGCGCGTCAAAATCAAGCGGAACTAAACGCCAGACCCCAAACGCGTTCGACAAGCGCGGCTCAGACGTCCGCGTCCTCCAAGAGATTTTAGTTAGTCGTCAGACGACGCCGTTATCCTATAAAGACGCCCGTCGGGATCCTCGTCCGGACGGGCGTCTTTTATTAAACGACAAACTGAACAAAGCTCGGCGTCAGTCAAGTTTTTTACGCACAACGCGAACCGCCTTGCCGTCGACTCGAGGCAACGTGCCAATTGGAAGAACCTCGCCCTTCGGAGAGAAGCCTAACCGCTCCTTCAAACGTTTCTCCACGGTGTAGCCGGTTACGCCTTCTTCCGCTTCCACCAAGACGCGAATATCGTTAACGCCGTCTTTTTCCTCCATGATAATCTGATATTCCGAGTGGACGCCGGGAATCTCAAGGAGAGCCTGTTCAACTTGCGCCGGGAAGAAGTTGACGCCCTTGATAATAAGCATATCGTCGGTTCGACCTGAAATATGATCGATTTTCACGTGCGTACGGCCGCACGCGCATTTTTCCCTCGAAACGATACGCGTCAAGTCTCCTGTTTTAAATCGAATCACAGGCAGAGCCTCGCGCGTAAGCGACGTAACGACTAACTCGCCGACTTCGCCGTCGGGCAACAGTTTCTTCGTAACCGGATCGACGACTTCCAGATAGTAATGATCTTCCCAAACGTGAATACCGGAGTGGTCCTGGCAATCCATACCCAGCGTGCCGACGCCGCCGGTTTCCGTCATTCCGTAAATATTGTAAACTTCAATCCCCAAACGAGCGGAAATCTTCTCCATCATCGCGTGCGTAACGGATTCCGCGCCAAAAATACCGATTCTCAAACTCGGAAGCTCAACGTTCATTTTTTCCATTACTTCGATCAGACGACCGGTATAGGAAATAACCGCTCCGAAAACGCGGGTGTTAAAATCGCGCGCTAATCGAATTTGTCGTTCAGTGTTCCCGGATCCGGTCGGAATCACAAACAAACCGGCTTTACGCGCGCCGTGATACATGCCAAACCCGCCGTTAAACAAACCGAATGAAGGCATAATTTGCATCGGATCGCCAGGCTGCGCGCCAGACATACGTAAGCAACGAGCCATACATTCAGCCCACTGATCCAAGTCGGCGACGGTATACGGCATAACGACCGGAGTGCCCGTCGATCCGCTGGACATATGCATTTCTCGAATTTCGCTTTTCGGAACGCAACATAAGCCAAGCGGATAAGTTTCGCGGAAATTAGCTTTAGCGAGAATCGGCAATTTATCGAGGTCTTCTATCCCGCGAAAATCGTTGGCGTCGACGCCCGCCTTTGCGTATAATTCGCGCATATAGGCGTTGTTCGCTACGACGTAACGAACTTTCTCCTTGAGCTTCTCATTTTGACGAGAGATTATCTCGTCTTGCGACATTGTTTCAAGATCTTGATTAAAATATATTTCCTGATGATCCATCGTTCACTATCAGCGGCATGGCCGTCTTTTCAAAATTTTCAATTATCCCAAACGCCTGACAAGCGTTTACGTCCCAAGAATTATACTCAAGTTGCCAGACAATAAAAAAAAGACTAGTTTAATCTTGATGCAAAAATTGACACTTTCACTTTGACATAATCTATATTTTCGTTAAAATCAACACAATCGTCAGCGTGTCGTTTTATGAGGAAGAAAGCTATGTTTGACGCGATACTCTTAGCCTCCTACGGCGGTCCGGAAAGCGTTCAAGAGATCGAACCCTTTTTAGACAAAATTCTTATGGGCAAACACGTTCCGCCTGGCAGACGCGCCGCTGTCGTCGAACGTTACGCTCGTTTTGACGGAGTCAGCCCTCTTCCAAACGAATGCCGTCGTTTTCTGGGCGAATTAAAAAACGCGTTCTCAACATGTCCGGAACGACCCAGACTATACTGGGGCAATCTTTATTCGAACCCCACTTTCGACGACGCGTTTGCTCAAATTGAATCAGACTCGGCAAAAAACGTTCTTATATTTCAGACCTCGGCTTATGGCGCGCCTCAAAGCTGCCAGCGATATCGTCTCGCCGTCCAAAAAGCTTTTCAAAAACGTTCCGTTCCTTTTGTCCAATCGTGTCAATTAGCGTTTACGCCCCCGTTTTTCGATCTTCCTGCGTTTCGACGCTCAAACGCAGACGCGCTGTTGACGGAACTCGCCTGGTCGGAATTGGAATCAAATTCCTTTTTCGCCCCTGCGTTTTCCTTCGAAAACCCGACGCGTCTTATTCTTTTTTCGGCGCATTCTCTCCCCGTCTCTGACGACGAGCAAGCGCAATATAAACGCCAGTTAATTAACGCGGTCGCGTCCGTTCTCGAAACGATGTTAAATTCTCCGGCATATGGAAAAAAGCGCGAGGTCGACGCGGACGTCGCCGACTCTTTGCTTGACGGCTTTCCCCAAGAGAAAGCGTCGTTGATCCCGACGGGCAAACAAGACAATAACGTTTCAGAAATAAAAGAACTTCTTCGGAAGAACTCGTTAGACGCGGCGTTGGTCTTTCAAAGCCGAAGCGGTTCGACGTCGACGCCGTGGTTGGGGCCAAGTCCCGAAGAATTCCTTCGAGAATATATTAAAAACGTTCCTCAACTCGAACAAGTCGTCGTTTCTCCAATCGGCTTCTTTTTTGAGAATATGGAAACGATTTACGACCTGGACGTCGAATTCAAAGGCGTTTGCGAAGAATTAGGAATCAAATACCGACGCGCCCAATGTTGCGGGGCGTCCCGAAAACTCGTCGACGCCGTCCGTCGACTCGCCGAACTTACCCCTGTCGACTTTCCTGCTTGTCGTTGCGAGGAAGGAACGTGCAATCTGTCGTGCCGTCTCTAAGAGAGACTGCAAAAAGGAGCCAAAACGCCGTCGATATAAGGCGCCTTGGCTCCGAACAATAGGAACCTCTTTTTCCGTCAATCTCAACGAATCAATCGGCTCAAAAGATCGATGGAATCTGTTCCAAGAGCTTCAAGTCGTCTCTTCGCTTCAGCGTCTCCATGGGACGCGGCTATCTTATAGAACTCGCGAGCCTTGAAAACGTTTTTCATTGTGCCGAACCCCTGTTCGTAACATACGGCAAGAGGTCCAAACGCTTCGACAAAACCCTGATCTGCAGCCGCCGAGTATAATTTGAAAGCCTTGTCGTAATCGTGTTCGACTCCAAGACCGTACAAGTAGACGTACGCGAGGTTGCATTGAGCGCTCGCAAGTCCTTTTTCTGCGGCGTTTTCGTAGAGTTCGATCGCTTTGGCGCAGTCGACCTTGCAGCCGTTCCCCATTTGGTAGTTCCATCCAAGATTGACGCTTGCTTCCAGCGAGCCGTTAGAGCTTGCCGCTTCGTACCATCGATTCGCCTCTTTGTAATCTCTCTTAACGCCTATGCCGTTCTGATAGCAAAACGCCAAATTATTTTGCGCCTGAGAATAATCCCCCTCTGCCGCCTTTTTAAACCAGCGAACGGCGGCGTTTGGATTCTTGTTAAGTCCTAAACCGTTTAAATAGTTCCATCCAAGATTGTTCATCGCGGCAAAGCAACCCAGCTTGGCGGCTTTGCGATAATACCGATTGGCGGCGTCGTAGTCTTGTTTGACGCCAATTCCGTCGGCATAACAAAAACCGACGTTGTTCAAGGCGGTGGGATCGTCTGTTTGCGACGCTTCGAAGAACAATTCAAAGGAACGTTTTTCGTCTTTTTCAACGCCGCTTCCCCAACGATAACGCCAGGCCAACTCGCACTTTGCCTCAACGTTTCCTTGCTTAACAGCCGCTTGTAATTCGTCCAGCGGGGTCGTTTCGTCAAAAGTCTTCATAACTATCTCAATCGACTAGTTTTACCTTAAAAAAGAATCGTCGCTAAACTGCGCAACAAACGCGTCTAACGACGATTTTCTGTTAACCGATACGACGCAAAAAAGCGCGAAACTTCGGACTATTCAGAGATACCGGGGAATTTGAATCCGCTACAAAATTCGGCGATTTCCGCGCGAATCGTCGGAGCGACTTCGTCGGTGTTGTTAATGTTTGCGCAAACGCGATCAATCCATTCGGCGACCTTCTTCATATCGGCTTCTTTCATGCCGGCGCTTGTCAGCGAAGGCGTGCCCAAACGAACGCCGCTCGTCTTCGAGGGAGAACGCGTGTCGCCGGGGACCATGTTAAAGTTAGCGATAATACCGCACTTGGCAAGCGCTTGCGCGGCGTCTTTGCCTGTGAAATCTTCCTTACGGAAATCGAGCAGAAGCAGATGCGTTTCCGTTCCGCCGCCGGCGATGGGACGACCAAGCGCTTCAAGCTCCACGCACAACGCCTGCGCGTTTTTAACAATTTGCTCTCCGTAATTTTTGAATTCCTCGGTTTGCGCAAATTTAAACGCCGTAGCCATAGCGGCGACCGCGTGCATGTGGGGACCGCCCTGCATCGTCGGAAAAACGCCGCGATCGATCAGTTGGGCGAGATTCCATTTGCTTCCCTCGTGGTATTTGTCGTGATAGCGGTCCTCTATTTTGGACATAATGAAACCGGCGCGAGGACCGCGAAGCATTTTATGCGCGGTGCTTGTGACGACGTCGCAATACGGAACCGGATCGGGATGAACGCCCGCGACAATGAGCGCGTTGATGTGAGCGATATCGGCGACAAGATACGCGCCGACTTCCTGCGCTATTTCGGCAAACGCGGCGTAGTCGAGTTTGAACGGATAGGCGCTCATACCCGCCCAAATCATCTTCGGACGTTCGCGCAAAGCAATTTCGCGCACTTCGCTCATGTCGAGCCGACCGGTTTCCTGATTGGGACGATAGGGAATTTGAAGGTAGTCTTTCCCGGAAAAACTGACTTTCCATCCGTGAGTCAAATGTCCGCCGTCAGAAACGGGAACGCCCATCACTTTATCGCCCGGATTCAGGAGCGCGCGATACACGGCGGCGTTCGCGGGCGAGCCTGAATACGGCTGGACGTTCATGTGTTCGCAACCAAAAACGGCCTTGCCTCGTTCGATGGCAAGGTTTTCAAGAGCGTCTGTAACTTCGTTTCCCTCATAATATCGCGCGCCGGGATATCCCTCGCAATACTTGTTCGTAAAAATCGAACCGCAGGCTTCCAGAACGTCGATTGTCGCGTAACTCTCCGACGCAATCATCTTCAAAGTGGAACTCTCCAACTTCGCTTGGCGTTGGATAAGATCGTAGACTTCCGGATCGTCCGACTTCAGGTGAGGATAACGTTCGCTCATTGTGAAAATACTCCGCTTATGCGCGCTAAAACTACGCGCGGATTGTCTTTGTCCTCGCGTCCCAGCGATCGGTTTATACTGAACCGTCACGGGAAAAAGAAGCAAAAAAGGCTTAAAAAACGCCGTCGTCAGAAAGCAAGGCTTCTTCCTCCGCCTGTTTGAGTAAACAGACGCGACGGTTTCAGTATTATAATCCTGGGAAAAATTTCTTCGAGGGGGTAACGCGCTCGACCTTCGTTTTTGGTACAATAGCTAGCGGCGCGGCGTTCCTTATCGTCGGCAGGAAACGCGCCCTTACAACCAACGATCGTTACTTCGCCGCCCTACTTGATAATATGGAGAGAAAAAGCGCCATGAAACACTGTTATTTATCGATTCTAACGTCCCTTGCCCTTGCGTTTGGACCTCACATCGACGCGCGCGCGCAAACATTCGACGTCTGGACGCTCGACGTTCATTCAAAAATATTCGCAGATTCTCAACCGACGGAAACGAACGCTATTGCAATTGCCGCCGCGTCGAACGAATACGAGCCGGCCCAATTTGCGCTTCGCTCGTCGGTCGATCAGGCGGATACTTCAATAGTTCCGTCCGACCTGACGTGCGAAGCTACGAATCAAAAAATCAACGCTTCTAACGTCCGTATCCGCCGCGTCGGCATGCTCCCTGTTACGAAAAACACCCCTAACGCGGAAGAAATTGTCGTTCGCAAAGTTCCGTGCGATTTCCCTGATATTTTGTACGACGAAAACGTCGTCTCGTTAAAGGCGAACGAAACGGTGGGAATCTGGGTTACCGTATTCGTTCCCAAAGGGACCCCTGCCGGAATCTATGTCGGAAAAATCGCCGTTAAAAACGCAAATGTGGAAAAAGAACTTCCAATTTATCTGGAGGTCTTTCCTTTTGAATTGCCCGACGCTCGCAATCTGTACATGACCAACTGGTGGAGTCCGGGTAATATCGCCTCCTATCATAAGATTGAATTCCTGAGCGAAGAATATTGGACCATGTTGGAAAAGTATTTCAAAGACATGGGAGATTATCGTCAAAACGTCATTCTCGTCCCCTGGACGCCGTCGCCCGGTCATTTTGTTCGGGGCGTTCGCAAAGAAGACGGCTCTTTTGAATTTGATTTCTCGCTCTTCGAACGTATTCTCCAACTTGCGGAGAAATATGGCCTTACCGACCGAATTGAGTTGTCTCATATGGGAGGGATTAACCGATCCAGTCATAGCGTTGACTTCCACGCAGCCAGCTTTTACGACGAAAAAACGAAAGAACAAGTCTCGCTTCCTGTCGACGAATGGCTTGAACCGTCGCTTAAGGCGCTTTGCGACTATCTGAAAAAGACCGGTCGACTCGAACGAGCGATGATTCATGTCGCCGACGAACCGTATCTTCCAGACATTGAGTCGTGGCGCGTCGCGTCAAAACGAATTCGCGATATTGCCCCTGAACTCAAACAAATTGACGCTATCGAAACAATGAATTTCTCTGATCGACTCGACGTCTGGGTTCCCAAACTCTCGCATTTTGACCGTTGGCGACAAGGGTTTGACGCGCGACGCGGCGACGGCGAATTCTGGTATTACATCTGTTGTCATCCGGTTGGGCCCCACTACCCCAACCGTTTCATGGATCTTCCAGGCGCGCGCGTTCGCGTTTTGCACTGGATTAACTATTCGGAAGACCTCGTCGGTTATCTTCATTGGGGATACAACTACTGGCAAGGGGACGCGTTTGGCGCTCCGACGGAAACTTACGGACCCGGCGACACGCACATCGTCTATCCCGGTCCCAACGGTCCGCTTGACTCGATTCGCTGGGAGCTTGAACGAGAAAGCGTCGAAGACTACGAATATCTGAAACTGCTTGAGAACAGCGTCGCTCAATATAAGAGCGAACTTGATCCGGAAAAGGCCTGGGCGATCGATCCAAAAAGCAGAGCCATGGAACTGGCGCGTAAAATTGTTCCCGACCTGGTTCACACGACGATGGACGCCGAACTCATTCAGAAGACGCGCATGGAAGTCGCGAGAGAAATTGAAGCGGCGTCCGGCGATTTACGCCTCGTCGTTCAAACCTTCCCGGAAGACGGAAAAACTATTTATTCAGGCCCCAACCTCGTCGAATTATACGGCGTGACGACGCCGGGCGCGACGGTAACAATCAACGGCGACGCCGTAGAAGTCGCTGACGACGGGTTCTTCAAACGACTTTTCTATGCGGATCCTAAAGGCCCCATGAACGTCGTCGTTCAGGCGACGCTCGGCGAAAAGACCGTTCAAACGACTCGTTCGTTCTCGATTGAATAATACGATCGTCAAAAGGTTTCCGTCCCGACGGTTCCAACTATGGGACGGAAACCGCGCGTTTCCTTCGTCGTTCAACGCTTGAACCAGTCTTTCATACACGTCAACACTTGAATTAATTCCTTTTCCTCAATCACATACGGAACCATCGCGTAGAGGCAATTCAAAAAAGGGCGAGCAAATACGCCGCGTTCATAAGCGAATTCTCGGTATCCGTCTAATGTGAAAGGATCGTTTGTTTCAATACATACGCATCCGCCAATAATCCGTATTTCTCGAATTCGCTCGTCGTGAAACTCTTCCATTTCTCCCCTTGTGATCGTCTCAATTCTGGCGATTTTTTCAAGGTAGTCTTCCTGTTCAAAAAGAGAAATCGACGCTAAAGCCGCAGCGCACGCTAAAGGATTTCCCATAAAAGTCGGACCGTGCATCAACGCTTTTTGCGGGTCGGAATCGTAGAAAGCCTGATAAACTTTTTCATTGACAACCGTCGCGGCATGGCCTATATATCCTCCGGTCAAGGCCTTTCCAAGACAAACGACGTCGGGTTGGACGAGATCTGAAACAAAACGATTTCCCGTTCGTCCAAATCCGGTGGCAACCTCGTCAAAAACAAGCAAGACGTCGTACTGATCGCACAATTCCCGAGCGCGTTTTAAAAAAGAAACGTCGTAAATTCTCATGCCGCCCGCGCACTGGAGAAGAGGTTCGACGATTAAACAGCTTAGTTCCTTCTCGTGTTGTTCAAACGCGTTTTCCAACGCGGGGATCGTCGTTGGAATATGAATATTATATCTTTTTTCGCCGTAAACGTTAAGAATACGATGATACTCCTTGTCGTCTCCGGCTTCCATTGTTTTGAAAGTGTCGCCATGATACGCGCGTTCAAGAGAAAGCATTTTGATTCGTTTACAGTTTCCCTTGTTTGCATGATATTGCAACGCTATTTTCAACGCAACTTCAACGGCGACGCTCCCAGAATCAGAAAAGAACGAGTACTTTAAATCGCCGGGTAAAATCTCTTCCAACTTTGCGGACAACCGTTCGACGGATTCGTGAGTTAGACCGGCCAACATGACGTGAGAAAAGCGTTTCGCCTGTTCAATAATCGCGCTCGTAACAACAGGATGCTTATAACCGTGAATAACGCACCACCAAGACGAGATTGAATCGATAAGTCGCCGATTCTGAGTATATAGAAACACTCCTTCGGCGTCGACGATCCGATAAGGAGTCGGGAGCGTCTTCATTTGCTGATAGGGCCGCCAAATCATTTAAAAACCTCATTCGAGAAAAAGATCTTTTAAAGCGTCAGGTTCAATATCAAGATCAACGGCGTCTTTTCGAACGCAACAGACGACGGGAACGCCTGTAATTTGTTCACAGACTACGATATTATCTTCCTCAATAAAGTCCCCAGGCGTATATTGATTGAAAACGACTCCCCGGACGGGAATTCTTTTCGAACGCATATAACTAACGGTTAATGCGACGTCATTAATTACCCCCAAACCCGCGTTAGCTACAACCAGACAGCTCAAGTTCAGTTCCCGAACAAGGTCCTCCAATAAAATCTTGTTTTCTTCCAGAACAATCGGACAAACAATTCCGCCGCTCCCTTCGACGACAACGTAATCGTACTGTCGGAAAAGATAGTCAACATCTCTTTTAACGACGTCTGTCTGAACGGGATTTCCTTCTAATCGCGAAGCCAAATGAGGAGAAGCGGCTACTTCATAAACGTACGACCCCATGGTCGAGACGTCCTGTTCTATGCCGGAAAACTCTTTCACCCACGAGGCGTCTCCTGGAATAAGAGTTCCCGTTTCGTCTCGACGATTACCGCTGGCGGCGCATTTATAATAAGCCGTTCTTACATTCAATTCGCGCAATTTTTTGACAAACATGCCCGAAACGTACGTCTTGCCAACGTCCGTGCCCGTCCCAGTAATAAATAACTTTTTCGCCATTTTTATCCCGTCTGTTTATGGGGTCAGCAACACCAACAGAGCGACTATTCTTGATTACATAATTTCAATAACGCCATACGTTTAAACAAGGTCTTATAACACAATAAAAACGTCCAGTCACGCATTGAAACGAGCTTTATTACGCCCATATAAGACCTCGCCGCAAGAATATCAAAAACACAACTTTTGTCAATCAATTATTTTTTTAAGTTTACAATAAGACGCCCCATAACGTTTCGTTTCAGGGAATCGTGAGAGAGAAATCGAAACGCTCGCGGCATATTTATGAATTAGACGCGAAACCTTCTTAGGGGAAGAAGAACTTGATCCCCCTAAAAAGAACACAAAACGAAAAGCATTAAATAGTTGATCGTGTCAATCGTTCAGCAAAGATAAAAAACTGCGATGAAGATCAGAATTAGCGGTCGCCAAAAGAGGTTGAACGGCAAGATCGAACGCTCTTCCGTCTGTATTAGTCGCAAGTCCGCCCGCCTCCAGAATTAACAACACGCCTGCGGCGACGTCCCAGGGATGCGCGCATTGACAAATATTGCAGTCAAAGCGTCCGCAGGCGACGTAGGCGAGATTTAACGCCGTCGAACCGGTGCGACGCATCGACTGACAAACGGTGACGCAACGTTTAAACGCCAGATAATCGGGAGAATCGGGTTTCGTCCGCGTAGGAAACGAAATCGCCGTCAGCGCGTTTGTCGGACGCAACACCGCGCTTGTCTGGAGCCTGACTCCGTTTAAATAAGCGCCTTGTCCGCGCTGAGCTGTAAAAAGCTCGTTGGCGATCGGATCGTAAATCACAGCGCAGAGCAATTCATTGCCCCTTGCCAACGCAATCGACGTGCAGAAAAACGGAACGCCGTGTACAAAATTCGTCGTGCCGTCAAGCGGATCGACAATCCAGGTAAACGGGAGGTCAATAGGCGCTTTGCTGCCGCATTCCGATTCTTTCAGCATCTTTTTATTGGAAACAGGGCTCGCAAGCGCGGCTCCAAACGACGGAGTCGCGCCCTGTGATTCTTCTCCCAGGAAATAATGGTCGGGAAAAGCGGTCAGCAAAATCTCTTCGACACGCCGTTGCGACGCGACGTCCGCTTCCGTCACCAAATCGGCGGGGCTCTTTTCACGAAACCCGACTTTGCCCAGTTTTTCCTTCAAAACAGCGCCCGCTTCCAACGCGGCAAAAGTCGCCTTCTCTAGATAATTTGAAGAATCCATGTTATCAATAACGGAACAACGAGGTTCACTTATTTAAACTTATGCCATTCGGCGACTGCCATTTCGTCGCAACGTTCGTTTTCAGGATGGCCCGAATGCCCCTTAATCTTGGAAAACTCGACTTCGTGTTCGGCGACAAGCTCGTCAAGACGCTTCCAAAGATCGACGTTCTTCACCTCGACCATTTTGGATCCTTCCTTGCGTTTCCAACCGTTACGTTTCCACGATTTAATCCAGGAGGAAAGCCCGTTCAAAACATAAGCGCTGTCGCTGACAATTCGGACCGTCGTACTCCTCTTTAACGTCGAAAGTCCTTCGACAACCGCCTGCAATTCCATTCGGTTATTCGTCGTGTTCTCCGCTCCGCCGGAACGTTCCAATTCCTTACCGCTTGGAAGGTGTCGCATCACAAACGCCCAACCGCCAGGCCCCGGATTTCCGCTACACGCGCCGTCCGTGTATAAAACGACTTCGGGTTCGTCAGCCATGAAGTTCTCTCTTCTTCGTCGAACTAAAAAACAAACGTCTCCTCGTTAGGAGACGTTTTAAACAAAGCGCCGACGCTGATTCTACCGCCCCGTCGCGCTTTTACAAGACCCATTCTTTCAGAAACGCCGCATAAAAACGCCTCAAGTTCCGGGCCGTGGAGACGGAGGAGAACGACGTTCTTCGGTTCCCCTGTCTCTGGGAACGTCCCGACCAAATCCTCCTCGTCCTTCAAGTCCCATACCCGATCTGGGGCCGAAAGGTTGTTGATTGCCACGACGAATAAAACGGTTGAAAATCTCTAAAAACGCGGAATTCGCGCCGTATCGTTTTTGAAATAGCGCTTGCGTTTTTAAGAGAATCGCTTCAGACAATCCGTCGACGGGAGCCATTTCGTTCAATTCGGACAACGTCGCCATCGACGCGCCAAAATCCCCGTTAAAAGCGGCGACCCACGCGAGACCAATGAGCCCGTACTGTTCGGAGCCAGGCCCCTGCGGAGCTTTTGTTAAAAGCGTTTTGAAAACGTCTTCCGCGTCCTTAACGTTCTTTTCCTCAACATAAGCGTACGCTAATTGTCGCAAGGCGTGCGTCGTCCAATACTCGTCGTCGGGGAAATACTCGCCGACGCTTTTCCATGCGTCGACAGTGCCCAACTGCAACGCAAAAACGTATTGTTCTTCGACAGTGTCGTAACGTTGGATAGTTAGAGGCGGTTCGGAGTCGCTCGCGGCGACGACGCGATTTCTCAAAAGAAGGATCGCGCCGCCGAATAAAAACGCCAGCCCCAAAACGCAACCGACGATTGCAAAACTTTTTCTCGACCAAAACCGAGAATTCTCGCGAACGGTTTTATTAAGTTTAACGACGCTCGTCTGCCAATCAAGCGAAATGTTCGTCGTGTGAAGAGTTTGTTGAAAAACGCCGCGTTCGTCGTCTGTCTGGAAGAAAATAAAATCGCCGTCGTCCCCTGATTTCTCGCCGTTTTCCAGACCTGTTGAGTTTGAAACGGTCGAAACGCCGTTGGAGCCGCGGACGCCCCCGGCGTAGGAAGTAAGAGATTCAAAAGAACTCTCCGAATGAGAAACGTCGGCGTAATCGCGCCTGGCGGCGCGAAGTTCCGTCAACAACGCGCCCATCGAATCAGGACGATCGTTCGGATTCTTTTCGAGCATACGGTGAACGAGTTTCGCCAACCCCTCCGGAACGTCGGGACGCAATTCCGTTATTGGACGGGGGCGTTCGTTGAGATGTTTTAACACGACGGCAAGAGGCGTCTCCCCATAAAAAGGAACCTTCCCCGTCAACATACGATAGGCGGTAACGCCGAGAGAATAGACGTCGCTCCGAAAATCAACCTTCTGACCACGAGCCTGTTCCGGACTCATATAGAGGGGCGTGCCCAACGCCACGCCGGTGCGCGTCAGCGTCGTCATCACCAGCGACGTTTCGCTTGAATCTGCAAAATGGACAAGTCCAAAATCGACGACCTTCAACACCCCGGAAAAATCAATCAACACGTTTTCAGGTTTGACGTCCCGGTGAACCAAATTCTCGTCGGAAGCGCGTTTTAAAGCGGAAGCGATTTGTTCCAAAGCGGAAAACGTCTGCATGATCGTCGCGGGGCCGTTGCGACGCAGATATTGCGCAAGACTCATCCCCCGCACATATTCCTGCGCGATAAAACGATAAGTTCTGGGACCGGATCCCGAGCGTCTTCCCTTGAACAATCTCAAAGTTCTCGCGTCGCTTGAATCGACTAATTCCCCAACTTCGTAAATACGCACGATATTTGGGTGTTCCAGCCGAGCGGCGGCTCTCGCTTCCTGAAGAAAGCGCTTAACATACTTCTCGTCGCTTGCAAACTCGTCCTTCAGAATCTTCAAAGCGACAAGTCGGTTTAACGAAATCTGTTTGGCCAGGAAGACGTCGGACGTAGCGCCGCCGCCAACGCGGCGTTCAATATGATAATCGCCCAACGTCCGACCACATAACGAATCTCGTAAAGGATCGTTTTCGCTTGCTTGTTCTTCCATCGTCCGTCCCAAAATCTAACGTTGTTAATCGAGACGTCCTACGACGACTCTTATAGTAGATTAGACGCGTTTATGTCGTAAAAGGCGTCGGTTAAAACGTAAGTTTAACGAGTCCGTCCTTGGAGACAAAATTCTGCTTAATCCCCATTTCTTCTATCCAGGCGCGCGTTTCCAGAGTCTTCCAGGGACCGGAATTCGGCCCCTTTCCTCCTTGATTGTTCTCCCAAAGCCAGTCGGGAGTCGGCCATAAACACACGCTCGGATCAACAAGTTCATAGAACTCGCGATTCACGCCCTGCTGGCCATGATGCGCCATTTGGACGAAATCACAGTCAAGCGTTTCTTTACCTTGCAATTTCGCAAGTCGTTCTCCCGCTTCCTTGCCAAGATCGCCGAGAATCAAGATTGATTTTCCACCGACGTCGATTCGAAAACAAATCGAGGAATTATTGATGCAATTCATCGTCAGCGACTGGTCGTAATCGTTCAGACATCTGATCGTGGTCGAGCCAAATTGAAAAACTTCGTCGACATTAGGAGCGCGTATTTCGCCCTTATAGCCGTTGAGTTCGTCGAAAATACGAGCCGCCCAGGAACTCTTTTCGTATTCGAGAAGCCAGTTCAGTTCGGGAAAATTACGATAGACGGATCTTATCTCAATGGCGTCGGACATACGCGTAATTATTTCGCCAATCGCGCCGCAATGATCAAAGTGAGCGTGAGTCAGAAACCAGGCGTCGACCTTTCCTCCGCACTCGCGTTTTATCAGATCGACAAGGTAAGGAGCTTCTTTATCCCAACCGCCGTCAAACACTACCGTTTGCCCGTTGTCCGCGCGATAAACATAGCCCATCATCTGCGAGGGTTGCTGGCGCGGAATTTGCCAAAGCGTTCCTTTGGGAGAGCTCGGATCGTCCGAAAAAGACGTTTCAATGACGTTTTCAACAGGTTTATATTCCGTCTTTGCCCACACTAACCCGGACTTTAGCGCAAAGGGAGCCAAAATGCCAAGAGATAAAAATGTTCGACGATCCATAACGCGTATCCTTATGATAAAGTCAGCCGCGACAATTGGTCGCGGCTGACTTACTACGAGTCTAATTGACGACTATTACTCAGAACAGAATTTTAATGAGCCCGTCTTTCATAACGAAATGTTGTTCGGCAAGCAGTTCGTCCATCCAGGCGCGCGTCTTGAGCGTCGCCCAGGGTCCGGAACCGTATCCTTTGCCGGAATCGACGTGCCAAAGCCATTTAGGCGTCGGCCACAAGCACACGGACGGCTTAACGATCTCATAGAATTCGCGATTAACGCCGTTTTGTCCATGATGAGCCATCTGGCAAAAATCGCAATTGAGAACGTCCGCGCCTTGCATTTCAACAAGTCGTTTGCCTCCTTCAACGCCAAGATCGCCAAGTATAAGGATCGACTTGCCGGCGACGTCGAGGCGGAAACAAATTGAAGAATTATTGATCGAATTCATCGTCAGGCTCGTATCGAAATCGTTCAGGCATTTGATCGTTAAAGGACCAAATTCGAAAATTTCGTTAACTTTCGGAGCGCGACTGGGGCCTTTGAAATGGGAAAGTCCCTCGAAGATAAAGTCCGTTTCTCCAACCGAGCCCTTTTCGGTTTCATCAAGCCATTCTTTTGACGGGAAGTTGTAATAGACGTTCGCAATCTCAATATCATCCTGATATTTTTTGCAAATCTCAGCAAGCGCGTAGCAGTGATCAGAATGCGCGTGGGTCAAAAACCATGCGTCAACTTTGCCGCCGCATTCGGTTTTAATCAGATCAATAAGGTAAGGAGCGTCTTTGTCCCAACCTCCGTCAAACACCACGGTTTGTCCCGTGCAAGTGCGCATGACATACCCCATCTTTTGAGGGGTGTTCACGTCGGGAAGTTGCCACATAATCATTTTCGGAGCGTCCGGATCCTCGGCAAACGACGCGACAATTGAAGGATCCTTGGCGGTGTAGTCAACGCCGACTTCAGCGCGGACGACGCCGGATTTCAACGCAAAGGGCGCGACAAGACCTAACGATAAAAAAGCTCTACGATCCATTTATCAATCCTCTCTTACCTGAAAAACAAAAAACGCTAATTCAACAACGCGGTCGCCAAGCCGGAATTTCCGCGCTTCGAGCGCTCATATTATAACAAAAAGCGAACAAAAAAACTTCGTTCGTATCAAAAAATAAGAACAAGCTTCAAACGACGTTCATTTCCAGTCGCGCCAAACGGGAGCCGGCGCGCCTAAAGCGGCGGCGACGGCGCTAATGGTCGCCGCTTCTTTCTCAACAATTACCCCGTCGGCGGCAACGCATCTGTACAGAGCTTGAAGAACTTTCTGCTTGACCAAAGGAGCCGATAGAGACAAAACGTTTAACGCGCGACTAAAGGCCGTCAACGTGCACTCGCTCTTCGGAACAAGAGATACGGCGACGTCGATCGACTTGATTCCCAATTGAAAGGCCTCGACCTCGTCTCCTGGACGAAGCGCGCCCTCGTACGCTATATACGATAGGACAAGCGCAAAAGGAGGAAGGATCGATTCGAACGACGAATACCGAATCTTTGGTTCGCGCGACAAACGGAAATAAAGGTCAAGTTCTCGAACGACCAACGCCTGCAGCGTGTATTCGAAAAGATCAAGGACGTCGTCCGTCTGGCAGAGCTTGACGGTTATCGCGCGAAAACGTTGATACTCTTCCAAACTCATCGTTTTCAACAGCGGAATCGCCTTACGAGCCAAAACGAGACGCGTCGCGTCGCCCAACGCTTCCACGGCTTTCCAGGCAAAATCCAACTTCTCCTTCAAAAGAGGATCTTCCGTCTGCTCAATAATATCGCGTTGCAAACGAGCCTCGCCGACGCCGTTTCCACGCAAAACGGCGTAAAGCGTCGCTCGAGCCGAAAGGGAATCTTCAAGAAAGCGGTCCCAAATCGCCGGAACGCTCTCCAAAATTGCAGACTCGACGACGACTTTGCCTCCAGTGACGGAATCGAACGGCTTAATAACGTCCTCAAAAGCGGAGCCGTAAAGTTCTTCGCGAGTGAAACCAATGGAACCGGACGCGCCCGGAATCGAAACGTCCGGGGAGACGTTCGTCTCAACGCTCTGACCGACGTCCCCGGTAAATTGCGAATACGCGGCGTTTTCAACGGCGTTTTTAATTCTGACCAGGGATTCGGGGACAACCGGGGCGTCAGGCCCTTCCGACAAGGAAGCCCAGACGTTTTTCTCAACGCGCGTGGGAAAGACCCCGTCAAAATCAGGATCGATTGCGCGTATTCTTTGCACAAGAGGCGGATGCGTCTGAAAAAGAGACTGTAAGAATCCAGTCTTAAACACGCTCCCAAAAAACAGGTGAGACGCCTCTACTGAAGCCGAGTTGGCAATATGCGACCCTAAATTAGGACAGCCGATTTTCTTGAGCGCGCCGGCAATTCCGTTAGGATTTCGCGTAAACTGAACGGCGGAAGCGTCCGCAAGATATTCGCGTTGGCGCGAAATGGCGGCGCGAATAAGATTGCCAAAAACAGTCCCAACGTATCCTATTAAAAAGAGAGCTCCGCTAAAAAGCAAAATCGCCAATAAAATCGTCAGTCCGCCGCCGCTGTCTTTGTTTTCACTGCTGGAACGCGAAGTTTGGACGCGAAAAGGAACTTGTATGGCGGTTCGAAATATTAACGCGGCGATCAACGCTATCAATTCCAATCCGAACAGATATCCGATTATTTTTGTGTTAATGTTGACGTCGTTATTGACAATATGACTAAACTCATGCGCAATAACGCCTTGTAATTCGTCGCGCGTTAAATAATCCATCGCTCCCGCCGTTACGCATACGGCGGCGTTTTCTGGACTTGTGCCAATCGCGCAGGCGTTGATACTTGGCTCGCCTCGCATTATATAAACACGAGGAACCGGACATCCTGAAGCAAGCGCAATTTCCTCTACGACGTTATATAAACGACGTTCGCGAGGGGAATTATCGCCGCGTCGAATCAGCTGACCGCCCAAAGAAACGGCGATCCCGTCAGGCCCGGTTTTCTTCAACGACGCAATTCGAAAAAGCGAAACGAAAAGGATAAAACAGGAAACGGTTAAAAAGTCAACGGCGAAGAGTTCCAGGTCAAACAGTTCGACCCGATAATCGACCTGTTTTGAAGCGGCCACAAAAAAAGCGACAAGAAAATGGATAAGAAGAGCCGTCGATAAAAGCCCTAAAATAAAAAGAAACACCAGCCAGACGGTCTTAGAACGAGCTTTATCCTGTCTCTGAAAAAAGTCCATTGTCCTGATTTTCTTTATCGAATCGAAACAGGCCCGAAAGCCGTCGTATAAAACGTTGCCTTCGGGCGATATTCAATTAACTTAAACGCTATAAACCAACGGTTCAAAAAGATACTTTAGGAGCTTCGCGTTGCGTAACGTCGGATATTTCGAAAAGCGTCGCTTCGCCAAAATTGAAGATTCCGGCGATAATGTTCGACGGAAACAGTTCGCGCTTCGTATTGTACGTCATGACGCAATCGTTGTATGCCTGACGAGCAAAGCTGATTTTATTCTCCGTGGAAGTAAGCTCCTCCTGAAGCGCCAACATATTCTCGTTCGCTTTTAAATCAGGATAAGCTTCGCAAACGACAAGAAGACGGCCAAGCGCGCCGGTCAACGCGCCTTCGGCAGAGTTGAGTTGTTCCATCGAAGCGCGTTCGCCGGGATTAGCCGCCGCTTGCTGATTAGCGCCCACGGCGGCGCCTCGCGCGCGAACAACCGCCTCCAACGTCTCCGATTCGTGCTTTAAATACCCCTTCACCGTTTCGACAAGATTAGGAATTAAATCGTAACGGCGCTTGAGTTGAACGTCGATTTGAGCAAAAGCGTTCTTATAACGATTTCTCAACTTCACCAGGCCGTTGTAAACGCCGACGCCCCAAAAGAAAAAGGCCCCGCCGAAAACAAGAACGCAAATAACTAAGACGCCTACGCCCGCAATACCAGCCATCTCTAACTCCTTAACAACGCTCGCTTGTTTAAAGATAATCAAAACGTCTCACAACATTCGTCGCCTAAGCGACCCGACGGTATTATAGCGCCAGACGTCTTTCGTTTCAAGTATTTTGGCCGTCTATTGAAACGCAGTTAACAGTTGACGAAAAGAGCGACGCCTGTATACTGAACGCGCGGCTTTCTCAAAAGAAAGTCGAAGCTTTTTGAGGACGTGGGCGGCTCGTCTCTCCTCGATTAACGTTTAAGAGGAATAAGACGGCATAACAGGGAAACCGGTGCAAATTCCGGTACGGTCCTCGCCGCTGTAGACGAAGAAAAGAACCGCCTTTTCAGTCTGTTTCGAGACGATTTCAGACAAAGCGATTGTCTGAAAAGAAGTCAATCATTGACGCGTCGTCGCGTTGAGAAGATTGAAACAGATATTTCGTGAGTCAGAAGACCTTCCCACGTCTTTGAGATTGTTCGGACAATCTTATCGTCGACGTATTTGCGATGGACGAATAAGTCGATTCGGGGACGTTCCCCTGCTCAAGAGCGTCGCTCCGTATTTGCGTCGTTTCAACGTCTTTTCGCTCATCTAGTGCGAAATCACGTTTTCGACGTTGCTATTGGAGGAAAGCGACTCGCAATGAAACGTTTTCAAAATTCTCTGACGCGGCAAAAAGGAACCGCGTCTCGTCGGGCGTTTACGCTCATCGAACTCTTGGTTGTTATCGCGATCATTGGAATTCTCATCGGACTGCTTCTGCCGGCTGTTCAAGCGGCGCGCGAAGCCGCGCGAAGAATGAGTTGTTCCAATAACGTTCGCCAGATCGGTCTGTCCTTCCATAATTATCACGACACGTTGCGCACGTTCCCGCCGGGAAAATTGACCGACGTGAAATCGGACGGAACCGACGCCGGCAATTATTTTGGTTGGGCGGCTCTTTTGCTTCCTTTCTGCGAACAGCAAAACGTGCGTCAACTCGTGGATTTTAAACAAAAGGTCTACACGGAAAATAACCAAAAAGCCGGACAAACGCAAATTCCAATGTATTTGTGCCCTTCCGATCCGGACCGCGAAGTTCGATCGGTTGATTATTACAATCCCGACCATGGCTGGGCGTTGGAACAGCTTAAACTCGCGCCGACGCATTATGGGGGAGTAATTACTGAAAAAATCTCAGAGTACGGTTCCGCGACAACAGACGGCTGGACGCTCGCCCACGACGAACTTGGCGTTATGCTGACCTCGCGCGCCGTGAAAATCGCCGAAATTATCGACGGAACGTCCAACACGATTATGGTCATGGAAGCCTCGTCTTACGAAACGGGTACTCCCAAAACGTACGACAATGGCAGCTGGATCGTTGGAACGAACATCTTCCGTAAAACGACGGCTCCCATCAACTACAAACCGACCTGCGACCATTTCAGAAGCGGCTCGTTCGATTGGAGTTGTTCCGAATGCAGCGCCTATCAGTATGAAGCAAGGAGTCGGCATCCGTCGGGTTGCAACGCGCTCTTTGCAGACGGAAGCTGCCGTTTTGTTTCTGCGACGGTCGACATGAAAGCCCTCGCGGCCGCTATTACGCGCGCGCAGGGAGAAACGATCGGTCTGTAAGACAGAGTTAATCCCAAGATTACTCAAAGCGCGCGAGTTCCTCGCTCAACAGGAACGCGCGCGCTTTTACGTTTAGGTTTTCTTATTTTTACATTATACAAAGAAAATTTAATTTCTTGGCGGAACTCTGAGAGGGAAAAACGAGTATAAAACAACAGAGGCAAATTTAACGTCTCTTGTGAAAAATGATCATAGCGTCCCTGACGTTGAAAGCGGCGGTAGTCGCCGCAAGCGTTCAAACAGCCGTAAACGACGAGTTTGTTTTCTAGATTTTGATTAGAAATCGACGACAGACTTGTCCACTGAAAAGGAGAATAAAATGAAAAAGTCCCTGATTATCGCCGTCGCGCTCGTCGCGTCGACCGCAACCCTCGCGTTTAGTCAAGACGAAGGAAATCGTGCGCAACGTCGTGCGGGAGGAGGTTTTCTCGCCGCCGCCCGTACTGAAGACGGAAAGATTGATCTCTCTAAATTGCCGGAGCAAATGTCTCAGCAACGTAAAGACGCCTTGAAGGCCGCCGATAAAGACGGCGACGGGTTCCTCAACAACGAAGAATTCCGCGCTATGGGGCCGGCGCGTGGCGAACGTCCTGAAGGCGGTCCCGGAAGAAACCAAGGCGGACCGCAAGGGCAGCAACGCCCCGGTTTTGGAGGTCCCGGCGCGGGATTTGGTCCAATGGGCGGCCCCGGCATGACGGCGGACGGAAAATACGATTTGTCCAAGATGCCCGAGCAGGCTCCGCAAGAATTCAAAGATCGCATGAAAGCCGCTGATAAAGACGGCGACGGATTCCTGACTTTTGAGGAAATGCGCGAAGCTATGCCGCCTCGAGGCGATCGCAAACCCGGTATGGGATTTGGCCCGATGGGCGGTCCCGGCATGATGACGGCGGATGGAAAATACGATCTGTCGAAGATGCCCGAGCAAGCCCCGCAAGAATTTAAGGATCGCATGAAAGCCGCTGACAAAGACGGCGACGGATTCCTGACTTTTGAAGAAATGCGCGATATGCCGCGTCCGAAATTCCGATTCCCCGAAGGGAAAAAGCCAGAGTTCGTCAACGACGACAACGGCCTGATCATCGAGAAAATTACCGAAGCCTTAAAGTCCTTCGATAAGGATTCCGACGGGGTCGTCAGCGAAGCGGAACAAAAAGAAATGTCGGAAGCTATTCAAAAAGAATTTGGTCCAAGCTTCATGGTGTTCATTCAGTCGATCATCGGCGGTCCTCAGGGAATGGGACGTTCCGGCGCTGGATTTGGCGCTCCCCAGGGATTCGGAGGCCCCCAGGGAATGGGTTTTGGCGGTCCCCAGGGATTTGGTTTCGGCGGTCCTCAGGGAATGGGACCTCGTCAAGGCGGACCTCGTCCTCAGGAAAGACGTTGAGCCATTGTCTCAACTCTAACGAGCAAGCTCCCGTCGCCTAGGGAGTAAGCATGCAGCTCGTGTTTAAGGCGCGAGTTGCCTTTCTTTCGATAAAGAGAGAACGGGTCGAACTATCGAAAGAAGGACGTCCGGCGTAGCTATGCTTCGTCGGACGTTTTTTGTTTCTTCTCTCTATTTAGATTCGCGTCTCTTGCGCTCTTTGTTTGTCGCGCTTCTCAATTCAATAACCCGTTCCCTTTTTCCAGCTACTGAATCAGAACTAAAAATTCCGCAGAAATCTCCAAAAAAAATTTTTTAAGCGAAACATTTCTCTTTGTAGTCCGTTTAAAGATATGAAAGCGGACGTTGACACTTTTTCCAAGACGCGCGTAAAACCTGCGTCGTTTACGCTATCGTGTCGATAAAAACGCAATCGTTGAAAACAACGCCTCAGAACGAATCGGCGTTTCGGAAAAACCTTTCGACTTCGCCGATCGCTCCACGAATGAATCCTCTCGCTTTTGGCAATTGGGGTAGTTTGCCAAAAGCAAAGCGCGTTCGGCGTCTTTTATAGCGTCGAGCGCGTTCTTTTTTTAACGACGTTTCAATTTTTTATAGGCAAAACACAAGGTCTTCCCCACTATTTCCGCTTCTTCAAGCGTGTTTTCGCGCCCGTAGGAAACGCGAATAGCGGAACTCGCTTCTTCCGGCGAAAATCCCATCTCCAATAAAACGCGAGACGGCGTTTTCTTATTGGAATCGCAAGCGGAACCTGTCGACACGCAAACGCCTTTCATATCCAGAAGAATAGCGATCGCCTCGCTGTCGGCGTTTCGAAATAGAACGTTGAGCACGCCGGGCGCGCGTTTTTGTTCGTCTCCAATGACCTGAAAATCGCTTTTGTCGAGTTCTTCGCCAATAACCTCGATCGTTCGACGCGTTAACGCGCGCGTCTTTTTGTCTGTCTCTTTTAGCGCGGCTACGCTCTCCATGAGCGCAAAACTGGCGGCGACGATTCCAAAGACGTTTTCCGTCCCAGAACGTTCGCCGCGTTCCTGGCCCCCGCCTCGAATTAACGCGGGCAAGACGACGCCGCGACGTTTAAAAAGAAATCCGACGCCTTTCGGTCCGTTAAACTTGTGAGCGGAAGCAGTGAGCAAATCGACTCCCAGGTCGTTGACGTCGACGGGAATACGTCCTACTCCCTGCACTGCGTCGGTATGAACGAGCGTTCGATAACGCTTAGCCATAGAAACGACGGTTTTAATCGGTTGAATCGTCCCGACTTCGTTGTTTGCCAACATTACGGACACAAGCCCAATCCTTCCGCCTCGAAAAATATCGCGACAAGAATCGACGGAAATCAACCCGAAATTATCGACGGGAATGAAATCAACTCTACCGCCTTGTTTCCTAATCGAAAGAGCGTTCTCGTATACGGACGGATGCTCAAAAGAGGAAACGACGAGCCGTGATTTCGTTTTTTCGCGCATACAAGACAGCGCCCATGCGTTTCCTTCCGAACCGCCGGAAGTGAAGAAAATCTCGTCCGGTTCAGCGCCTATTGCCTCCGCGACCCTTTCGCGCGCTAATTCGACGGCTCGTTTCGCTCGAGAGCCAAGAGAATACCGACTCGACGCGTTGCCATATTCTTCGAACAGGTATTCACTGGCCGCCTCAAACGCCGTTTGCGACAGTTGCGTCGTCGCCGCATGATCCGCGTAGATCATTTTAATCCTCCCGTTACTTCCGTGAAGTCGCGCGTTCTATGCGCGTTTCTAACGGTAATAATAGCGTTAATAGCGAATAAAACAAGTCGACCGTTTTCTATTGACGCGCAAACGACATAAGAGTATCCTCTAGCGCCCTCGCGATCGCGTTTTTGAAAGATACAAAACGTGTTGTCGGGCTTTATAAAGATTCGTTGCGTTATGAATACTTTTGTCGATCAGACCATGAATAAAACTGCTCGAACCAGGCGTTCGTTTTCCCTAAAGCGCGTTTTCCCGCTGTTTTTGGCGGCATTAAGCGTTTTGGTTGTTTGTTCCGGATGCGTCTCCGGTTACGCGGAACGATTGCGGGAGGTTCGCCGGGATTATTACGACGTCGGCGACCTTGAACAAGCCAAAACGGCGCTTGAACGACGTCAAAAGCGCTCGCCGCAACGAGAAAAAGACGTGCTCGCACTTGACGAGGCCTGTCTTGAGCTGTTCTCTGGAAATATCGTCGGCGCAAAAGAAAAGCTGCTCCAAGCGCGAGATTCTTTCGACGCGATTGAGGAAAAGCGAATTCAGCAATCAACGGAAAACCTGCTTTCTTATTGGACAGACGACAATATAAACTCCTACGCGGGAGAAGACTACGAAAAAATTCTCATTAGAGCGACTCTCGCAATCGCGGATCTTTTCGACGGTGAAAAAGACGCTCAAGCGTACGCGTATCAAATCACGGCAAAACAAAACGAAATTATACAAAACGGTTTCATTGAAGACCCAAGAAACAAAGGCCAAAGAATTAACCCTAAAAAAGCCTACCCGCGCGTGCCTCTTGGTCCTTACATTGAAGGGCTTCTTTGGGAAAAAACTTATATCAACGCTTCCGACGCGGCGCGTTGCTACGAAAAAGTCGTTAATTGGCAGCCCAATTTCAAACAGGGACGTCAAGATCTCGTTCGCGCTCAGACAAGCGTTCACTCCCAGCCGGGAAACGGACGCGTTTATGTGTTCGCATTTGTAGGACGCGGTCCATACAAAGAGCAAGTCTACGAAGAAGCGACTCAATTCGCGCTACTCTTAGCTGATCAGGTCTTCTCCGCGACTAACAAATATTCAGTACCTCCCACAATCGCTCCCGTTCCCGTTCCGTCGTTGGTGATCAACGAATCTAACGTAAAAAGTGTCGGGATCAATATTGACGGCGAAAACAAAGGAGAAACGGAAACAATCGCCGACGTCAACTCGATGGCGGTAAAACAATACGAGGCGGTAAAAGATCAGATTCTCGCAAAAGCGGTCGTTAGACGCGTCGTTAAAAAAGGTTCTATTTACGCGGCGAAAGAAGTAGGCCAAGTCAACGACTGGGTCAATTTGGCGATGGACGTCGGCGGAATCGTTTGGGAAGCGACAGAGTCGGCAGATACGCGATGTTGGGCCTTGCTTCCGGGAAAAATCCAAGTGGCGAGTTTTGAAATTCCCGTCGGAGAACACAAACTGACGATGTGTCCTTGCGATCTACAAGGAAGAAAAATCGGCGTTCCGCTCACTGCGAAAGTGAACGTAAACGCCAATCAAAACACTTACGTCTTAGTCAATTATCCCGACCGAGAACCAATTGGAAAAGCGGTCGTATCAAAATAAACGAAGACTATCAACAAACGGCAAACGCTATAGTTCGTCGCCCTAATCCAGGAGAGCTCCGCCGGAGACTGATTCGACTTCGACGGAACCTTCTTCTTGCTCAATCGTCCCGTCTAATTCAGTCTCTTCCGACTCTTGCTCGACCTTTTTCGACTTTCGTTCCTTCTTGACTTTCTTCGGCAGAGTCTCTTGGAAAACGTTTTCCGGATACGCGGGTTTAATAGAGTCTAAAAACTCTGCTAAAAGCTCCGCTTCAACTTCGGTTCCCGCCCAGGGAGGCATGTAATAATGCGTGTGATTGAGTTCGAAAGCCAAATTTTTAATATCGTCGATAGAACGGCCCGCAAGCAATGGAGCGATCGCGGAATATCCCTTCTTCTCCGCGTGACAACAATTGCAATGGTACATAAAGACGGCGCGTCCCAAAAGCAGTCGATCTTCGACGTTTAAACTCAAAAGGGACGGATTGCCGTAGCCGATTGGACCGTTAAGACTCTCGTCCAATTCTCTAACCGATAATTGAATTTGTTGCGTTCCCTGGAATTCGTTCGCCGCGTCGGGATCGATTTCCCCCTGAAGTTCGGACGGGACCGTCGAATTAGCGGCCACGGGAATCGTATTGACATCGGTCTGCGCGTTAAGAGCTCCATTCGACTGAACGGGTTGTAAACTCCTGGGCTCGGTTTGTTGCAGAGAAGATCCGACGCCTACTGTTCGGTTTTGCGTGTCGACTTCGTTGGCGGCTCGTTGCAATGGCGTCGCCACCGGAGTGAAAGCGGATCCTCCGCCGGAAGGATACTGCGCGACCGCCGCCGTTTGATCGACAAAACTCACAAGGTCGCCTGCGGAGTCCGAAGGCGTTTCCAAATCAGACGGTTGCAACGCGCCGTCGTCAAGATTCTCCTGTTCTCCTTCGTCGACGGGCGCGGGAGCGATACGGACAATATGACTGGAAGGTCGATTAAGGAATTTCTCCGAGGAAATCGTAAGATTCTGATACTCTTCTTTTTCCTGTAACTCGTCCAGAAGCCAATTCGTCCAAACTCCGGTGTAAAGGAGTCCTTCCTGGCGCATGCGTTTGACGTCTTCCCGCTTGATTTGATTGCTATAAACGACGCGATCAACAACGTAAGGTTTTCGAACTGCTTCGCGAACAAACTCGCCAATCGCAACCCCTGCAATCCCAAGTAAAGACAGAGATAACGTCATACCGACCGACGTTTCTTTGGGTTTAGCGACGGGACCAAAAATCAAAATGAGGACGATCGCAACAATAACGCCTACAAACAAGCCGGAAAAGATATTCGTGGCGGAAGCGCGCTCAAGAGTCGCTAAACTTGATTCAGGTAGGAAATAAAGCCAACCCGCGACGCCGAAAGCCAATAGAAAAACGCCTAAAAAGGCCGGTATGCGCATATGCCGCGTAACCATTTCGCAAACAGACGAATTCTTGCAGAATAAGGAAGCGTGGAAAAGGAAGTAAAAAGAACTGAGCGTCAAGGCGCAACCGGTTCTCGCAACTGTCTGCGGAATGAATTGAACGTTTAAAAAAGCGTGCCAAAAACTACCCGTCGATTCCCAATTATCAATCAGTCCGCCAGAGTTAAGCATGAACGACGTTATTCCGGTAATCAAAACAAGCGATATCCACGCGGAAAAAGCATAGGTCATACCGACAAAAGAACTGGCTCTGGGAGATAATTTGTCCCAAAAGTAGTAAAAAGCCAGACCAGACACTATTTCAAGCAGGAAAAAGCACCATTCAATCGCCCAGCCAAACACAAACGTTTTAATCAAGACTTCCGTCGCAAGGGGCGAGGCTATCCCTATAAAAAGCCAAATGCCAACGCCCGTAATCGCGCCATAGGTCAACGTTAACGCAATAAAGTGCCCGGCGTGTTTTTTCAAATAGGCGCGATATTCAGAATCTCCGTCTCGAAGAGAACGACAATTCTCAACGGCAAGCAGAAGGCCCCCTCCAACAGCGTAGTGCGACACAAAGACGTGCAACAACGCTATGATTGCTATGAGCATAGGCGAAGTCAACACAGGAACGTCCAGCCACGGATAATACATCGTCTTCCCTTCTTTTCCCCAAACAACAGTCGTTTATAAATTAACGTCGCTAACGACGAAGAACATGGTTGCTAACGTCGACATAAGCGTTCGATCACGTATCATATCTACTATTATGCGACACGTCAGGAAAAAATCAAGAGTCGCTTGAGATTCGTCCAGTTTTTAATCGTTCCGAACTTGGGAGAAGTCGACAAAAAAACGGCGAAGCGTCGATGCCCCGCCGTTTTTGTTTTATATTACTGCGAAAATAACGACTTCGCCGCAATACTCCCCGCTATTTCTGTTCTTCCATATCCGCCAGAATCGCCGCCAACGTATCGACGGTCGTTTTGATCTGATTAAACGAATGAAGAGACGTTAGGAAGAACCTGATGCGCGCGTGTCGCTCCTCAACTGCCGGATGAAGGATCGGGTGCGCGTTAATTCCGCGTAAAAACAGTTGATGCGAAGCGGCCAGCGTCTGAATCGAATTGCCGATAATAATCGGCACGACGCCGGTGTCTTGCGCAAGACCTACGTCCAACCCGTACCCGCGAGCCAATTCTTTAAAATACGCGCTGTTTTCGCGCAGTTTTTGCGCTCGTTCCGGTTCGTTTTTGAGTATTTGAAGCGACGCAAGCGCCGCGCCTGCTTGCGCAGGCGGCATACCGACGCTGAACATGAAACCGGGCGCCGTATATTTCAGGTACTCGACAAGTTCTTTGCGTCCGGAAATGTAACCGCCGCAACTTCCAAACGTCTTGCTCAGCGTGCACATCCAAATATCGACGTCGTGCCGATCGATTCCAAAGTGTTCGCCGATGCCGCGTCCCGTCGCGCCAAGAACGCCGATCGAATGCGCTTCGTCTATCATCAAGAGGGTCTTATACTTATTGCGAACCTTGATGAATTCCGGAAGATTCGGATAATCGCCGTCCATACTGTACACGCCTTCCAGGACGATAAGAACGCGACGATATTTATTGCGATGTTCGCTCAGAATCTTATCGACGGCGTCCCAATCTCCATGGGGGAACGGACGGCGTCTTGCGCCGGAAAGGATACAGCCTTGAACGATCGAATTATGGGCAAGCGCGTCGTGAAGAATTAAATCGTCGGCGTTCATCAAGTGCCCGATAATGCTCTCGTTCGTCTGATGTCCGCCCACCAAAACGATCGTGTCCTCTGTGCCGAGGAACTCGGAAATCTCGTTCTCAAGTTGGCGATGCAACGGAATTTCACCCGCGACAATACGACTCGCGCCGGCGGTCGTGCCGTATTGAGCAACGGCGGCTTGCGCGGCGGCTGTAACGCTCGGCTCGCCCGACGTGCCGATATAGTTGTACGTCGAAAAGTTAATGTAATCTTTGCCGTTGATGCGAATCGTCGCGCCGGCGGGATTTTCGTGAGGCTCGAAGAAATGGCTCATTCCCAAACGTTTCGCCAGCTCCATTTTTTCATGAATGGCAAGGTATTCGGGGAATTTTGCAAAATCATAACATGTTTCGTCGACTTTAAACGACTTGACCTCTTGCGCGTCAAACATCCGACCTCCGCCGAGGTGTTTGCGCACCGCGTCGACAACTTCGCGAGCGGTAAAGAGCGTCGGAAGAACCGTTTCCGGAAATTGTCCGCCAAAACGATCCTCCAGCGACGCCAAAATCTCCATTCTTTCGAGCGAATCCAGGCCGAGTTCCGTAATATCGGAATCGACCGTAAGATTGCGCGCGCGCTCTTTAGCGACTTTATAGACTTCGTCCAGTACGATACGGACAGTCTCGTCGTACGAGAGGGCGCGAGCGGGAACGGTCGGCTTATGCGGCTCTTGCGGCTTCATGCCGACAGATTTCGTCGGCGCAAGAACGCCGGACATGTCGACGCTCGTCTGTTCCCAGGCGGCGTTAGCGGCGTTGGCAAGCGCGGAATCGGCGTTTTCCCGATTCATACCCCGCGCGCCGGAATCAGAGTCGTAAAGCGGATTATCCGATTCGGTGAAGGAGTCGAGATTTCGAGCGCTCGTCGGCGCAGGAGCCTTAATATCTTCTTCGCGAGACCAGCTCGCGACGACGTTCAACGAACCGTCTAAATAACTGTCCCGACAAGCGTGACGCTGGACCTTTCCGCTCGACGTCTTCGGCAAACTGCCGGAACGAATCAAAACGATCGCGTCGATAGGAATCTCGTGTTCCAAAGCGATCGCTTCGCGGATCGCCTCAAAAACGGGAGGCGCGTCTTCCGGCTTAAAACGACGCTCAACTTCTTGTACAAGGACGAGTTGTTCCCTCTTATAATCGCCGACCATAAACGCGCCGCCATTGTTCAAACGCAAAAACGGAGAAACGCGCTGAGCGGTCAACTCGACGTCTTGAGGATAAACGTTGACGCCGTGAATAATCATCAAGTCTTTGATACGACCCGTCACAAACAACTCGTCCTCAAGCATAAAGCCGAGGTCGCCGGTCCGGAGGAACGGACCTTCGTCTGTGTCGGCAATTCGGGCGCGGAAGCAACGTTCCGTTTCGGGCTCGTTTTTCCAATACCCTTGCGCGACGCTACCGCTCTTGGTCCAAATTTCCCCAACTTGACCGGCGGAACACTCTTTGCGCGTTTCAGGATCGACGATAACCACGCGCTGACCTATAATCGCGCGACCGCTGGACACGAGCGAACGAGAACGTTCCGTTCCGGCGACCGCTTCCACGGCCTTCCCCGCGGAAAGCATGTCGGGATCAAAACTACGAACTACCGGAGCCTTGTCGCGAAGGCCGCCCGTCACAATAAGGGTGCCTTCGGCCAGACCAAAACAGGGGTAAAACGACTCGTATTTGAAACCGCAAGGTTCAAATTTCCGCGCGAATTTTTCCAACGTCTCCGCCTGAACGGGCTCCGCTCCGTTAAACGCTACGCGCCAGCTGCTAAGATCCAACGTTTCAACCAATTCAGGTCGGATCATCTTCACGCAAAGATCATACGCAAAATTGGGACCCCCGCTGGTCGTGCCCTTGTACTTTGAAACGGCGGCAAGCCAGCGATAAGGCTTGAGTAAAAACGACATCGGAGACATCATCACGTTGGGACAACCGCAGTAGACGGGCTCGATAACTCCGCCAATCAGGCCCATATCGTGATAACTCGGAAGCCAGAAAACGCCCTTGCTGGATCGAGTATGCTCAAACCCGGTTTCGATCAACATGGCGTTGTGCAACATATTCTGATGGGAAAGCATTACGCCTTTTGGCGTTCCCGTCGAGCCGGAAGTATATTGGAAAAACGCGAAATCTTCAGCGTCAATTTGAGGATCTTCCCAATATTCCTCAAGACCTTCGGCAAGCTTGTCCGTCGCTTTCCAGGGAAGTTTCTTCAAGTTGGGAGTGTCGTCAATAATTTTAGCGACATTCTCGAGAACCGCTTGCGTAGTCAACGCCATGCTTGCCTCGGCGTTGTCCGCAATCGCTTGAATACGGAGCATTGAACGATTGCGTCGAGGCGGATAAACGGGGACCGCCGTTACGCCCGCATAAAGACAACCGTAAAACGCAATAATAAAATCCAACCCTGGAGGATAAAGCAAAAGAGCGCGCTTTCCCCGCATGTCATTTCGTTGAAGCCATGACGCCAACGCGCGACAATGTCGATCCAACTCGCTATACGTAAGGGTTATTTCCGAACTAACGCCGTCGGTTAAATAAACGAACGCAAGGTCGTCCGGCTGAATAGCGGCGCGATAACGCACGAGATCAACCAAATTGGACGGACCAAAAAAGGGTTGCGACGATTGTTTAGCAAGCACGGAATTCCTCTCCAACGCCAAATTCTACAAGTGAAAGCGCGACAGCGCTCTGCCCATGACGGCGACTAAACGATCAACGACAAACGCCGTCTGGACGTAATCTTCTCCCCTAATCGGCAAAATCGGAACAGAGAAACAACAAAAAAAAACTTTTTAAAAAAATGGGGCGTCAATAAACGCAAAAAGCGCCGCCAACGTGTTTGAAAGCATGTTGACGACGCAAAAAAATAACACGTTCATGAGTTGGAATGAGCGCGTTGAACACGATTAATGGCGTCGACAAGCGCCTTCAACGCGGCCTCAAAAACGTCGGTAGAAGTCGCCCGACCGCGATATACGCGAGTCGAATTGGGCTCCTCCAAAAGCGCGGAAGCGCTCCCTTGCGCGTCCGATCCCCCTGAAACAGCCTCAATTTTAAATTCTTTCAGCGTCAGAGGGAAATCTACAACCTGTTGAAGCGCGTTGAACATGACGTGAATAGGACCGTCGCCGCCTCTCGATTCAACCGTTTTCTCGACGTTTTCGTGCGACAAGACGATCTTGACCGAAGGTTCGTCGTCAACGCCGCTCGTCAAACGATACGAGACGTATTTCCAATCAGCGGCGGCGCTCGTCGCATGTTTATTAGTCGCCTGATCGACAATTTCGACGATATCCGCGTCGTAAACCTCTTTTTTCAAGTCGGCAAGACGCTTAAACGCGTCGAAGACGACGTCCAACTGCTCTTTCGTCAATTCAAATCCAAGCGACTTGACGCGATCGGCCAGCGCCGCGCGCCCGCTGTGTTTTCCCAAGACAAGGTCGTTTTTGGCAAAACCGACGCTTTCTGCGCTCATGATTTCATACGTTGTGCGTTCCTTCAGGACGCCGTCCTGGTGAACGCCAGACTCATGTGCAAAAGCGTTTTGACCGACAATCGCCTTATTGCGAGGAACTTTCAACCCGGTAACTTTGGAAACGAGTCTGCTTGTCGGAACCAGTTTTTGCGACACAACACGCGAATCGACTTTAAAAAGATCGCGTCGCGTTCTCATTGCCATAACGACTTCTTCAAGAGAACAGTTGCCGGCGCGTTCGCCCAGGCCGTTGATTGCGCACTCGATTTGTCCCGCTCCTGCCGAAACAGCCGCCAAAGAATTGGCGACCGCCATTCCCAGGTCGTTATGACAGTGTATGCTGATTACGGCTTGATCGATATTGGGAACGCGTTCGATCAGCGTGCGAATACGCGTCGTCATCTCCTGCGGGGTCGTATAACCGACGGTGTCAGGAATATTAACGGTCGTCGCGCCTGCGGCAATCGTCGCTTCAACTACCTTGCACAGGAAGTCTATTTCAGTACGACAAGCGTCCTCAGGAGAAAATTCTACGTTCGAACAGTACCCTTTCGCGCGCTGAACGCCCGCGACGGCTCGCGCGATGATTTCCTCCTGGGTCATGCGCAACTTGAATTCACGATGGATGGCGCTTGTCGCCAAAAAGACGTGAATCCGCGGATCCTCCGCTTCTTTCAACGATTCCCAGGCCCGATCGATATCGGCGTTAACACAACGCGCCAAACCGCATACGCAAGATCCTTTAACAACTCGCGCGATCTCGCGAACAGATTCAAAGTCGCCCGGAGAAGCGATGGGAAAACCCGCTTCAATCACGTCGACGCCTAATTCGACGAGCGCTTCGGCAACCTGCAATTTCTCTTGAAGATTCATGCTGGCGCCGGGCGACTGTTCGCCGTCGCGGAGCGTCGTGTCAAAAATAACGATATTACGGCAGGAACTATCTCCGTTTTGACTAGTAACGTCCATTCAAAAAATACCTTATCCCTTATGAAAATGTCATCGTTGCACTCTGATCGCGCCAAACGTCTCTCAAAAACAACGTCGACGCGCCTACCTCACGAACCCGCGCAGTCTCTAAAACGTCGCGGTCCGTCAAAAGCCGTCCCTTGGACGGCACGTAAGGTCCAACCATGCGCGCAAACCAAAAACGAAATCGCGGGGAAAACCTTCGTTGCGATATGACATAATCACAGTATTCCTACCGAATCGTGAACACGACTCATAACGCTCAATCTTTATTCAACAAAGGAAGCAAATACTCAATCGTCGAATTCATAGAATCAAGATGCGGATAATCAGATTCCGGAATCGAAAGCTTGTAGCGACGTCGAAGTTCGAGCACAACGTCAAGCATATCCATGCTGTCCATTCCAAGCTGGTCGCGGAAGGACACGTCGTCTTTCAAACCTTCGTAATCTTCGTCCGGGGCAATTTCCGAAAGAATATCGATGATCGATTCTCTTAATTCACTCGACGTCATTCTAAAAAACTCCTTACGACGACGTTCCTGTTGGAAAACTCACGCCGTTAAGCAATGTTAAAGTATCGTTAGTTAAAAAAGAACGTCCGCTTAAAACAACGCGACAAACAAACCGTTCTTTTAAATCTTATTCCAAAACTCAACGCCCATTAAAAAAGATTCTTCTCGAGAATCAATCTCCCTCGTACTTCGCGACGATCGTAACGGCGTTGATTCCCACCATTCCAAACGAATTGTTCAGAATATACCGGACGTTCCCTACTTCTTTCGGTTCGTTTAAGACGAGATTGTCAATCTCGCACTCAGGATCAAGTTCGTCGACGTTAATCGTCGGATGAACTACGCCGTCGTTAAAAGAGGGAAGATTTCCGGCAAGTTCGAGGACTCCGGCGGCGCCCATAGCGTGTCCGATGAAACTCTTCGTGTTATTGACGTAAGTCTTTTTTGATTCGCCGAATACGGAACGCAACGCCCCAATCTCTAAAGCGTCTCCGGCGACGGTCGCGGTGGCGTGCGTATTGACAATATCGATTTCATCCGGAGCAAGCTCGGCGTTGCGCAAGGCTTTCCGTATGCACTGCGCTTGACGTTCCGCGTTCGGAAGAACGAAATCGGTCGCGTCGCTATTCATGCCGTATCCAACAATTTCGCCGTAAATTTTAGCGCCGCGTTTTTTCGCGTCGGAAAGTCTTTCGAGCGTGTAAACACATCCGCCTTCCGCCACGACAATGCCGTTGCGCGCTTTATCAAACGGTCTGGACGCCTTCGCGGCCACGTCATGACGGGCAAGAGCGTTTTGCGCGTTGAAAGCGGCAAAAATTCCAAACGTATGAATACTCTCGGAGACCCCCCCGGCAAACGCCAGGTCGACTTCACCCAAACGCAATTGCTGAACGCCCTGGATAAGTCCGGCGTTTCCGGCGGCGCAAGCGGCTCCTAAACAATAATGGGGACCAGTGACGCCGTATCGAAGCGTTACTTCGCCCGCCGGATTATTGGCGACGGTTCGAGGATTATGGTGGTGTGACCAGTAAGAACAGTCATAATCGTACTGTTTGATCTCGTAAATCTCATTTTCCGTCTCAACGTTGCCGTGTTCGGTAACGCCAATGTAGACGCCTACGGAATCTTTCGGCACATTCTCCCAATCGATTCCCGAATCGGCAAGAGCCTCACCAACGCAATAAATCGCCAAACTGCCGGCGCGTGTGCCGCGACGCAATTCCCGACGAGTCTGATATTTTAAAACGTCGCAGTTGCAAACGCCGGCGAAAGTTTTGCCAAAATAACGTATTTCGTACGGTACGACGCCGCTCTGTTTCGTGAGCAAAGCGCGGCGATATTCCTCCAAATTCGACCCGTTAGGAGCCGCCAAGCCGACGCCGGTTATTACGATACGCTCCGAGTCTTCACGACGTTTCATTGTCAATTACCTGGACAAAAATCATTCAAATTGTAAGGCGTCTTCCAAATCGATCGCGCCCTCGTATAGCGCTCGACCTATAATGCACGCGGGGATACCGGCTTCCGCGAGGTTTTTAACGTCGTCAATTTTGGTCACGCCACCGGACGCGACAATCGGAATCGTCGTCGATTGAGCCATGATAACCGTTTCTTTAACGTTAGGACCGCGCATCATGCCGTCTGTCGAAATGTCGGTATAAACCAACGCGGCTATTGGAAGACCGTCAAAACGTTTTGCCAAATCGACCGCCGGAGTCTTGCTGACCTCAAGCCAGCCGTCGGTCGCGACCATGCCGTCGCGGGCGTCAATTCCAAGAACGAGCTTGTTGGGGAATTTCTGACACATTTCCTCAAACCAACCCGGATCCTTTAACGCGAGAGTTCCTACAACCAAACGCGTCAGTCCGAGATCAAGAAGCCTTTTAATCGTGTCCTCTGATCGTACGCCCCCGCCAAGCTCGCACTCAACGCCTAGCGGTCGCGTCTTTTCAACAACTTCGCGAACCGCTTGAAAATTCGAAGTGGTTCCGTCTTTTGCTCCGTCAAGGTCGACAAGGTGCAAACGTTTGGCGCCCAATTCTTGCCAGTGCAACGCCATTGAAGCGGGGGAGGAACCGTAAACGGTCTCGCGTCCGTAGTCGCCCTGACGCAAACGCACGCATTGACCGCCGCGAATATCGATTGCCGGCCAAATTAACATACAGAGTTCCTTTTCGTCGTCTTCAAAATAAACGTCAAAAAACAGAGTTTCTTTGAACGCTGTTGCGCGCAAAAAACGCGTCGGTCTCGCGCGCCTGAACGTCGAAACATCGCCGTAAAACGCCTGCCAGACGCCTTGCCTATTTTATCCTAAATTTCCAAATGGAAAAGATACTGAACAGAATAAAAAACTAGCGTTTCACAAATGCGGACAACTAAGAAGAACGGAAATCGCCTCGTCTGCGCGAAACGGAAATCAGGCGTTCAACAATTTTCCTTTCAGCGACAAATGAAACGAAACCAGCCGACATAACCGCTGGGATATATTGACAAAAAACGACTTTCTCTGCACAATATAGGCTCCTGTGTTTACAAGCCTCCCTTTGCGCTAAACAATCGTTATGCAGATGGATAGAAATCAAATTATTCGTTCAACAAAACGCCTTGTCGTTAAAGTTGGAACTAACGTTTTGACAACCCAGGACGGGCTCTTAAATCGCGAACGAATTCACGACCTCGTCGAAGAGATTTGCGAAATCCGCAAGCGCGGAGTCGACGTAACGCTTGTGAGTTCGGGCGCAGTCGGAGCGGGAATGGGACGGCTTGGGCTAAAATCGCGACCTAAGCTAAACACTGAGTTGCAAGCGGTCGCCGCCATTGGACAAGGAACGCTAATTCAATGTTACGAGCAAGAATTTGACGCGAAGGGAGTCGTCGTCGCGCAAGTTCTTCTAACGGCAAACGACATGGCCCAACGAGAACGCTATTTGAACGTTCGCAACACGTTTTTTCACCTCCTGAGTATTGGCGCGCTCCCCATCGTCAATGAAAACGACACGGTAAGTTCGGCCGAATTAAGCTTGTCTTTTGGAGACAACGATCGTCTCGCTTCAATTGTCGCCAACCTTTTCAGCGCGCCGCTTCTCGTGCTTCTCACAGACGTCGACGGTCTGTTTACCGGCGATCCTTCGTTGCCGGAGTCAAAACTCGTTCCCGAAGTTAAACGCTGGTCTTCCGACTTAATGCAAATGGTCGCGGAAAAAAAATCAGGTCGGAGTAAAGGCGGAATGTCAAGCAAGCTTAAAGCGGCTCGCGTTATCACGAATTCCGGCGGCAGCATGATTATCGCCAACGGCGACGACCCGCGTGTTCTTACGAAAATTTACGACGGAGTCGATTGCGGCACGTTCTTCTTTCCTCAACGTCAATTGTCGGCGCGAAAGCGTTGGTTCCGATTCGCGCAAGCGCCAAGCGGAGTCCTTGTTATCGACGACGGAGCGGTCAAAGCGCTCGAAGAAGGAGGAAAAAGCCTGCTTCCAATCGGCGTTGTTCGTTGTCTGGGCGACTTCAAAAAGGGGGACGTCGTCTCGATCGTCGACCAAAACAATCGAGAAATAGCGCGAGGGCTTAGCAACTACTCCTATAAAGACGGCGTCGTCATCTGCGGACGCCCTTCTTCGCAACTCTCGCAAGCGTTAGGAACCGACGTTTCTCCGTACGAAGAATTCGTTCATCGAAATAATATTCAACTAAGCAAATAAAGACGTTGTTTTTCTCTTGCATGGCAATCAAGGGGGATTAGGCAAGGAGACGTTTCATGAAATCGACAGTACGCGCTTTTATTGCGGTAGAAATAGCGCAAAATATTCGGACGGCGGCGCAAAAAGCCCTGCGTCCCATAAAACATAGTTTTCCCAACGTCAAATGGGTAGAAGACGAAAATTTCCACGTTACGCTAAAATTCTTAGGCCCAAACGTTCCGACGTCGGAACTCCATCGTCTCATTCGCGCAGTCGAAAAAGCGTGCGCAAAAGTTGAACAATTCGATTTGGTCTTTGAGGGAATGGGGGCCTTTCCAGACTCCGCTCATCCGCGAACAATTTGGCTCGGCGTTTCCGAAGGCGTCGACGAGCTTAAGGATTTGGCCGGTAGAATTGAAGACGAACTTGAATTGCTGGGGTTTCCCAAAGAAGGAAGAGATTTCAGTCCGCATATGACCGTTGGGCGAACGCGTCAACGCGATCGTGACGGCGATGAATCGTTTGACAACCTTTCGAAAATGATCGAAGAACGCTCCGAAGTCTTCTTTGGATGTTCGCCCGTTGATTCCGTCGTTATTTATTCCAGCGAATTGGAACGCAACGGTCCTAAATACATGCCGCTCGCGACGATTGAACTTTCGCCTTTTGGAGCGGAATTAAACGAAAAATACGCTGCGTTCAACCCCAACGACTATGACGACGCCGATTTTCCAATCGACAAAGGCGCAATGGAAGAATGTTTCCCGGAGACGATCGATTCAAAATTTGATGTCGAGGCGTTGGACGCCGAAGTTGAAGACGAACTTCGCGCCATTTGCGGAAACAAATTCGTCAAACGCCCCAAAAAGTTTAACGCCGCCCCAATCGGCGGAAAACCCAATATCGAGGAACAAAAGAAGCGTCTTAACGCGGCTAAACAGGAAGAGATTGACGTTGACGACTTAAACTTCGACCTTTCTGAATTCAAAGATTTTCGCGACGTCAAAAAGAAACGCCGCTAATTGTCGTTATTAAGACGTCCTTTCTTCCATTTTTCTCTTGGTTGTCGGCCAAACGCTTTTATTTAGGGTTTATTCCACTGAAGAGGCCGCGACGTTCAACACGTCGCGGCCTCTTTTCTTTAGATAGCTATTACACCCTTGATTCCCGTGTTACATCACTAGGTTTTTCATAAGTATCGTTCTTTATAATCGTAAATTTTGGGATTTTTTATATTTTATCCTTGCAAATCTCCTAGTTATGTTATATAATACATAACTAGGAGATTTTGATATGGCA